>JAGNVG010000056.1 GCA_017986605.1 Limnohabitans sp.
GCCGCTGTGCAACTGCTGCCAGGCCAGGGCCGCGAGGTGGGTATGCCACTCGTGTGCGACGCCCGCGTGCAAGGCGTGATGTTCACCGGCTCCACCGAGACCGCGCGCGTGCTGCAAGCAGCGCTGGCCGAGCGCCTGAACGCGCATGGACAGCCCGTGCCGCTGATCGCCGAGACAGGCGGGCAAAACTGCATGGTGGTGGATTCATCGGCCCTGCTGGAGCAGGTGGTGCAGGATGCCATGGCCTCGGCTTTTGAAGCCGCAGGTCAGCGCTGCTCGGCCCTGCGCGTGCTGTGTGTGCAGGACGATGTGGCCGACCGCTTGGTCGAGATGCTGCAAGGCGCGATGGCCGAAATCCGCATGGGTGCGCCCGCGCACCTGGCCGTGGACGTGGGGCCTGTGATCGACGAGCGGGCACGCACTGGCATCGAAGCGCATGTGAATGCCATGCAGCAAGCGGGTTGTACCGTGCACCGCATCAGTGCCAACCAACCCAACACCTTGCCCGCAGGCACTTATGTGCAGCCCACCTTGATCGAGATCGACCGCATTTCACAACTGCAGCGCGAGGTCTTCGGCCCGGTGCTGCACATCGTGCGTTATGCCCGCCGTGAACTGCCCGCGTTGCTGCAAGCCATCCACGACACCGGCTATGCGCTCACGCTGGGCGTGCATTCGCGCATCGAAGAAACCATCTCGCAAGTCATTGACCACAGCCACGCGGGCAATGTCTACGTGAACCGCAACATGGTGGGCGCGGTGGTGGGCGTGCAGCCTTTTGGTGGCGAAGGCTTGTCAGGCACCGGCCCCAAGGCGGGTGGGCCGCTGTACCTTTTGCGATTGTTGGCACGTTGCCCGCAAAACGCCGCCTTGCGCAGCGTGCAAGCCAGTGGCGCGGCCGCGCTGCCCCAGCCCCCCCTTGCGCTGCAAGCCCTGCACGACTGGGCGGTGGCCCAAGGCCGTCTGCCGCTTGCGCATGCCTGTGCGCAGTTTGCAGCGGCCAGCCCGGCGGGCCTGCAAGCCACCTTGAGCGGCCCCACGGGCGAGCGCAATGTCTACCGCGTGCAAGCCCGCGCGCGGGTGCTGTGCCTGACGGGCGAGCAACCCGGGGCTGATGCCGACCGCCTGACCCAATTGGCCGCCGTGCTGGCCGTGGGCAGTCGCGCGGTGTGGCCCCTGAGCGCACAAGCGCAACATGCACAACTGCCTGCAGCCGTGCAAAGCCAGGTGACGCTGGAAGACCCCCGCCATGGCCAGCCGGTGGATGCGGCCCTGCTGCACGGCGACGCCGCCACCACGCTGCACTGGCAAACACAACTGGCCCAGCGCCCGGGGGCCATCGTCACGCTCACAGCCCTGAGCCCGGGCGATGCCGCCGTGCCACTGGCACGCCTGGTGAGCGAGCGCAGCATCAGCACCAACACAGCCGCTGCGGGCGGGAATGCCAGCCTGATGACGCTGGCGGTTTGAAAACGCCCGTGCTTTGCCACTTGTGTGACAAAGCACGGGCCAGCCTCTGGCTACCATCGCGCATGCACCTGACCGTTTCATCTCCCGTTCAATCCCTCGCTGACATTCACCGCATCGAGGCCACTCCACTGAACCAAGCCATACCCTGGCCCAGCACTTACGACCTGATTCGCGCCAGTGCCGAGGCCCACGCAGAGCAGTCCGCGCTCACGTTTTTACACACAGGTGCGCCCGGCGGCCCCGCAACCACCTGGTCTTACCGAAGCTTGCTGCAAGGCATTCACCAGACGGCCAATTTGCTGCACAGCCTGCACCTGGGCCCACAAGACGTGGTGGCCATCTTGCTGCCCGGCGGACTGGCCTACCACCTGGCCTTGTGGGGGGGCGAGGCGGGGGGCATTGTGCAACCGCTCAACCCTTTGTTGAGCGAAGACAAACTGCTGTCTCTGCTGCGCGCCAGCCAAGCCAAAGTGCTGATCGCCCACGGCGTAGACGATGACAGCCACCTGCGTGAAAAAGCGCTGCGACTGCAAGCCCAATTGCCCGACTTGGAAACCGTGTTGCTGGTTCACCCGGAGGGTGCCCCCTTGGCACCCGATCTGCCGCACGGCACAGAGGACTTTCATGCCCTGCGCCAGCAACAAGTCAGTGACCAACTGCTGAGCGAGCGGGTCTTCCAGCCGAGCGACATCGCGGCTTACTTCCACACTGGCGGCACCACCGGTGCGCCCAAACTGGCAAGGCACAGCCACGGCGCACAAGTCTTCACTGCCTGGGCCAACGCCAGCATGCAGGGCTTTCGCGCCAACGATGTCACGATCAACGGTTACCCACTGTTCCATGTGGCCGGCGTGCTGCCTGGCGCGCTGTGTTCTCTGGCCATCGGCATGCATGTGATCATTCCGACCGATGCGCTGTTTCGCAACCGCGAAGTGGTGAAAAACTACTGGCGACTGGCCGAGCACCACCACTGCACACTGATGTCGGGCGTGCCCACGGTGCTGGCTGCATTGGCGGGTGTGCCACTGAACGGGGCAGACATTTCTCGCATGCGTGCGGTGCGCACCGGGGCTGCGCCACTGCCGCCCGAGCTGGCGCAGCGCTTTGAGCAGACTTTTGGCTTGCAGATCAACGAAAGCCTGGGCATGACCGAGACGGCCGGCCTGAGCACCGTGGCACCACCGGGCCTGAGCGCACCTGCAGGCTGTGTGGGCTGGCCACTGCCGCATGCCAAGGTGCGCATCGCGGCCTTGAACAGCGATGGCCAAGCCACCAGCGTAGACCTGCCTGCGGGCGAAAAAGGCATGGTGCTTTACCAAGGACCGAATCTGTTTTCGGGCTATCTGGATGCGGCAGAAACTGCACGCAGCTTCACGCCAGACGGCTGGCTCATCACCGGCGATGTGGGCTTCATCGACGAACAAGGCCGACTCAATTTGTCGGGTCGCGCCAAGGATTTGATCATCCGTGGGGGCCACAACATCGACCCCAAAGTGATCGAAGACGCCTTGGGGTCGCACCCCGCCGTGGAGTTGTGCGCTGCCGTGGGTGCCCCCGATGCCTATGCGGGTGAGTTGCCCGTGGCGTTTGCCACGCTCAAGGCAGGCGCACAGGTGAGCGAAGCCGCGCTGCTGGCCTTCACCGCCGAGGGTGTGGACGAAGCCCCCGCTAAACCCAAGAGCATCACCATCCTTGAACGCATGCCCGTGACCAACGTCGGCAAAATTTACAAACCCGAGTTGCGCACACTGGCCACAGCGGCGGTGGTGCAGGGCCTGATTCATCAGGTGCTGACACCCTTGCAAACACCCTCTGCGTCATGGCCGCAAGTGCACGCGGTGGGTGATGCTCCTGTGGCCGTGGACGCCCGCGCCACGCCTGCTGCTGCGTGGGCAGCGATCAAGCCCCTGTTGGATGCCTTGCCCGTGAAGCTGGTGCTGCACGCGCCCTGAGGGCAAAAGCACCAACGAAACGCTGCCCAAATCGTGGCTTGCATGGATGTCAGCCCCCAAAGAAAAATGCCACGACTGGCGTGGCATTTTTCAGGACCGCATACGCCAACTCAACTCAGGTGCTTGCCAATGATCCCGGCCAGCTCGAACATGGTGGCACTGTCCTTGCCAAACACGGCCTGCAGTTTGCCGTCGGCCTTGATCGAACGCTTGTCTGCCGGGTCCTGCAAGTTGTTGGCCTTGATGTAGTCCCAGATTTTCTTGACCACCTCAGTGCGGGCATAAGTGCCGTCACCGATCACGGCGGCCAGTGAAGCGCTGGGCTTCAAGGTGCCCACCGCAGCTTTGCGGGGCGCTTTGGGGGCGGCCGTCTTGACTGCTTTTTTGGCCGCAGGTGCTTTGGCTGCGGCCTTCTTCACCGCCACTTTGCCAAAGGGCGTCTTTTTGGCTGCCGTCTTGCGGGGCGGGTATTTCTTGCCGCCTTCACGCTGCTCAAACTCAAACGCCACTTTGCCCTCTTCGGGGTTCCACGCCAGCATGGCCTTGAAGCTGCGGCGCGTGCGGTTGCTCACGAATTTGTCCAGCAAATCGGTCTTGCCAGTGGCCAACAATTTGACGACCTGCTCTCGTTCGACGGGTTGTTGCAAGATGATTTTGCCGGTCTTGAAGTCGCAGCTCGGTGTGGGTTGTTCGTTCGTGGGCACGGCTTTGCTGCACACGTAGTTGCTGCCATGCTCGTGCACCGGGCTGCCGCACTTGGGGCAAGCGCCCAACGCTTCGTCGGTGAACTCGACAATCTCGCCGCTCTCTTCGTTCTTCTTGTCGTCGCCAAAGTCGAATTCGAGCTTCCAGTTCTTTTCTTCTTCGTTGTACTTGAGCGCCATCTCGGCCACGAAGGGCCAACCGGCCTTGGAGCGGAAGCCTTCCAGTGGGCCGATTTTTTTGTCGCGCATGAACTGCTCGACCTCGGCTTGTTCAAAGGTGCGGCCCGCAGGCGATTTGCCAAACGAGAAACCGCAACCGTCGCTCGCGCCGTCAGCCCCGGTGCAGGTGTATCGGCGGTAGTTTTCTTTCACCACACCGCCACAGTTGGGGCAAGGCGTGGTCACGGTGGCGTAGTCACCGGGCACGGTGTCGCGGTCGTATTCCTTGGCCTTCTTGACGATGTGCTCGGTCATGGCCGCGATCTCGGCCATGAAGGTCGCTCGGCTCAATTTGCCTTGCTCCATCTGGGCCAGCTTGTATTCCCACTCGCCCGTCAACTCGGGCTTGGAGAGTTCCTCCACACCCAAACCGCGCAAGAGCGTCATGAGCTGGAAGGCCTTGGCCGTCGGGATCATCTCGCGGCCTTCACGCAGCATGTATTTTTCATTGATCAGGCCTTCGATGATGGCCGCGCGGGTAGCTGGCGTGCCCAGGCCTTTTTCCTGCATGGCTTCGCGCAACTCATCGTCGTCGACCATCTTGCCTGCGCCTTCCATGGCGCCCAGCAGCGTGGCTTCTGAGTAGCGTGCCGGTGGGCGTGTCTTCAGGCCTTTGGCCTCGACCGACTCCACGCCGACTTGTTCGCCGGGCTGGACAGGCACCAGGTTCTGGCCTTTGTCACCGTCTTTGGCGTCTTCGACTTCGGCCGCAGCTTCTTTGCCATAGATGGCGAGCCAGCCGGGTTTGACCAGCACCTTGCCCACGGTCTTGAAGCTGTGGCCCGCGGCCACGCTGATGCGGGTGGTGACTTGGTATTCGGCGCTGGGGAAGAACACCGCCATGAAACGACGCACCACCAGGTCGTACAGTTTTTGTTCGGCCTCGGACAAGCCACTGGGCGCTTGCAGCGTGGGGATGATGGCGAAGTGGTCCGAGACCTTTTTGTTGTCGAACACGCGCGGGATCTTGCGCGCATAGCTGTTGTTGAGCGCTGTGAGGGCGTGTGGGGCCAAGTGCTTCATGCCGCTGTCGGCCAGCATTTCAAAGGTCTGTTTGGCCACGGGCACGTAGTCTTCGGGCAGGTGACGCGAGTCGGTACGCGGGTAGGTCAGGGCCTTGTGGCGTTCGTAAAGACTTTGGGCCAGCGCCAGCGTGGTCTTGGCCGAGAAGCCGAACTTGCCGTTGGCCTCGCGCTGTAAGCTGGTCAGGTCGAACAGGCCGGGGCTGGCCTGCGTGGTGGGTGTGGCCTCTTCGGTCACGCTGGCTTTTTGGCCGCGCACCGCCTCCACAATGGCTTGCGCCTCTTGTGCGGTCCATTTGCGGTCGGCCTTCTTTTCGGCGTCTTCTTCTTTTCTCCAGGCAGGGTCAAACCACTTGCCAGCGTAAGTGCCCGCCGCAGCACCGAACTCGGCGTGGATTTCCCAGTAGTCGCGGCTCACAAATTTGCGGATCTGCTCTTCGCGCTCGACCACCACGGCCAGCGTGGGCGTTTGCACCCGGCCCACCGTGGTCAAGAAAAAGCCACCATCGCGCGAGTTGAAGGCGGTCATGGCGCGGGTGCCGTTGATGCCCACCAGCCAGTCGGCCTCGGAACGGCTGCGGGCGGCGTCGGCCAAGCCCTGCATTTGTTGGTTGCTGCGCAGGCTGTCAAAGCCGTCGCGGATGGCTTGTGGCGTCATGGACTGCAGCCACAGGCGCTGCACGGGTTTGTCCAGGGTCTTGGTGCCACCGGCGTATTGTTCGATCAAACGAAAGATCAGCTCCCCTTCGCGACCCGCGTCACAGGCGTTGATGAGGGCGTTCACGTCTTTGCGCTTGGCTTGCCTGACCACGGCCGTCAAGCGGCTCTTGGTCTTGTCAACGGGCTTCAGGTCAAAGTGCGGCGGAATCACGGGCAGGTTGGCAAAGCTCCACTTGCCGCGTTTCACGTCGTATTGCTCGGGGGCCTGGATCTCCACCAGGTGGCCCACAGCGCTGGTCACGACGTAGGTGTCGTTTTCAAAATGGTCGTCGTGTTTCTCGAACTTGCCGGAAGTCGGCGTCAAGGCTTTGACGATGTCTTGAGCCACCGAAGGCTTCTCTGCAATTACCAATGTCTTCATGTCATTACAATCCGTTGTCTCGCGTGTGCGCACGCGCCCGGGCACGCGCTCACGCGCACGCCCACATGAATTCACCATAACAAATTTTTAACGCCGTGGCCAAAACCCCTGTTTCTTCCCCCAGCCGCTCCAAGCCGAGCGCATCCGGCAAACGCATCCAGGTTCGCCGCTCCGGCGTGCACGGCAAGGGCGTGTTTGCCCTGCAAGACTTGGCCGAAGGCGAGACCCTGATTGAGTACGTGGGCGAGGTCATCAGCTGGGACGAGGCGCAAGACCGCCACCCACACGACCCGAATGACCCGAACCACACCTTCTACTTCCATGTGAACGAAGACCGGGTGATCGATGCGCTGCACGGCGGCAACTCTTCGCGCTGGATCAACCACAGCTGCAACCCCAACTGCGAAGCCGACGAAGAAAACGACCGCATTTTCATCAAGGCCATCCGCAACATCTTGGCCGGTGAAGAGCTGAACTACGACTACGGCCTGATCATCGACGAGCCTTACACCAAGAAGCTCAAGGCCGAATACCCTTGCTGGTGCGGCAGCGCCAATTGCCGTGGCACCCTGCTGTCGCCCAAGCGCCGCCCCGCAACGCCCAAAATCCCGAGCCAGCAAAAAGCCAAGGTCAAGCCCAAAGACAAACCGAAGGCCGAAGCCAAACTCAAGGCAGATGCCAAGGTGAAAGCGAAGGGCAAAACCAAGGCCAAGGCGACAGGCAAGTCCAAAGCCAAAGGCAAGGAAAAAACCAAATCTTCCAAGGCCACCAAGGCTTGAATCACCAACTCGGAATGATCTCGCCCACGCCTTGGCCTGCTGAAGCTGTTTGGGAACAGGTGTACCCCCTGTTGCCCGACTTCACAGTGGAGGTCTTGCCCGAAATCGATTCGAGCAACAGTGAACTCATGCGCCGAACGCGCGCCGGGCAGCACGAACCCACACTGCTGGTTGCCGAGCACCAAACCGCCGGGCGAGGCCGCATGGGCCGTGTTTGGCAAAGCCAGGTCGGCGATTCGCTGACTTTTTCTCTCAGCCTTGGGCTGAAACCTCAGGACTGGTCGGGGCTGTCTTTGGCCGTGGGTTTGAGCCTCGCAGAAAGTCTGCACCCCGATGTGGGCCTGAAGTGGCCGAACGATTTGTGGTTTCAGGACCGCAAGCTCGGCGGCATCTTGGTAGAGGCGGCCAGCATGGGCGGCCGCAGCCAGGTGGTGGTGGGGGTAGGCCTGAACATCCGATCGCGTCCCGCTGAAGGTTTGAACACCGCGCCCGCTGCACTCACCGAACTGTTGCCAGAGCTGACGGCACCTGAGTGCCTTGCACGCGTGGTTGCACCCTTGATTCAGGCACTGCTGGCGTTTGAGCGCGACGGCTTCGGACCACTGCAAAATCGGTTTGAGTCGCGTGATGTGCTCAAAGGTCGGCGGGTGCACACCAGCGACGGCCAAATCGGCACGGCACAAGGGGTCAGTCCCATCGGCGCTTTGCGCCTGCAAACCGAGACCGGTTTACATGAAATCCACAGCGCCGAGGTGAGCGTGCGCCCCTTTCCTGCAACAAACCCATGACCCTGACACGTTGGCTGATCGCCCTTTTGGTGTTTTTGAATGTGGCCACACTCGCTTGGCAATGGGACACCTTTGCCCGCTGGGGCTGGAGCCCCAACAGCGCACGCGAACCTGAGCGCGTGCTGAACCAGATTCGCCCCGAGGGCCTGACCATCGAAACCCCTGCCGTGGCGGCCCAACGTCTGGCTGCCTCATCCGCCCAAACGGAAAGCTCCGCAGCCGCCAGCCCTGCACCCGAGGGTTCGACGCCTGTGAGCCCTTTTGCCCCTGGCAAAGCCCCCTAAACCACCTTGGACCCTCGAACGGAAATTTGGATGAGCCTGAAACTTTATTTCGCCCCCGGCGCCTGTTCTTTCGTCCCCCATGTGTTGCTGGAGATGAGTGGCGCCGAATTTGAAGCCAGCATGGTCAAACTGCACAAAGGCGAACAAAACAGCGACGATTACAAAGCCCTCAATCCACGCGGCCAAGTGCCTGTGCTGGTGAACAACGGTCAGGCGATCACGCAAATCGTGGCCATCGTCTTGCATCTTGACCAACTCTTTCCACAAGCCGGTTTCTTGCCCAAGGAAGCCATGGCCCGCGCGCAAACCATCTCGACACTGGCATGGATGAACAACACGGTGCACCCCACCTTCACGCACATCTTCATGCCGCAGAAGTTCTCGGACATGCCCGATGTGCAAGCCGCGCTCAAGCCTTACAACACGCAATTGTTCCGCGGCATGCTGGGCGAGTTGCAGTCGTTGGTGTTGGCGGCAACCGCCAAAGGCCACACTTGGCTGTCGGGTGAGCACTTTGGCCCCTTGGACGCCTACAGCCTGACCTTTGCCCGCTGGGGCACGATGGCCGGCATCACGCCCGCAGAACACCCCGAACTGTGGGCCTTTGTGCAAAAAGTGGCTTCTGAACCCGCTGTGGCCCGTGTCATTGAGCGTGAACGCTTGCAACTGGACATGGGCAAGCCCGCTTGAAGTCTTGACAGGCGCTTCAGGCACGTCGCCGCAGACACGGCCCCACTGAGCCAGTGGGGCTGACGATCAAACGGGTGCGTTGAAGCGCAAAGTGAAGCAGGCCCCTGGCGGGGTCTGCCCAGGTTGTGCCGCATCCACAGTGACCGTAGCTCCGTGTTGCTGCGCAATTTCCTTGACGATGGGCAAGCCCAAACCCGAGCCGTCCACATTGGTGCCCAATGCGCGGTAAAACGGCTGGAACACCAAATCACGCTCCGCCAACGGAATACCCAAGCCGTTGTCTTCTACCTGCATCACCAGGGTTTTGCTGTACGGGTCCACCAAAACGCGTACCGTGACCACGCCCGGATGTTCGGGTGTGTTGGGCGTGTAGTGGATCGCATTTTCGACCAGATTCCGAACCATTTCCTTGAGCAATGTGGGGTTGCCTTGCACGCTGGCACCTGCGGTTCCGGCGTCCACGCCTTCGTAGCCCAAATCCAGGCCTTTGTCCATCGCGCGGGGCAGGCAGTCTTGTATGACTTCGCTGGCCAGCAGCACCATGTCACAGCTTTGCTGGGGCACATGGGTGCCACCACCCTCCGCGCGGGCGAGCGACAACAACTGATTGACCGTGTGTGTGGCTTGCACGCTGGCTCGGCCAATTTGCTTCAGCGACTTTTTCAGATCTTCTTCGCTGGAGTCCGATCGCTGCGCCAAATCAGCCTGCATGCGCAAACCCGCCAAGGGGGTTTTGAGCTGATGCGCTGCATCGGCCAAAAAACGCTTTTGCGTGACGATCGAGTCCTTGAGGCGCTCAAGCAAATCATTCACCGACACAACCAGCGGCGCCACCTCCATCGGCACCGCCTTGTCATCGAGTGGACTCAGGTCATCGGGCTTGCGTGCACGGATACGCTCTTCCAGCTCAGACAAAGGCTTGATGCCACGCACCAGCGCCAGCCACACCAGCAAAACCGCCAGAGGCAACAAGGCAAACTGGGGCAACATCACCCCTTTGATGATCTCCGCGGCGAGGACCGAGCGTTTTTCACGCGTCTCGGCCACCTGCACCAATGCCGGATGCTTGCCGTCGGCGTCCAGACGTATCCAGGTGTAGGCCACACGCACCTCAAATCCACGCATTTCGTCATCGCGGATGTGCACCTCATAGCTGCTGCCTTTATCCTGGTCCTCTGGGGGCAATGGCAAATCACGCTCACCACTCAAGTGTTCTTGATGTCCACCGCGCACTTGGTAATAAACCAAGTCGGTCTCGTCAGCCCGCAGCAATTCACTGGCAGGCTGGGGCAAATTGAATTGAACGCGTTTGTCTGGCCCGAGCTTGACCTGCTGGGCCAGGGCCTGCACGTTGTAGACCAGCGCCCGGTCAAACGGCTTGTTCGCCAAGCCTTGCGCCACCAACCAGGTCAGCGCCAAGCTGATGGGCCACAAGAGGAGCAACGGGGTGAGCATCCAGTCGAGGATTTCACCAAACAAAGAACGTTGTTCCCGCTTGAAGATCCGTACATTCCAGCCGCGGGACTTCATGGCGGCGGCATCCTTGACTTTGGCGTGGCGCGTGTCAAATCACCGGGCGCTCAGCCAGGGATTTTTTCGAGGCAGTAGCCCAAGCCACGGACGGTGGCGATGCGGATCGGGCCTTTTTCAATCTTTTTGCGCAGACGATGGATGTACACCTCGATCGCGTTGTTGCTGACCTCTTCGCCCCACTCGCACAGGCGTTCAACCAACTGGTCTTTGCTGACCAAACGACCCGCACGTTGCAACAAGACTTCCAGCAAACCCAATTCGCGGGCCGACAACTCGACCATCTTGCCGTCAATGGTGGCCACGCGACCGGATTGGTCATAGATCAAGGGGCCGTGCTTGATTTGCGATGTGGCCCCACCCATGCCACGTCGCGTGAGTGCACGCACACGCGCTTCAAGCTCTTGCAGACTGAAGGGCTTGGCCATGTAATCGTCCGCGCCATAGTCAAGGCCTTTGACACGCTCTTCAACGCTGTCGGCCGCCGTCAGAATCAGCACCGGCAATGTGGAGCCCCGCGAACGCAAGCGCTTGAGGACTTCCAGTCCATGCATTTTGGGCAGACCCAGATCGAGAATCAACAAATCGAATTCGTTGTTGGTCATCAAGGCCGCATCGGCCTCACTGCCACTGGCCACGTGGTCCACCGCCGCACCTGCACTGCGCAATGTGCGCAGCAATCCATCGGCAAGCACCTGATCGTCTTCGGCTATCAGAATTCGCATGTCTGTCTCCTGTTTTGTGGGTGCGGCTCGTTCCGTCATTTTTAGTCCGGAATATTGCAATTCTAGTGTCTGGCGTGGGGGCATTTAAGGCGCATGCTCGATCCGGTGTGGGCGACATGACGGCTATGGCGGCTTTCTTTCAGTGCGCATAGGCTTCCAAACCCAATGCCACCACAGTGGCCACATCCTTGCCCACCGCCTCACGGAACTCCGCCTCCGCTTGTGCCACCGCTTCCTTGAAGGCCTGCAACCAAACCAGCCCCACAGGCGTGAACACCACACGCCGAGCTCGAGCATCCGACAAATCCGGCTCTCGTTGCACCAGTCCCCAAGCCGTGCATTGATCCACCAAATCGCCCATGGCCTGTTTGCTCATACCCGCCGCACGGGCGAGATCGGTCAGGCGTGACCCCTCCAGGGCCAGGTGCCGCGTGATGTGCACGTGTGCAGCACTGATCTGGTCGCGTGCGGCCAGATTGGCCAAGGCCAATGGCACACCTTCGTTGCCCGCCATCAGGTGCAGCACGCGCTCGTCAAAGCGGCGCATGGCATGGCCCAACAACCGGCCCAAATGGGTCTGCCGCCAACGGTCATCGTGCAAAGCACCGTCCACCACGGGCCATGGAGTCGCAATTTCGATCATCTGTAAATGATAAGGCAAACTGACCAAAAATAGTGTTTACATGTTTATACAGCTCGTTTACAGTACTGTTCACGCATCCAGTAAACAGCACTTTCCTGCTGAACCCGGTGCCCCAACCCATTGATATTCAAGGAGATTTTCATGAGCGACGACAACAGCGAAAAGTCCAAAGCCCTGCAAGCCGCCCTAGCCCAGATTGAAAAACAATTTGGCAAAGGCACCATCATGCGTCTGGGCGAAGGCGAAGCCATCGCCGACATCCAAGTGGTCTCCACCGGCTCTTTGGGCTTGGACATCGCCTTGGGCGTGGGTGGCCTGCCCCGTGGCCGTGTGATCGAGATTTACGGCCCTGAGTCCTCGGGCAAAACCACCTTGACCCTGCAGGTCATCTCCGAAATGCAACGCCTGGGCGGCACTTGCGCCTTTGTAGACGCCGAGCATGCCCTGGACGTGCAATACGCCCAAAACCTGGGCGTCAACCTGCAAGACCTGCTGGTCAGCCAGCCCGACACCGGCGAGCAGGCCTTGGAAATCGTGGACAGCCTGGTGCGCTCCGGCGCGGTCGACTTGGTCGTCATCGACTCTGTCGCTGCCTTGACCCCCAAGGCCGAAATTGAAGGCGACATGGGCGACAGCCTGCCCGGCCTGCAAGCCCGTTTAATGAGCCAGGCCCTGCGCAAGCTCACCGCCACCATCAAAAAGACCAACTGCACCGTCATCTTCATCAACCAGATCCGCATGAAGATCGGCGTGATGTTTGGCAGCCCCGAAACCACCACTGGCGGCA
The DNA here is from genome assembly GCA_017986605.1 of Limnohabitans sp. Classification (GTDB taxonomy): domain Bacteria; phylum Pseudomonadota; class Gammaproteobacteria; order Burkholderiales; family Burkholderiaceae_C; genus Limnohabitans_A. The sequence goes on from JAGNVG010000056.1 coordinate 12,675, forward strand.
ACGCGCTCAAGTTCTACGCCTCGGTGCGTTTGGACATTCGCCGCACCGGTACCATCAAAAAGGGTGACGACGCGATTGGCAACGAGACCAAGGTCAAAGTGGTCAAAAACAAAGTGGCACCGCCCTTCAAGACGGCCGAGTTTGACATCCTGTTTGGCGAGGGCATCAGCCGAGAAGGCGAGGTCATCGACATGGGCGTGACCGCCAAGATCGTCGACAAATCGGGCGCTTGGTACGCCTACCAGGGCGAAAAAATCGGCCAAGGCCGCGACAACGCCCGCGAGTTTTTGCGCGAAAACCCAGCCCTGGCCCGGGAAATCGAAAACAAGGTTCGCGAATCGCTGGGCATCCGCTTGTTGGAGTCGGCCATTGCCGAGCCCAAAGGCGAATAAGCGGCCTTTGCGAAGAGACCCAGCTTGAACAAGCCCGGCTTTCAACCCTCGCTCAAGGGGCGCGCCCTGCGCCTTTTGAGCCAGCGTGAACACTCGCGCACTGAGCTGGAACGCAAACTGGCCCAGCACGAAGAAGTGCCCGGCGAGCTGGCCAAAGCACTGGACGAGTTGCAAGCACGGGACTTCATCAACGACGGGCGAGCCATCGAGTCGGTCGTGCACCGCCGCTCGAGCAAGCTGGGTGCAGCACGTGTCAAGCAAGAGCTGGCCGCCAAAGGTCTGTCGGGCGAAGCCGTGACCGCTGCGATGGAGGGGTTGCGCGAGACCGAATTCAGCCGCGCACTGGCCGTCTGGCGCAAAAAATTTGACCGGCCTGCAGCCGACCCGAATGAGCGGGCCAAGCAAATTCGCTTTTTAATGACACGCGGGTTTCAAGCCGAGGTCGTGCGAAAAATCGTGCAGGGCGCAGACGAAGACATCTGAGCCTTTGAAAGGCCCCTGCATTCACAAGCTGGGGCCTATTGGTGCAGGACGAACCCTGCAAGTCGTTTTCGGGTGAATTACAAACCCAACATCAATTGGATGTTTTGCACCGCCGCGCCGCTGGCACCCTTGCCGAGGTTGTCCAAACGGGCAATGACCACAGCATGACGGGCTTCTTCGTTGGCAAACACCCGGATTTCCAGCTTGTTGGTGTCGTTCAGTGCAGTGGCGTCGAGCTTGGCGTCAGCCGTAGCCGGCAGCACACTGACCCAACCACCCGCCTCTTGGCTTGCGGCGTAGTGCGCACGCAAAGCCTCGTGCACGTCTGCGCCCGTGGGTTGACTTGGCAAAGTGTCCAGATGCAGGGGCAGCTGAACCAACATACCTTGACGGAAATTACCCACCGCCGGCACAAACAAGGGGCGGCAAGTCAGCCCGGTGTAGCGCATGATTTCAGGAATGTGTTTGTGCTTGAGGCCCAAGGCATAGGCTTCAAACAGCGGGGCTTTGCCTGACTCGTAATCCTCGATCATGGTTCTGCCGCCACCAGAGTAACCACTCACTGAAGGCAAACAGACCGGAAAGTCACGAGGCATCAGGCCCGCATCCACCAAAGGACGCAGGATCGAGATGGCCCCCGTGGCATAGCAGCCGGGGTTGGCCACTCGCTGGGCTTGGCGCACAGCGGCCAATTGGTCTGCAGCCAATTCTGGAAAACCAAACACCCAGTCCGGGTGGCAACGGTGGGCGGTCGAGGCGTCCACAATGCGTGGCTTTCGCCCGGGCAGGCTGTCGATCATGGCCACCGACTCGATGGCGGCATCGTCGTGCAAGCACAGCACCACCAAATCGGCAGCGGCCATCAACTCGCGCTTGGCCTCGGGGTCTTTGCGGCGGGCCGGATCGATGCTCAAGACCTCGATCTGGGGCATCAGCGCCAAGCGCTCGCGAATCTGCAAACCAGTGGTGCCAGCTTCGCCATCGATGAATATTTTGGCCATGGGTATTACTTTCTCAAAAAATCCTGCGTCCAACGTCAAGTCAATGTAAGACGCAAGGATCAGCATTGGTGCATTGCAGCATGATACAGTCGCACGCTGCAGTGTCCAGAGCCTGCTGGCGGGTGAATCACCCCAGCGGACCGGTCAATCAACTACCCTCTGAGAGAAGACCCTCATGAAGATTCACGAGTACCAAGGCAAGGAAATCTTGCGTCAATTCGGCGTGCCAGTACCCCGCGGCATTCCAGCATTCACAGTTCAAGAGGCGGTTGAAGCCGCTCAAAAACTGGGCGGCCCCGTTTGGGTGGTCAAGGCCCAGATCCACGCCGGTGGCCGTGGCAAGGGCGGCGGCGTTAAAGTGGCCAAGACCATTGAAGACGTCAAGCGCATCTCTGGCGAGATCCTGGGCATGCAGCTCAAGACCCACCAAACTGGCCCCGAAGGCCAAAAAGTCCGTCGCCTGTACATCGAAGACGGCGCGGACATCAACAAAGAATATTACGTGTCCGTCGTGACTGACCGTGCAACTCAAAAGATTGCTTTCATCGCTTCGAGCGAAGGCGGTATGGACATTGAAGAAGTTGCCCACAGCACCCCAGAAAAAATCATCACCGAGTTCATCGACCCGTTGACTGGATTGGGCGATGCACAAGCCAAGAAGATTGCAGACGCCATTGGCATGCCTGCTGACTCCACCGCTCAAGCCGTGGACATCTTCAAGAAGCTGTACCAGTGCTACATGGAAACTGACGC
>JAGNVG010000057.1:0-10214 GCA_017986605.1 Limnohabitans sp.
GAACGTGGTACAGTGCGGCACGCCATTGGCGACTTATGCCCATCTCGCTCTTCCAGAGCCGATAGCGCATCCCGGCAGAGGGATGCCAGTCTTGTCCTCCACTGTGCACATCGCCCGCCATGCTCATATCGAGCTGGGCTTAGACGATTTTTTGCTTCCTTTTGACGCACCTCTGCACGGTGATGTTCTATGGCAGACCCCTTGGGGCTGCATATCGGGGGCGTTTTTTGGCAGCAGGACATGCCAAGACCCGTGCCGCTGCACAGCCCCCAAGAGGGCCGAAAAAAGCGGTTCGACCCCCTTCGTTAAAATACATGACTATTTCATATTGTTCACACCAACCCATCTCCATGGGAAAATTCCGAATTCAACCGTGCTCCAGGGCTTTGCCCAATGGCGCATTTGGCGCTCAAGTGTCCGTGGCCAGTGGCCGCGGCAGTGCCAGCACTGACCGCGTGATGCGCTTTGTGCCCGAATTTGCAACCCCTGCCGCCGCCAGCCAATACGCCCTCGATGAAGGCATGTTGTGGGTAGAGCGCCAGACCTCCAAACCGATCCTGCTTTGAGAAAGACGTTTTAAATGGCTAAAGAAGAACTGATTGAACTGATGGGCGTGGTCAACGAAGTCTTGCCCGATACGCGTTTTCGCGTGACGCTGGACAACGGCCACCAATTGATCGCCTATTCCGCCGGCAAGATGCGCAAGAACCACATCCGCATTTTGGCGGGTGACCGTGTGACGCTCGAGCTCTCGCCTTATGACTTGAGCAAAGGCCGCATCAGCTTCCGTCACTTGGCTGGTCGTGCCCCAATGGCACCGCGTCGTCCACCAGCGCGTTGATCCTGCCTCGTTCTTTGCGTTGACCTGAGTCAACGCGCAAGGCCCTTGAATCGGGCAGTTTGGCCCCCAAGTGGTTTTGAAACACAAGGGACCCCATGACCGATTCAGCCAACGCCTTGCACATTGTTTGTCCGCACTGCCACACCACCAACCGGGTGCGTGTGGCGGATATGCGCAACGCACCCGATTGCGGACAATGTCATCAAGCCCTTTTTGACGGCCATCCGCTGGCGCTGGATCAGGCCAGTTTTGACAAGCACATTGACCGCAGCCATGTGCCGGTGTTGGTGGATTTTTGGGCCCCATGGTGTGGGCCGTGCCGCATGATGGCACCGGCTTATGAGCAGGCTGCAGGCCTTTTGGAGCCCCAAGTGCGGGTGGCCAAACTCAACACCGAAGAAGCGCAGGCCATCGCCGCCCGCTTCAATATCCGCAGCATCCCCACACTCGCCTTGTTTGTCGGTGGCCAAGAAGTCGCCCGTCAGGCGGGGGCTTTCCGCACGGCAAAAGACATCGCCGATTGGACGCGGTCGCACCTCTGAGCAGCAGGACGCCTACAAGATGGGCGCGATGGCCTGCACCCGGGCTCGGGTGATTTGTGCGCCGATCTCCGGACCCTGGAGGCCCTGCGCAGCGGCCGCTTGGGCAATGGGCGCCGTCTCAACCGACAAGGCGGCCTGCTGGGCTTGCCGCAAGCGCGCCGCTTGCGGGTAAGCCGTTTCCTCAAAACCCAAGCGCCCTCGCGCATCGCATTCGCAGGCTTGCAGCACCAGCGCAAAGCGTTCGGCTTGGCGGATGGCGTCGCAGCGCTCCAGCAGACGCATCAGGGCTTCGGCATTCAAGTCCCCACTGCGGTGGATGTTGCCGTGCTCGCGGGCCACCACTTCGGCCAGCTCCTTGCAGTCGCTCGGTATGCGCAGGCGCTCACACACCTTTTGCAGCAATTTGACGCTGCGGCCTTCGTGGCCGATGTGGCGGGGCAGCACGTCGGCGGGCGTGGTGCCTTTGCCCAGGTCATGCATCAGGCAAGCCACGCGCACAGGCAGCGGCATGTTCAATCGTGCAGCCATGTCCATCACCAGCATCATGTGCACGCCCGTATCCACCTCTGGGTGGTATTCGGCCCGCTGGGGTACGCCCCAGAGGCGGTCCAGCTCGGGCAGCAGGACCTTGAGCGCACCGCATTCGCGCAGCACTTGGAACATGCGCGAGGGTTGGGCCGCCATCAGGCCTTTGGCCAGCTCCTGCCAAACGCGCTCGGGCACCAGGTGGTCCACCTCGCCGTCCTCCACCATCTGGCGCATCAACGCCATCGTTTCAGCGGCCACAGAGAAGTCGGCAAAGCGCGCCGCAAAACGCGCCAGCCGCAGGATGCGCACGGGGTCTTCGGCAAAGGCCTCAGTCACGTGGCGCAGCACCTTGGCCTGCAGGTCGCGTTGGCCGCCATAGGGGTCGACGATGTGGCCTGCCCAGCCGTTGGGTGGCTGGTGCGCTAGGGCCTCGGGCACCGCCATGGCGTTCACCGAGAGGTCACGCCGGGCCAGATCCTCTTCGAGCGTGACGTCGGGCGCGGCCTGCACCGCAAAGCCTTTGTAGCCTCGCGCCGTCTTGCGCTCGGTGCGGGCGAGGGCGTATTCCTCGCGGGTTTTGGGGTGCAAAAAGACAGGGAAGTCCTTGCCCACGGGCACATAGCCCTGTGCGGTCATGGCTTCAGGCGTGCTGCCCACCACCACCCAGTCGCGGTCGTTGACGGGCATTCCCATCAAGGCATCGCGTACCGCACCGCCGACGACAAAAACGCTCATGTCAAGCGCTTCGCTCAGCGAGAAACCCGGAACGGCTCTTCAAAGTCAATGAAGTCCTTTTCGGCCAAAGCGTCGTCGATCCAGGCCTTCACGCCGGGCAGGGCGCACACGCGGTCCATGTAGGCGGCCACATCGGCAGGTACGGGCAGGGCATAGGTTTTCAGGCGCATGACCACCGGGGCGAAGTAGGCATCGGCCACGGTAAATTGGCCAAACAGCATGGGGCCGCCGTGTTCTTGCAGCAGACCGCGCCAGAGGCTGCAGATGCGCTCCAGATCGGCGCGCACGGCGGGTTTGTCGCGCAGGGCCTGAGCTCCGATATCAGGCAGGTGCGCTTCGATGTTCATCGGGCAGGCGCTGCGCAAGCCCGTAAAACCGCTGTGCATTTCGGCGCAGATGCTGCGGGCGCGTGCTCGCGTGGCCCGGTCTTGCGGCCAGAGCTGTTTTTCTGGGAACTGCTCGGCCACATATTCGGCAATGGCCAAGGTGTCCCACACGGCCAAGCCATCGTGCACCAGCACGGGCACTTTGCCCACTGGGTTCACGGCCTTGAGGCTGGCCTTGAACTTGGAATCGGCCGCAAAGCTGTCAAAGCGGACATAGACTTCTTCAAAGTCGATTCCCGCCTGGCGCAGCAGCACCCAAGGGCGCATGGACCAGGACGAATAGTTCTTGTTGGCGATGTAGAGCTGGATCATTGTTATTTCCCGTGAATCAGAGCCCACATGTTAGCGGCCATGGCGGTTGTTAACCGACCCAATCACCCACTCCGGTGTGTGAGGGGATGCGGCGGGTGACGATTTTCGGTCCTCCGTCATGAGGAATCCGCCGCGTCTGCTCATGCATCGACCGATGCGCTTCGCAAGTGGAATCAGCGCCCGGCGCGCTCGCGCCATCTGTTCAAGCGGCTGCGTGGACCCCGGTGGCCTAGGTAGGTCGGGGCCACACCCGCTGCCGAAGCCGCAGAGATGCCCAGCGCTGCCAGCCCGGGGTGTCGACCCGTGGCGATGTTGTCCACCTTCATCGATGCCAGATTGTCCCGACTCATCAACGGCTCGCCCGGGGCCATTTCCATGGCCAGGGCTTGCAGCCAGCCCATCCACATCGGCAAGCCGAACACTGGGCGGCCTCGCCCATGGTTGACGCCTGCCCATTGCCCGGCACGCTGCACCAACTCCCCCAGGGTCATCACATCGGGGCCGCAGAGTTCATAGGTCTGGCCGATGCTCTCTGGTTTTTGCAGGCAGGCCGTCACCGCGCACGCCACGTCTGCCACCCACACGGGCGCAAAGCGCGTGCCGCTGCCCGCCAGTGGCATGAAAGGCACCACGGCCTGCAGGTCGGCAAACAGGTTCAGAAATTGATCTTCAGCGCCAAAGATCACGCTGGGGCGCAACACCGTCAATTGCAGGCCTGCGTTGTGCAGGACTGTTTCGCCCTGCGCCTTGCTGCGCTGGTACATCGACGGTCCTTGGGCATCTGCACCCAGTGCGCTCACATGCACCAGCCGATGAACGCCCGCCTTCTTCATGGCGTTGGCGATCTTGCCGGGGAGCATGACATGCACTTGTTCAAAGCGGTCTTCGTTGCCGTGCAGCACGGCCACCAGGTTCACCACCGCATCGTGCCTGGGCATGAGCCGAGCGAGATCGGCCTCGCTGTGCACCGAAGCCTGGATCACGGTGAGCCCGGGTAGGCTCTGCACGCCGGCTGCGTGGATGGCGCGGCGCGTGGGCACCGTGATCTGCCATCCCCGTCGGGCCATCTGTTCACACACATGGCGGCCCACAAAACCGGAGCCGCCCAATACCAGCACGCGGGGCTGTGCCATTCAGCTGCTCAGGCCGGTCACAGCCTGGTGCAGGGCATCCATGGCCTGGTCCACGATCTGTGTGCGCCACTCGTCGGTGTCGACATAAAACGCATCCATCAGGTCCTGCTTGATCTGCTGGCGCAAGGCCGCTGGGGCTTCGGGGTGCAAGTGCAGCCAATGGTCGCCACGCAAGGCATGCATGACTTTTTCTTGGGGTTGTGTGCCGTACTCCATGGCAATGCCGGTGTACTCGGCCTGCGGACATTCTTGGTAGGCCGACATCCACATCAGACCCGTGAGGAAAGCCGAACTCGATGAGCCATCGTAGATCGAGGTGATGCCCTGACCCCACCAGGCTTTGGCCCGGGTGTAAGCGGCTGCATCATCGGCGCAAGCAAAAATGCGTTCGCCCACACCGCTGGGGCCTAAACCGGTGTGCAAGTCGATCCATGCGAATTTCTGGCAGCGCTGTCCATACTTTTGCAGCACCTTGCGCACAGTGAGGTTGCTCCAGGTGGGGGCCTGACCGCCAAAGAAGAGACCATCCGGAAAATCGTGCTGTCCTTTGGAGATGGCCGCTTGGAATGCTTTCATGCCGCGCTCGGCGATGTACTGGCCTGTGGCCGCCGCGTTGGCCGCGTCCGGTGGCCAGACTTCGGGCAGCAAAAGAGGCTGAATCTCTTTGTAAGGCTCGTTGCTTGGCAGCGGCTTAGAGAAGTCCTGGAAGTTTCGGTTGATGTCCACGTTTTCGTGGGTCACGCGCCGCACATGCGAGAACCCGTGGGGGTTGAGTGCGTGAATGTAGAGCACCGCCACTCCGTTGGCCTTGGCTGCGTCGCGCCAAGCGTGGTTTTGCAGTGCGTGGATTTGCACGCCCGAGCCGCAGTAACCTTCTACGCCGTGACAGGCGCTGCTGATGACCAGCAACTGCTTCGCGTCAGGTGAGCCATCCAGCACCACGTCCATGGCCAGTTCTTCACCGTCCCGTCCCTTCAAGGGGTGGATGTTGGCGTCAACGCTCAAGCCTGCAGCCTTTGCGGCATGCAGGAACTTCTGGCGTGCTTCGGCGTAGCTTTTGGAAAAGCCGCTTTGGATATCGGTCATGGCAACTCCTGCACTGGGGCGGTTATCGTGTTTGCGTGGGTTGAGCCAGCCACTGCGTGGCCAACTCGACCCAGTAGGTGCCGCCCAGAGGAATCAGGTCGTCGTTGAAGTCGTAGCTCGGGTTGTGCAGCGTGCAGGGGCCGCCGCCGTGGCCCATCTCGCGGTGCGCGCCGTCACCGTTGCTGATGAACACATAGGCCCCCGGTTTGGCCTGCAGCATGTACGAAAAGTCTTCCGCGCCCATGGTGGGCTCTTGGTGCAGCACCTGCTCGGCCCCCACGATGCCGGTCATGACTTGACGGGCGAAATCGGCTTCGGCGGCACTGTTGATGGTGGGGGGGTAGTTGCGCTCGAATTCGAATTCGCATTGCGCACCAAAAGCGGTGCAAATTGACTCGGCCACCAGCTTCATGCGGGTCTCGATCAAATCGAGCACTTCGATGCTGAAGGTGCGCACCGTGCCCTGCAGTTCGCAAAAATCAGGCACCACATTGGTGGCTTCGCCCGCGTGGATCATGGTGACCGAGATCACGCCTGCGTCCACCGGTTTTTTGTTGCGGGTGATGATGGTCTGGAAGCCCTGCACCATCTGGCAAGCGATCGGCACCGGATCGATGCCGTTGTGCGGCAGCGCGGCGTGGCTGCCTTTGCCGCGGATGGTGATTTTGAACTCGTTGCTCGACGCCATCACGGGGCCGGCACTCACGGCAAAAGTGCCCACCGCTGCGCCTGGCCAGTTGTGCATGCCGAACACGGCTTGCATCGGGAACTTGTCAAACAAACCATCCTTGATCATTTCGCGGGCGCCACCGCCGCCTTCTTCGGCGGGCTGGAAGATCAAATACACCGTGCCGTCAAAGTCACGGTGCTTGGCAAAGTGTTTGGCCGCTGCCAGCAGCATGGCCGTATGGCCGTCGTGGCCGCAGGCGTGCATCTTGCCCTGGTGTTTGCTGGCGTGGGCAAAGGTATTGAACTCCTGCATGGGCAAGGCGTCGATGTCGGCGCGCAGGCCAATGCCACGCCCGCAAGCACCACCGTCACGCCCGTGCACGATGCCGACCACACCTGTGGTGCCCATGCCCCGGTGAATCGGGATGCCCCAGTCGGTCAACTGCTTGGCCACCACATCGGCGGTGCGCACTTCCTGAAAACAAAGCTCAGGGTGGGCATGAATATCTTTGCGAATGGCCGCGATACTGGCCGCGTCGGTGAGGATGGAATCGATGATTTTCATGAATACAGTCTAGCGGGACTTGGCGATCTTTGCCAAGCCTGTGCGACAAATGACCTGACTGTCGCCTTGGTGCCCGAGACAAGGTGCAAAATTGTGCTCGTATTCCATCCTCATTTTTATGTGTCATTCCATCATTTCAAAGCCTTGGCGTTTAGTGGCGAGTACCCTCGCGGCGCTCTTGTCGATTGGGTCTGCCATGGCCGAGCCGCTTCTCACCTGCCAAGTGACCTATGCCGGAAGCCCCCATGTCGTGGTGGCCCGTCCGGTGGGTGATCCTTATCCCGTGCCCACTGTCGACATTGGTGGGCGTTTTGGGTTCAAAGCGGTCATGGTGGGCGATGCGAACCATGTCAACCGCATCTTGTTGTATGCCTACCAAGATGCGAAGCCCCACCCGGTGTTGATCCATCAGGCCAAATACTTGCCGCCTTACCCCCGTGCTTCACAGCCTTGGGCCATCACGGGGCAGCAGCATTTGTATGCGGGGCCGCTGGAGCGGGAGTTGATTTACAGCTGCACTTTGGAGGGACTGGCACCATGAAAAAGTGGCTTTTGGCCTGCGCTGCGCTGGGCCTTTGTTCCTTGTCCTGGGCGCAAGCGACTGCGGTCACCGACAAGTCTGTCACCGTGGTGTTTGCCGGTGACACGGTGCTCGACGACGCTCCGGGGGCTTTGATCGCCAGTGGGGGGGATCCTTTTGCAGACTTTGCAGCGGTGTTTGCCGCTGCCGACATCCGCATCGCCAATCTGGAATGTGTGGTCGCCACCACCGGGAGTGCTGGAGACAAAAACTTCACCTTCCGGGCGCACCCGCGTGTGTTGCCGGTGGTGAAAAAACATTTTGATGCGCTGGCGCTGGCCAATAACCATTCGGGCGATTTTGGTCGAGAAGCGTTCGCCGAAATGCTGGGCTTGATCCAGCAGGCGGGCTTGGGCAAGCTGGGGGGCGGGCGCAATTTGTCACAAGCCCATGCGCCCTGGGTGGTGGAGCGCCACGGGTTGCGGATCGCGTTCCTGAGTTACAACGAATTCATGCCCCGCAGTTTTGAAGCCGATCACGATGCCCCCGGGGTGGCCTGGAGTGAAGACGAACAGGTGGTGGATGACATCCGCCGTGCCCGCCAAGTCCATCGCGCGGATCTGGTGATTCCCATCATGCATTGGGGTTGGGAAAACGAGCTGGTGGCCAATGCCCGCCAGCGGCAACTGGCTCGGTTGATGGTCGAGGCGGGGGCTGATGCCGTGATGGGTGGCCATCCGCACGTCACGCAGGACATCGAGCACATCCAGGGCAAGCCCGTCATTTACAGCGTGGGCAATTTCGTGATGAAAGAGACCGACAACGCCAACCAACGCCGTGGCTGGGTTTTGCGCCTGGAGCTGGACAAAAAAGGCGTGCGGGCCTTCGACACCCGTGTTGCCCAAATCCGCATGGATGGCGTGCCCGAGCGCGACGATCGTGCAGCCAGCCCTTGCTGGCAGCGTGGCGACGCAGCGGTGGGACAGTGTGTGGCAGGGCAACGGATGCTGTCACGCTGATGGTGACGAGACGTTCATGCTCGGCTGCGCGACAATCTGCTTTTGACATGCTGCCTGCCACCGACCCATGAATGACACCCTTGCCACCGTTGTGCGCGGCGCTTGCCCGCACGATTGCCCTGATACCTGTGCGCTGCTGACCACGGTCGAAAATGGTCGCGCGACCAAAGTGCAGGGCAATCCGGCGCATCCCATGACCGATGGTGTTTTGTGCACCAAGGTCTCGCGTTACGCTGAGCGCACTTACCACCCCGAGCGCTTGCTGCAACCCTTGCGCCGGGTAGGCCCCAAGGGATCGGGTCAATTTGAGCCTGTGGGTTGGGACGAAGCGCTGGACGCCATTGCTGCCCGGTTGAAAAGCATTGCTGCACGCGACCCGCAAGCCATCCTGCCTTACAGCTATGCAGGCACCATGGGCCTGGTGCAAAGCGAGTCGATCGCGGCGCGGTTTTTCCACCAGTTGGGTGCGTCGCTCCTGGACCGCACGATTTGTGCCTCGGCCGGGGCCGAAGCCCTGACCCAGACCTTGGGCAACAAGGTGGGCATGAAGGTGGAATTTTTTGCCGAATCCAAGCTCATCGTTATTTGGGGCAGCAACTCGATTGGCAGCAACCTGCACTTTTGGCGCATCGCGCAAATGGCCAAACGCAACGGGGCCAAGCTGGTGTGCATCGATCCCCGGCGCAGCGAGACGGCCGAAAAATGCCACGAACACATTGCCCTGCGTCCCGGCACTGACGCCGCGTTGGCGCTGGCCCTCATGCATGAGCTCATCATGAATGGCTGGCTCGACCAGGACTACATCGACCGCTACACCTTGGGCTGGGACGCCCTGAAAGCGCGTGCGCTGCAATGGACGCCCGAGCGTGCCGCCGAGGTGTGTGGCGTGCCGGTTGAACAGATCCGCCAGCTGGCCCGCGACTGGGGCACCACCCAGCCCGCCGCCATTCGCCTGAATTACGGCATGCAGCGCGTGCGCGGTGGTGGCAACGCGGTGCGGGCGATTGCTTGTCTGCCTGCGCTCACGGGCGCTTGGCGACACCGGGCGGGGGGCTTGTTGCTCAGCAGCTCGGGGCATTTTCCGGTACGGCGGGCTGCTTTGCAGCGGCCTGACTTGTTGGGCGAGCGCCGTCCCCGAACCATCAATATGTCCACCATTGGCGACGACTTGCTGCGCCCAGCATCGCCCGCATTCGGCCCGCAAATCGAAGCCTTGATCGTCTACAACAGCAACCCGGTGGCCATCGCCCCCGAGTCTGGCAAAGTGGTGCAAGGCTTTGGCCGTGAAGACCTGTTCACGGTGGTGCTGGAACATTTTCAGACCGACACGGCCGACTACGCCGACTTCATCTTGCCCGCCACCACACAGCTGGAGCATTGGGACATCCACATGAGCTACGGCCACACCGACGTGCTGCTCAATCGCCCTGCCATTGCGCCTGTGGGCGGTGCGCGCACCAATACCGACATCTTCAGGGCGCTGGCCCAGCGCATGGCTTTTGACGATGCGTGTTTTGCCGAGAGTGACGAAAGCCTGTGCCGCAACGCCATCGGTGACGCGCAGGATTTTGAGCAACTGCTGGAACACGGCTTTGCTTCACTGCCCGTGCCCGATGCGCCCTTTGCCCAAGGCGGTTTTCCCACACCCTCGGGTCGCTGCGAATTTTTCAGCCAGCGCCTGGCCGACCAGGGCCTCGATGGCCTGCCTGACCACTTACCCAATTACGAGCTGGCCGTGCCGGGTGGCCGCTATCCGCTGGCCATGATTTCGCCGCCAGCGCGCAACTTCCTCAATTCGACTTTTGTCAACGTGCAAAGTCTGCGCGACATCGAAACCGAGCCGGTGCTGGAGATGCACCCGCAAGACGCTGAGGCGCG
>JAGNVG010000057.1:10314-15178 GCA_017986605.1 Limnohabitans sp.
GCTTTATTGGGGCCAGCGCCGCAGGCTTGAGCGGGCACAGGGCCTCAAGGCAAGTCCTTGTTCACCTCCGCTGCAGGCGAAGTCCTCGGCCCCACCGTGCCCAGGCGTGCCTTGAGCGATTGAGGCTGGCGCGTCAGGATGGCTGCGTAGTTGGTGGTGTTGGACAGCACTTTTTTCACGTAATCACGCGTTTCCTGGAACGGGATGTTTTCGGCCCAGATGGCGGCTTCCAGCACGGGGCCGTTGCGCCAGTTGCGTGACCGGCTTGGCCCGGCGTTGTAGGCGGCGGTGGCCAAAGGCATTGAACCTTCAAAATCGTCCAGCACCAACTTCAGATAACCCGTGCCAATGGCCACGTTCACCTCGCGGTCGGTGATCTGGTCGGGCGTGAACTGGGTCATGCCGATCTTTTTGGCGGTCCATTTCGCGGTCGCGGGCATGACCTGCATCAGGCCTGAGGCGCCCACATGTGATCGGGCGTCCATGACGAATCGGCTTTCCTGTCGGATCAGACCGTACACATAGGCTGGGTCGAGCTTGATGTCGCCCGATCTGCGCACCACGATCTCGCGCAGCGGCATGGGAAAGCGCTGGTCAAAGTCGATGGCGTCTTTGGTGCGGTCGCTGGTGTTGATGCAGCGGTCCCACACTTGGCGTTGGCAGGCCAGGTCAGCAGCGGCCTGCAGCTCTCGGTCGTTCATGCCGCCAGGTGTGTGCAGGTTGGTGCTGTAGTTCCACTCTCGGTTGCCTTCAGGGCGCAGTCCCATCTGAATGGCGTACATGGCCCGCTGCAGGCCGGGGTTGATGAGTGCGGCGGCTTTTTCTTGTGGGGTCAGGGCCACAGGTCGTTCGGGAAGGGTGATGGCTTGGCCCAATTCTTCGAGGGCCAGTTGCTCATAAAACCCCCTCACGCTGGCGATGCTGCGCAGCAAGCCTTGGGCTTCGAGTTTTTGGGCATTGTCTTGGGCCGTGGCCATCAGGGCGCGGGCCCGCCAATAAACCCAGGCCGGGTCTTTTTGCGACTCGGGACTCATGGCTTGGGTGGCGCTGAGCACTTGACGCCATTGGCCTTGCCGCAAGGCGGCACGCACTTTCCAGTGCAGCAGATCGTCGTTCAAGTCGCTGTCTTTTTGCACTTTGGCAAAGTAGCCGCTGGCGTTGTCTTGCAGCTTTTGCGCGGCTTGCTTGCCAATCACGCCCCAAGTCCAATTGCGTTCTTCGGCGCTCAGTTGGATAGACCAGCGACGGCTCAGCCAGTCGGCCGCCTCGTCGGGGTCTTTGGCTGCCAATCGGATCAAGGCCAGCACCGCCAGCTCTTTGCGGTTGCGTGTCACGGCAATGATGCGTTTGTCCAGGTACCGCTCTGGGTCGGCATGAATCAAGGCGACCTGTTCAGACAAACGGGGGGCTTCGATGTCCACGGCAGCTTGGGCTGGACGGGGGCGGTTGGCTTCCATCGACAGTCGCGCCTTGCGCCAAAGGTCCAGACCGTTGATCTGTTTGCCCGAGTGCAAGTGTTCGGCCACATAAGTACAGCCATCATCGGCCTCGCGCAGGGCGTACCACAGGCGCTTGGCTTCTTCGGCCACGTTCGCCTTGCTGTTCATGGCCTCTGTGGCCAGGGCGTAGCAGCGTACCTCGCGGTCATCCCTCATGCGGTAGCGCGGGTACTCGGCGGTGAAAGTGGCCCATGCCCGGCGTTTGCCCAATTGCAGCAACCAGTCGTTGCGCAGGCGGTCCTCGTAATAGCTGCCTGCATAGGCGTTCAAAAAACCACGAATTTCGGATTCTGGAGCGGTGTCAAGCCGGGCACGCATTTCCCAGTACGCAGCCAAAGGCTCCAACACATGGCCACGTGTTTGCGGCAGCAAGGCAGACAAGCGGGTTTTGTCGCCTTTCTTGAAGGCCTGTTGCATCTCCAGGATGACGTCGTCGCCCTTGTTTTGGGCCTGGACGCCGGTGCTCCAGAGGCTTGTCGCGGTCAATGCACAAACCAGTGTCAGAATCTGAGTGAATTTCATGGGTTGATTATGGACAAAGCCGACGCGAAAAAAGCCTTACGAAAAGCCTTGATTGAAGAAAGGCTGAACCTGCCCGACCGCCAAGCACGGGCTGAAGCCTTGCAGCGTGTCATGCGCATCTGGCTGTTTGACCGCCCGGATACCGTCATCGGTGCCTACTGGCCCATCAAGGGCGAATTTGACCCCTTGCCCGTGCTGCACCGCTGGAAAGAAGACGGCGAGCTGCACGGCGAGCCGCAGCGCCGTCGCATCGGCTTGCCGGTGGTCAACAAGGAGCACAAAACCCTGACCTTCCATACCTGGTACCCTGGCTGTCCGATGGAAGAGGACGCTTATGGCATCCCCAAACCCAAAGACACCGAGGTCATCGTGCCCACTTTGCTGTTTGTGCCTTGTGTCGGCTATGGCATCGGAGGCTACCGTTTGGGCTACGGCGGTGGTTTTTACGACCGCACGCTGGCCACCTTGCAACCCAAACCTTTCACCGTGGGCTTGGGCTTTACCCAAGGCTTTGTGGATGACTTGGAGCCCGAAGCGCACGACGAGCCGCTGGATGCGATCCTGAACGACAACGGGGTAGTTTGGCCGGTTTGAGCCAGCCCTAAGAAGACCATGGCCCGACCCAAATCAGCAACCCACGACATCAAACGCGACGCGATCCTCGACATCGCCGCGCAATGCTTTGCCGAGCGCAGCTACCCTGCGGCCAGCATGAACGAGATCGCCACCGCCTGCGGCACGTCCAAGGCGCGGCTGTACCACTATTACGAGAGCAAGGAAGCGATTCTGTTTGATTTGCTTGACCGCCACACGCAGCGTTTGCTGGCGCTGATTGCCCAGACGGAGGCCATTGCCCAGCGCAAAAATCTGGACGAACGGGCCACACTGCACGAGCTGGTGCGTGCGTTTTTGCAGGAGTACGAGACATCGGCCACGCGGCACGCGGCTTTGCTCAATGACACGCAGTTTTTGAGCGATGTGCCCGATCCGGTGCTCGGTGCGGCCTTGGTCTCGCCCAGGGACTTGATCCTCAACCGCCAGCGCGACATCGTCGCGGCCATGACCCGCTTCATGAAACGGGCTTACCCCGAGCGCCTGACCCCCACCAACCAGACGGCATTGACCATGATGCTGCTGGGCATGATCAACTGGACCTTTACCTGGCTGCGCCCGGGCGGCCCGATCAGCTACGCTGCATTTGCCGAAGAGGTCATTGCCATGCTCGAAAAGGGCTTGGGCTGACTGGGTTGGGGTTTACCAATCCGTAATGCATTTCGTTTAGGTAAAATCTACGCCATTCATTGACCGGAGCAATTTCCATGTCTAAAGCCAAAACCCAAGCCCCCACCAAGGCCTTCGCCAGTCAAGCCGACCTGAGCGAAAAGAAGATCACCTTCGAGCAACTCAGCCAACACTGCTGGGCCTACACCGCCGAGGGAGACCCCAATTCAGGCGTGATCATCGGTGACCGCTTCATCATGGTGAGTGATGCCACTGCAACGCCCGCCATGGCGCAGGACCTGATCAAGAAGATCCGCACGGTCAGTGACCTGCCCATCAAATACGTGCTGCTCACCCACTACCACGCGGTGCGCGTGCTGGGCGCTTATGCCTATGCCGCCGAAGGCGCGACCGAGATCATCGCCAGTGAAGGCACTTTGGGCCTGATCAAAGAGCGTGGCGCACAAGACATGAAAAGCGAGATGGAACGCTTCCCCCGCCTGTTCCGTGGCGCCGACAGCGTGCCCGGCCTGACCTGGCCGACCATGGTCGTCGATGGCGGCAATCCCACCAAGGGCGAAGTGCCCGGCAAGCTCAGCATCAACTTGGGCGGTGTGGTGGTGCAGATCTGGCATCCGGGCCCGGGCCACACGCGTGGTGACACCATCGCTTGGGTGGAAGAAGAAAAAGTGCTGTTCTCGGGTGACTTGGTCGAATACGAAGCCGGTGTGTACACGGGCGACGCCCAGCTCGAAGAGTGGCCCGCCACCTTGGAAGCCTTGCGCGCCCTGAAGGCCGAGTTCATCGTGCCCGGTCGTGGCGAAGCCATGAAAGGCAACGCCAATGTCAACAAGGCACTGGACTACACCAAGCGCTGGGTGGAGACTTTGTACCAAGCTGGCAAGGAAGCCGTCGCCGCGAAGATGGACCTCAAAGCCGCTATGGCCCACACCCGCAAGAGCATGGACCCGGTGTTTGGCCATGTGTTCATTTATGAGCACTGCCTGCCGTTCGACGTGACCCGTGCTTATGACGAGGCCAGTGGCATCAAAAACCCGCGCATCTGGACCGCAGAGCGCGACATGGAGATGTGGAAGGCGCTGCAAAGCTGAAGCGTTGCAACCGTCCCAAGCCAAACCCCGCCCTGACCCAGCGGGGTTTTTTATTTGGGAGGGTCAGGGTTTGATCAGGTCTTTGATGTCGCGCTCGTAAGCGCGCAGGTTGCGTGCTGCCCTCAGGCGTTGCTCAGGGCTGGTGGTGTTGTGCAACTGCGCGAGGTTGTCGCAGGCTTGTTGCGTCATTTTGAGCACCACTGCGCGACCCGCTTCGTCGGCGGGCATGAACCAGCGCTGCCAAACACCGTACAAGGCGGCTTGCGCTTGTTCTGGTGGTGTGTTGGATTGCGCCAGCCGTCGCAAGGTGAACAGCAAATCTTGTTCGCGGCGAAGGCGGTCGTGTCGTCCCCACTCGGGGCTCCAAGCCGATTGGCTGACCTGCTCTTTCACCAAGGCCGTTTGTGCGGGCGTCAGTTCACCATAAAACGAGCGGTAGCGCTCCAGGGTTCGGTCTTGGCGTCGTGCCAGTCGTTCGGCGGTGCCGCCTTGCAGCCACTGCTTGTCCCA
>JAGNVG010000058.1 GCA_017986605.1 Limnohabitans sp.
AACTGCCCGCAATTGCAAACTGTACGACTTCACACGCGAGTGCTGGACCGACTTCAAGGGTAATATGACAAGCCCAGTGCGCGGCAACCTGCCCCCTGCAGCTCAAGCCTGATTGGGCTTGAGCCTCGGCCACAAAAAACCCCGCGATGCGGGGTTTTTTCATGGGGCCATTGTTTGCAGACGTCTGCCCCAGCGGGCCGGCATGCGGTGACTACCGCGGGCATGGGCGAGCGACAGCTCACGCCCACCAGGGCAAGAGCCCATCAGCCTGCGGCGCGCCGGGTCAAAATTTCAAACGCGGGCAAGGTCTTGCCTTCTAGGATTTCGAGGAACGCACCACCGCCGGTCGAGATATAGCCCACCTGCTTTTCAATGCCGTACTTGGCAATCGCGGCCAGCGTGTCGCCACCACCCGCGATGCTGAAGGCGCTGGACTCGGCAATCGCTTGGGCGATCACCTTGGTGCCGTTTTCGAAGGCCGCAAACTCGAACACGCCCACCGGGCCGTTCCACACAATGGTGCCCGCCTGCTTGAGCTGCGCGGCCAGCTTGGCAGCCGTCTCAGGGCCAATGTCCAAAATCATGTCGTCGTCGGTCACATCGGTGGCTTTCTTCACCGTGGCCACGGCGTCGGCGGCAAAGGTTTTGGCCACCACCACATCGGTCGGGATCGGCACTTCAGCGCCACGCGCCTTCATGGCTTCAATCACGGCTTTGGCCTCATCCACCAAGTCGGCTTCGGCCAGGCTCTTGCCGATCGAAAGGCCCGCCGCCAGCATGAAGGTGTTGGCAATGCCGCCGCCCACGATGAGCTGGTCCACGTTTTGCGACAGACTTTTCAGGATAGTCAACTTGGTGCTGACCTTGCTGCCCGCCACGATGGCGGCCAGTGGACGCTTCGGGTTGGCCAGGGCCTTGCCAATGGCGTCGATTTCGGCGGCCAGCAAGGGGCCAGCACAGGCGATGGGGGCGAACTGGGCGATGCCGTACGTCGTGCCTTCGGCGCGGTGGGCGGTGCCAAAGGCGTCGTTCACGTAGATGTCGCACAGCTTGGCCATTTTGCGGGCCAGGTCTTCGTTGTTCTTCTTTTCGCCTTTGTTGACGCGGCAGTTTTCGAGCAGCACCACTTGGCCGGGGGCCACGGTCACGCCGTCCACCCAATTGGCGACCAGCGGCACATCACGGCCCAGCAGCTCGCCCAGGCGCTTGGCCACCGGGGCCAGCGAGTCTTCGGGTTTGAACTCGCCCTCGGTGGGACGGCCCAGGTGGCTGGTCACCATCACGGCAGCGCCAGCGTCCAACGCCATCTGGATGCAGGGCACGCTGGCACGCACGCGGGTGTCTTCGGTGATGCTGCCGTCATCGGCTTGCGGCACGTTCAGGTCGGCGCGGATGAAAACACGGCGGTTTTCGGCAAAGCCGCTTTTGACCACATCGGAAAAACGCAAGACTTTCATCGCGCACCTCCTGCTTGGCCGGACACCACGCGGGCCATTTCCAGGCACTTGTTGGAGTAACCCCACTCGTTGTCGTACCAAGCCATCAGCTTCACAAAGGTGCTGTCGAGCGCCATACCTGCTTCGGCGTCGAACACGGAGGTGCAGACCTCGCCCCGGAAATCAGTCGACACCACTTTGGCTTCTGTGTAACCCAATACGCGCTTCAAAGCCCCTTGGCTTTGCGCCTTCATTTCGGCGCAAATTTCGGCATACGTGGCAGGCGTAGCCAACTCCACCGTCAAATCGACCAGCGACACATCGCTGGTGGGCACCCGAACCGACACGCCCGTGAGCTTGCCCTTGATCTCGGGAATCACCACGCCCACGGCCTTGGCTGCGCCTGTGCTGCTGGGGATGATGTTTTCCAGAATGCCGCGCCCGCCACGCCAGTCCTTGTTGCTCGGACCATCCACGGTTTTTTGGGTGGCGGTAGCCGCGTGCACGGTGGTCATCAGGCCGCGCCGGATGCCCCATTTGTCGTTGAGCACCTTGGCCAAAGGGGCCAATGCGTTGGTGGTGCAGCTGGCATTGCTGATGATGGCTTGGCCCGCATAGCTGGCGTGGTTCACACCAAACACAAACATGGGCGTGTCGTCTTTCGACGGGGCCGAAATCACCACCTTTTTGGCCCCTGCAGCCAGGTGCTTACCCGCACCTTCTTGGTCTAAAAATAGCCCGGTGGCTTCGATCACCACCTCTGCACCAACTTCGTTCCACTTCAGGTTGGCCGGATCGCGCTCTTGCGTGAGACGAATGGAGCGACCGTTGACGATCAAGGTGCTGCCCTCCACCGCCACGGTACCCTCGAAGCGGCCATGTACGCTGTCGTATTGCAGCATGTAGGCCAAGTACTCGGGCTCCAGCAGGTCATTGATGGCGACGATCTCGACGTCGTCGAAATTTTGAACCGCCGCGCGGAACACCATGCGGCCAATGCGGCCAAAACCATTGATGCCAATTTTTGTGCTCATGTCAGTCTCTTTCATTTTTCAAACAGTGAATTTTTGATGCGTGTGGTACAGACCCACTTACAACAGCGCCGAAAAATCCTCGATCACGCGGTCAGGGGCACACGCGTGCACCGACTCGCCCATGTTGTAGCCATAGGGCAGCAACCAAACCGGCACACCCGCATTGCGGGCAGTGGCCGCGTCGATCGACGAATCCCCCACAAACAAGGCTTGTGTGGCCTTCAGGTCCCAACGCTTCAAGCAGTCCACCACGCTGGTGGGGTCGGGTTTTTTGACCGGGAAGGAGTCGCCACTGACCACCACGTCGAAAGCTTCGTGCAGCGCGTGCACGCGCAGTACGGTATCGGTGTAGCGGCCTTCCTTGTTGGTCACCACCGCCAGCTTGCAGCCGCGCGCCCGCAGAGCCGACAAGACTTCGCGCACCTGAGGGTACAGGTGGCTGCGTGTGCCGCAACGGGCTTGGTAGTAGCGGTCAAAGATCGGCAGCGCCTGCTTCAAATCGGCCCCTTGCCGTACCGCGGCCACCGCGGTCTGCGTGACGCTGGCCAGCGCCTGGATCAGCAGCTCTTTGGTGCCGTGACCGATCCAGTCGTTGACTTGCTGCTGCGATACCTCGGGCCAATCGAAATAGCGCAAGGTGTCGTTCACCGCATCGGCGATTTCAGGCGCGGTTTCGACCAAGGTGCCGTCGAGGTCAAAGAAATAGGCTTGTGGCATTTGCATTTTTTCGCTCTTTGCAACGGACTCGCGGCTCAATTGTCGGAAGGCACGATGTGTGCAGGCAAGGTGTCCGCTTGGCGGTGGGTGTGGCGATGCACCAAGGTGCGTACCGCTTCACACACACGCTCACTGGTGATACCAAAGTGCGCGTACAAAGCGGGTGCTGGGGCTGATTCGCCAAAGCTGGCGATGCCAATCACCATACCCGTGCGACCCACATATTTGCGCCAGAAGTCGGGGTGCGCCGCCTCAACAGCCACGGTAGGCAAACCCAACGGCAAGACCATGTCCTGGTAGGCCTCACTTTGTCGGTCAAACACATTGGTGCAGGGCATGGACACCACCCGTGTGGCCACACCTTGGGTGGCCAAATCAGCTTGCGCTTTCATGGCCAAAGAGGTCTCGGAACCTGTGGCCACGATGATGGCTTGGGCGCCCGGCATATCGCTCAGGATGTAGCCGCCCTGGCGCACCTTGGCCGCATCGGCGGTGTCGGTCAGCAACTGCGGCAGGTTCTGGCGCGACAGCGCCAAAGCGCTCGGGCCATCGCGGCGTTCCACCGAACAGGCCCAGGCCACAGCCGTTTCCAAGCCATCGGCGGGCCGCCACACATCCAGCCCCGGGATGATGCGCAAGCTGGGCACATGCTCCACGCTTTGGTGCGTGGGGCCGTCTTCACCCAAGCCAATTGAGTCGTGCGTGAAGACATGGATCACGCGCTTTTTCATGAGCGCTGCCATGCGAATGGCATTGCGCGAATAGTCCGAGAACGTGAGGAAAGTGCCGCCATACGGGATGTAACCCCCATGCAGAGCCATGCCGTTCATGATGGCGGCCATGCCAAATTCGCGCACGCCATACGAGAGGTGGTTGCCCCAGGTGTCGCGACCCGCTTTGGTACAGGTCTTGAAGTTGGTCAGGTTGGAGCCCGTCAGGTCGGCACTGCCGCCGAAAAATTCGGGCAACAAAGGAGCCAAAACATCGAGCGCATTCTGGCTGGCTTTGCGGGTGGCCACCGCATCGGGTTTAGCCACGATGGCCGCCAAGGCTTTTGCCAGACCCTGGGCGTAGGCCTCACTCAAGTCGCCTTTCATGCGGCGCTCGAATTCGGCCGCGTCTTCCGGGTAGCGACTCTGATAGGTCGCAAAGCGCTCACGCCATTGGTTTTCCGCACGTGTGCCACTGGCCCGGGCATCCCAAGCACTGGCCACATCGGCAGGCAATTCAAAGGGCGCATAAGGCCAGTTCAACGCTTCTCGTGTGGCGGCCACTTCGGCAGCGCCCAGCGCTGCGCCGTGCACATCGTGGGTACCCGCTTTGTTGGGTGAGCCCATGCCGATCACGGTTTGGCAGCAGATCAGCGTGGGCTTGCCATTGGGGCTGTGGGCTTGCGCCTTGGCCGCTTCGATGGCCGCGTTCACAGCTTGCGGGTCATGCCCATCCACCTTAGCGATCACGTTCCAGCCATAGGCTTCAAAGCGCTTGGGCGTGTCGTCGGTGAACCAGCCTTCCACATGGCCATCGATAGAGATGCCGTTGTCGTCGTACAGCGCCACCAGTTTGGACAAGCGCAAGGTACCCGCCAGCGAACAAGCCTCGTGGCTGATGCCTTCCATCAGGCAGCCATCGCCCAAAAACACATAGGTCATGTGGTCCACGATGTCCAGGCGCTGACCGTCTTCCTCGCGATTGAATTCATCGGCCAACATCTTTTCGGCCAAGGCCATGCCTACGGCGTTGGTGATGCCTTGGCCCAGTGGGCCCGTGGTGGTTTCCACACCCGGGGTAATGTCCACTTCCGGGTGGCCAGGGGTCTTGCTGTGCAGTTGACGGAATTTCTTCAGCTCATCCAAAGCCAAGTCATAGCCCGTCAAGTGCAGCAAGGCATAAATCAGCATGGAGCCATGTCCGTTGGACAACACAAAACGGTCACGGTCGGCCCACTGCGGGTTAAGTGGGTTGTGTTTGAGGTGGCGGCTCCACAGCACTTCGGCGATGTCGGCCATGCCCATGGGGGCACCGGGGTGGCCAGACTTGGCCGCTTCGACGGCGTCAACGGCCAGCATGCGCACAGCGTTGGCCATGCGGCGAGCCATGTCTGGGCTGGTGTGGGCGGATGTGTTGATAGAGGTATTCATGGACTTATTCCTCCGCTTCAAGCCTGGCCCAGAGCGCGTTTGCGGCGCTCCATCATTCGCCAGACAAAAGGTGTGAAGATCAGCTGCATCGCGATTTCCATCTTGCCGCCGGGCACCACGATGGTGTTGGCACGGCTCATCCAAGAGTCGTTGATCATGTTGAGCAAGTAGGGAAAGTCGATGCCTTTGGGGTTGGCAAAACGGATCACCACCACGCTTTCATCGGCCGACGGAATGTCACGCGAGATGAAGGGGTTGGAGGTGTCGACCAAAGGCACACGCTGGAAGTTGACATGCGTGTGCTCAAACTGCGGCACGATGTAGTTCACATAGTCGGGCATGCGGCGCAAGATGGTGTCGGTCACCGCTTCGGTGCTGTAGCCACGCTGGTGCTTGTCGCGCCAGAGTTTCTGAATCCATTCCAGGTTGATGACGGGCACCACGCCCACGCGCAAATCGGGGTGCTGCGCGATGTTGTTCTCGGGCGTGACCACGGCGCCGTGCAAGCCTTCGTAAAACAGCATGTCGGTGTCGTTCGGCAGGTCTTCCCAGGGAGTGAACGTGCCGGGGTCTTGTTGGTACGGTGCGGCCTCTTCGGCGTTGTGCAGGTATTTTCGTGACTTGCCTTGGCCTGTGGCACCGTAGGTGCGAAACAAGTTTTCAATCTCGCCAAACAGGTTGTTCTCGGCACTGAAGTGGCTGAAATGTTTGTTGCCCTCTTTTTCTGCGTCAGCGCCGCGTTGCTTCATTTCCTTGCGGTCATAACGGTGAAAGCTATCGCCTTCGATGATGGCCGCTTTCACGCCTTCGCGGCGGAAGATGTTGGAAAACGTGCGCGTCACCGTGGACGTTCCTGCACCAGATGAGCCAGTGATGGCGATGATGGGGTGGCGTTCAGACATGGGGATCTCCTTGTTGTTTTGTCTATCGTTTTGAAATCAGGTTCATTCGCTCAATCGCGGAACAGACTGCGCTCTGCAAACAGGGGGGCAAAGCTGTCTTGCTTGGCTGGTTCAGCGTGGTATCGCTCGATGCGCTCGACTTCGTTTTTGGAGCCAAACACCAAGCCAATGCGCTGGTGCAAGCTGGTGGGCTGCACACTCAACATGGGCACCTGGCCCGTGCTGGCACGGCCACCGGCTTGTTCCATGATGAAGCCCACAGGGTTGGCTTCGTACAGCAGGCGCAGGCGGCCGGGTTTGCTAGCGTCTTTGGTATCACGCGGGTACATGAACACGCCGCCACGCATCAAAATGCGATGCGCTTCGGCCACCATGGAAGCAATCCAACGCATGTTGAAGTCTTTACCGCGCGGGCCGGTTTTGCCAGCCAAACACTCGTCCACATAGCGCTTGACCGGCGCTTCCCAAAAGCGGCTGTTGGAGGCGTTGATGGCGAACTCGTTCGTGTCTTCTGGCACACGCAAATCGGGATGCGTCAGCATGAACTCACCCATCACCGGATCAAGCGTGAAGCCGGCCACGCCATTGCCCACGCTCAACACCAGCATGGTGGTGGGGCCGTACAGGGCATAACCTGCGGCAGCTTGTGTCGCGCCGGGTTGAAAGAAGTCTTTGTCTGTCAATGAGCCGCCATGGGCTAAATGCTCAGGCGCACGCAAGATACTGAAAATGCTGCCCACAGAGACGTTGACATCGATGTTGCTGGAACCGTCCAACGGATCAAACACCAAGAGGTATTTGCCTTTGGGGTGTTGCTCGGGGATGGCGTAGGGATCGTCCATCTCTTCAGAGGCCATGCCCGCCAAATGACCACCCCACTCGTTCATGCGGATGAATAACTCATTGCTCACCACATCGAGTTTTTTCTGGGTTTCGCCCTGGATGTTGATGCTGCCGCCCGCGTCAGCCGCGTGGTTGCCGTACATGTCGGCCAAAGCGCCATAGGCGACCGATTTGGCGATGGCTTTGCAGGCCATGGCCACATCGAGAATCAAAGCATTGAAATCACCACTGGCATCGGGAAAGCGACGACGCTCTTCGATCAGGTACTGCGTCAAGGTGGGCGTGGTGCGGGGGCTCAAGGACATGGGGTCAACACTCTCTGAAGTTTTAAAAATTCGGTAATTCGGCAATGCTTTATTTGGCTCAAGCCACAGCGGCTTGCTTGAGGGCTTGCATCACCCCCCGGTAGCCCCCATCGGCATCGGGCGCACCGAACACGGCGCTGCCTGCCACGCAGGTGTCGGCACCGGCCGCCACGATCTGCGCGATGTTGTCGGTCTTCACGCCGCCGTCCACCTCCAGCACGATGGACTGACCGCCCCGTGCCACATGGGTGTTGATGCGCTGGCGGGCCGCTTGCAACTTGGACAAGGTCGAGGGGATGAATTTTTGGCCGCCAAAACCGGGGTTCACGCTCATGAGCAAGACCACGTCCAAGCGGTCCATCACATGGTCCATCCACTCAAGCGGGGTGGCCGGGTTGAACACCAGGCCCGCTTTGCAACCGTGGTCACGGATCATTTGCAAAGTGCGGTCCACATGGCGGCTGGCTTCGGGGTGAAAGGTGATGATGTTGGCCCCGGCCTTGGCAAACAAAGGCACCAGCGCATCGACCGGCTCGACCATCAAATGCACATCGATCGGGATCTGGACATGCGGACGGATCGCCTCGCACACCAGCGGGCCAATGGTCAGGTTGGGCACGTAATGGTTGTCCATCACGTCAAAGTGCACCCAGTCCGCGCCTGCGGCTTCAATGGCGCGGACCTCTTCGCCCAAACGGGCAAAGTCGGCGGACAAGATGGAGGGGGCGATGCGGACGGTGCTCATGCGGGGACCTTGAAAGCGTTGTGGTGCCATTCACGCAGCTGCGCCAAGCCCACGCCATGCAGGCTGGGGAGGATGCGCAATGCGCCTTTGAAATCGTGTTCGGCGGTGAAGTCGTTGGGGGTAATGACCGTGGACAGACCTGCGGCCAAGGCGGCACGCAGGCCGTTCTCGGAATCCTCGAACGCCAGGCAATGCTCAGGCGCAAGCCCTAGGCGGGCCAGGGTTTGCTGGTAGACCATCGGGTCGGGTTTTTTGCGCGGCGCGGTCGAAGCATCTTCGATCACCGAAAAATGCTGCTTCCAGTCCGGCCCGATGGTTTGGCGCAGCAAGGCCGCGATGTTGACGGGCGAGGTGGTGGTGGCAATGGCCAGCTTCAGCCCCGCCGCACTGGCAGCTGACAGCAGCGCCAGCACCCCGGGGCGCATCTGTACCGCACCGTCTTGCACCGCTTGCTCATACGCTGCGGTCTTGATCTCATGCAGTCGGTCAATCGTTTCCTGCATGCCCGCGCCGCTGATGTCCTTGGGCTGGCTGTCCAGGGTCTGCCAATAGGCCTTGATGCGCTCTTTGCCACCCGACACCGCCAACAAGCGGTTGTACAGCAGCACATCCCAGCGCCAGCCCAGCCCCATCTCGGCGAAAGCGTGGTTGAACGCCGCCAAATGCGCCATTTCGGTGTCGGCCAAGGTGCCGTCAACGTCAAAAATCAATGCTTGCAGCATGGAAGGGAACCCTTCGTGAGGAAGAAGGGCTCCACTTTAAGAAGGACCGAAGCTCAGGACAATTCAATATTGGCAATGAATTAATTAAGGTATTGCTTAATTAAATCCATTCTCAATGCACCCTTCCCTCAATCCCGGCCTCCCAGCTATGGCCAATTGGAAAAGCCTAAACGGTGCTGGAGCACCAATGAAGTGGGCTCAGAACGCAAGGGTCTCAGACGTCCTGCGTCAAAGCCTGTACCGCCTGGTGGTGCGTCAAGAAAACCCGCCCACTCAGTTGGGCCAGCAAATGGCTGCGCTTCAACCGGTCGTGCACGGGGCCCTTGACCTCGGACAGGTGCAGCCGCACACCCGAAGCCTGCAAACGGGCGTTGATGGTTTCCAGGCTTTCGAGTGCGCTGGCGTCAATGTCGTTGACCGCCGAGCATTGCAGCACCACATGCCGCACACCTGGCCGCACAGCCACTTGGGCCGCGATGGTGTCTTCGAGGAATCGGGCGTTGGCAAAGTACAGGCTTTCGTCCACGCGCAGGCCCAAAATGCCCGGCTGCTCCAGCACGGCGTGACGCAGCACATTGCGGTAATGCTCGGTGCCCGGCACCTGCCCCACCACCGCGATGTGCGGGCGGCTGGTGCGGTACAGCAGCAACAGCACCGAGGCGCTCACGCCCGCGATCAGCCCAGCCTCTACACCCACCGCCAAGGTCAGGCCAAAGGTCAGCAACAAGGCAATGAAATCGGCCTTGGCGTAATGCCAGGTGCGGGCAAACACCCCGACATCGACCAAGGTGAGCACGGCCACCATGATGGTGGCGGCCAAGGTGGCTTGGGGCAAATGAAAGAGCCAAGGCGTCAAGAACAAAGCCGCCAGCGCCAGCCCCACAGCGGTGTAGATGCCTGCGGCAGGCGTGCGTGCACCCGCATCAAAATTGACCACCGAACGCGAAAACCCACCCGTGACCGGAAAGCCGCCGGTGAGGCCTGCGCCCAAATTGCTCAGGCCAAGCGCACGCAGCTCGGCATCGGGGTCGATGCGTTCGCGCCGCTTGGCTGCCAAAGACTGGCCCACCGACACCGACTCCACAAAGCCCACTAAGGAAATCAGCAAAGCGGGCACCCACAAAGCCTGGGCCAGCGTCCATGGGGCGGCCCACCCACCTGTCGATCCACCCGGCAGCGTGAGCGGCGGCAAGCCTTGCGGCACCGTGCCCACCACCCGCACGCCCTGCTCAGCCAACTGCCACACGGCTGACAAGGCAATGCTCAAGAGCAGCACCACCACCGGGGCCGCCTTGGCCGCCAAATCGGCCGCACCCGCAGACACCCCCAAGCGCTTGAGCCCGGGCTTGAGCTGACGGCGCACCAGCAGCAGCAAAGCCAAAGCCCCCAGACCCATCGCACTGGTCGGCACATGCAGGCTGGACAAGTTTTGCCACAGCTGCGGCAGCAGCTGCAAGAGGTTCTCGCCATGCAGGGGCACACCCAACAAATGTTTGAGCTGGCTGGCCGCGATCAGCAAACCCGACGCCGAGACAAAGCCCGAGATGACCGGGTGGCTCAAAAAGTTGGCCAAAAAGCCCAGCCGCGCCGCGCCCATCACCAGCATGATGGCCCCGCTGAGCAGGGCCAGTATCAAAGCCGCCTCGGTGTAAGCCACGCTGGCTTGCGCCGCCACCGCACCCACACTGGCCGCCGTCATGAGCGAGGTCACCGCCGCAGGCCCCACGGCCAAAGTGCCGCTGCTGCCCATTAGGGCGTACAGCACCAAGGGGGCCATGCTGGCGTACAGGCCCGCCTGCGCGGGCAAGCCCGCCAACAGCGCGTAGGCCAGGCTTTGCGGGATCAGCATCAGCGTCACCACGGCAGCGGCCACGCCATCGGCTGTGAGCAGCGAACGGTTGTAACGCCGCCCCCAATCCAGAATGGGAAACCAGCGCTGCAGTGCGGTGGGTGTGGACACGGCGTTCATGTTTCAAGCCTTTGCGCGGAACAAAGAGCCCACAAAAAAGGCCCCAAACGGCACAAAAGCGGCCATCACGAGCAGTGGCACGGCATGCGCACGCAAATGCCCTTTCCAGGCATAAAACAAGACCATCAGCACATAGGCCACAAAGGCCGCGCCGTGGATCGGGCCCATGAGGCTCACCGCCTCGGGCATGTCGGCCAAACGCTTGAGCGGCACGGCCACCAGCATCAAGAGCAGCAAGGTGGCCCCTTCGGCCCAGGAAGCCACGCGCAAAGGACGCAAGACCGCTATCACAGCGCGTCCACCGGAATCTTCAGGTAACGCTGGCCGTTGTCTTCGGGCGGCGGCATTTGACCGGCACGCATGTTCACCTGCACCGAAGGCAAGATCAGCACGGGCATGGACAAAGTGGCATCGCGCTTTTCGCGCATGGCCACAAACTCGGCCTCACTCACGCCTTGATGCACATGCACATTGGCCTTTTTCTGCTCGGCCACGGTGGTCACGCATTGGGGCTGGCGGGTCTCGGGCGGGTAGTCATGGCACATGAACAGCTCGGTGTTGTCCGGCAAGCTGAGCACTTTTTGGATCGACTGGAACAACACGCTGGCACTGCCCCCAGGAAAGTCGCAGCGTGCCGTACCGTAGTCGGGCATGAACAAGGTGTCGCCCACAAAGGCCACCTGCCGCGCAGGATCGACACTGGCATCTGTGACCACATAGGTCATGCACGCCGGGGTGTGGCCGGGGGTGTGCAGGGCCTGGGCCTGCAAAGCACCAATCCGAAAGGTCTCGCCGTCGCTCAACAAACGGTCGAACTGGCTGCCGTCGCGGGCAAATTCGGTGCCCGCGTTGAACAACTTGCCAAACACGTTTTGCACCGTGGTGATGTGCGAACCAATGGCCAATTGGCCGCCCAGCTGCTTTTGCAAATAGGGCGCTGCCGACAAATGGTCAGCGTGCACATGCGTCTCCAAAATCCACTGCACACGCAGGTCCAGCGCCTTCACACGCGTCACCAACTGGTCGGCGCTGGCGGTGCTGGTGCGGCCCGACTTGGGGTCGTAGTCCAGCACGCTGTCGATCAAGGCGCACTGCCGGGTGCTCAGGTCGGCCAAGATGTGGCTGAAGGTGAACGTGACCGGATCAAAAAACGATTCAATGTGCATGC
This sequence comes from Limnohabitans sp., assembly GCA_017986605.1. Classification (GTDB taxonomy): domain Bacteria; phylum Pseudomonadota; class Gammaproteobacteria; order Burkholderiales; family Burkholderiaceae_C; genus Limnohabitans_A. The sequence goes on from JAGNVG010000058.1 coordinate 11,983, forward strand.
GGGATGCGTTCATGTCAGTCCTCTAGGTCATGAAAATTCAAAGTACTCGATATCAAATATTGGACACCGCTATGGCGTTTGAATGTACCGAAAGCGACACACATCGGCCATGATTTAAAGCAACGCCCTTCAAAGGCCCCGGCATTCGATGGCGGGGCGTGCTTTCAATGCTTGGCTGCTGATGTGGCTTTGGCCGCCGCATCAAAACCGCCTTTGGCCTGCCACTCTGTCATGCCGCCTTGCAAGATGCGAACGTTGTCCCATCCTGCCACGCGCAGCGCAAAACCGGCCTGGGCCGACAGCGAACCGGTGTTGCAATAAATGAGCACAGGCTTGTTTTTGGGGATTGTGTTGCGCTTGGCCAGCACCTGTCGCCAGTCCATGTTGACCGCGCCAGGAATGTGCCCCTTGGAAAATTGCGCCGGGTCACGCGCATCGATCACCACCATCTTGGGCCACTCGTCTTTGGGAATTTGCTCGGCAAAAATCACACCGCCGCCGTAGTCCACAAACTCCAGATACGCCTCCATCTCGTCGGTGGCAATGGCTTTGTTGTCGGCGTGAGCAACACCTCCAAAGCTCAGTGCAGTGGTGGTCAAGAGGGCCACGCCCCAGTGTGTGAATGTCATGTGTAACTCCTTGGATATAAGCTTTAAATGATATTTGAAATTGAATGATTGCAGCTCGCTATGTCACCGTGGGTGATTGGGATCCATCGTCAATGTCCATTCGCGACGATTGATCGCGTAACCCGTCACTTTGCCCCGAAACGGCATAACCAGCATGCCCGGCAAACGCGACACTTCCTTGGGGTCTGTGTGACTGCGGATGCCGATGGTCATGCCCACCTGTCCCGCCCGTGGCTCGGCTTGGTAGGTGCCAAACATTCGGTCCCACCAAGTCAGGTTGAAGCCGAAGTTGCTGTTGCTCTCGTCGTCTTCCACCGAATGGTGCACACGGTGTATGTCGGGCGTCACCAGAAACCAGCGCAAGACCCGATCTAGCGATGCCGGCAGGCGCAAGTTGCCATGGTTGAACATGGCGCAAGCACTGAGCAAAACCTCAAACATGACAACGGCGACAACTGGCGCACCCAGCAGGACGATGGCTGCAAACTTGATGCCCATGGACAAAAAAATCTCGAGCGGATGAAATCGCGCCCCGGTGGTGAGGTCGTAATCCAGGTCTGCGTGGTGCACCCGGTGCAAGCGCCACAGCACCGGCACAGCGTGCACCATGACGTGCTGCAGCCAAACCACAAAATCCAGCGCAGCAACAGCCAGTGGCACCGCCAGCCAAAATGGCACCTCGAAATTGTTCAAAAGACCCCAACCTCGCTCAGCACCCAAAGCGGCCATGCCCACCGCAGCGGTTGGAAACACCAAGCGCACGAGCACAGTATTGATCACAACAATACCCAAATTCGCAGTCCAGCGTTGTTGTCGCGCGAGCTTGAGCACCCGCCGCGGTGCGGCCAACTCCCAATGGGCAACGATCACGAAGACTCCCACAAAAAACCCCAAACGGATCTGTGGCTCGTAGGCAAGGATCAACTGTTCAAAATTCATGGCGTTCTCGCAAGTTTTGCAATGTCGGTACAGATTCAACAACTGAACCTGGATTGATCGAACATTCTAAAGAATTTACGAACGTATGTTGGTCAATTGCGCTGCGTTGGCTGTCTTCGTCCTATCGATGTTTCTCTTTGACAGTTTGTAGACAAGTCTGCTCAAGCAGCCAAAGTCAAACCGGCCGCTTGCCATTCACTTACACCATCCAGTAATTTATGAACGCGGTATCCGTGTCCGCTCAAGAGTTGGTATGCCTCTTCCGAGAACAAACAAAATGGGCCTCGGCAGTAAGCCACGATCTGCTTGTCTTTGGGCAGTTCATGCAGTCGCGCCGCGATCTCATTGATCGGCATGGAACGTGCAAAAGGCAGGTGAGCGTGGGCATATTCTTCGGAGGGACGCACGTCAATCATGATGACTTCGCCATCCCGTGCCTGCTGGAGCAAGGTCGCACGATCCAAAGTCAACAGCTTGTCAGGTGCGGCCACCATCTCACCCAATGCGAGGCGCAGATCCAACAAGTGCCGCTGAGCCACTTCTCGCAGCAAAACCCACAAGCCTGCCACATCCTCCCCCGTGAGCCGGTAAATGACATATTTACCCTCTTTGCGCGACGTGACCAAATGCGCTTCACGCAAAGCCCTGAGGTGTGAACTGGTCAGTTTGATGTCGATACTGAGCTCGCTGGTCAGCTGCTCAACCGTCTTCTCGCCTTGTGCCAGCAATTCCACAATTTCCAGTCGTTTGGGGCTGGAAACTGCCTTGCCAATGCGAGCCACCTGCTCATAAAGCACATCTTTGAGCTGTCGTTTGTTCATTTCAATATTCTAGTCATTGATAGAATATTAGCCGATACAAATACACATGGCGCTTAACCCTGACCCGCACCCCCTGCACTTCCATTGCTGGATGATCACGGCGAAATATGCCTCCCTATAGTTCCCATCGCCTTTTCGCCGTCATCTTTTCACTGGCCCTGCACGCCGGGGTGTGGCTGCTGGCCAGTGGCTATCAGTTCAAATACGTCAGCCCAGCCAAAGCGCCCCAAACCGCTGAAAAAATTGTCTTTCTGGAACTGATCCCGCCACCGCGCCAGCCGCTGCCTGAACCACCATCAGCGCCCCCCACAACGCCCATCACTGCACCCACCACGCTACCCCCGCCCGACACAGCCTTGGCTGCTCCGGCCCCACAGCCCTCACCCGATCAGCCCCGCGCCAGCATGGCCGCGCCCCCGCCACCCACCGCCGAAGAATGGGCTTTTGCCGCTCAGTACACCAACAAAAACAGCAAGGGCTACCGCTACAGCTGGGGCCAGCAAGTGCGCAGCATGATGGGCACCGCTGTTGAGGGCCCCGACCAGGGCATGGTGCGCTTTCGCATCGAGATCGCACCCGATGGCCGCTTGACGCAAGTGCAAACGCTGTGGACCACCTCGGCCAAGGCCGAACAGCTCGCCCGCCAAGCCATTAAAAACATGCCACCGCTGCCGCCCACCCCCACGGGCAAACCGCTGATTTTTGACAAGACGATTTCGTTTTCACCCTTTGCCAACGACGGGCCACCCCTGTACAGAGACGACTGCCTGCCCGAGCCGCCCGTGTTCCGCA
>JAGNVG010000059.1 GCA_017986605.1 Limnohabitans sp.
TGCCAGCATGTGCACGAGATGTACGCCAAGTACGACATTGCCCGTTTGACCACAGAGATGTATTTGTCTGATTTGGCACCTGCTATGCGTCCTTCAGATGCCTACGCGCACATCGCCCAGCGTAAGACCGAGCGCGTGGAAATCGACCACTTGGAAGGTCGCATCACCGTGGGCTTGGTCACACCCTACCCACCGGGTATTCCATTGTTGATTCCCGGCGAAGTCTTCAACAAGAAGATCGTGGACTACCTCAAGTTTGCCCGTGAGTTCAATGAGAAGTGTCCGGGTTTTGAGACCGATATCCACGGCTTGGTCGAGATCAAGGATGATGACGGCAAGAAACGGTACTTTGCGGATTGCGTCAAAACTTAAAACCTCTGAAGCACTTCGTTCTCCGGATTGCCCCCGCACTGACCTCACCTCAGCTGCGGGGAGAATTGAAAAAAGCGGCTTTCGCCGCTTTTTTCAATTTCAGGATGGGTCTGTCTGCCCCCCCCCTGTTTGTATCAAGCCGCAGCCGTTGGCTCCGCTATTCCCCCCACCACTTGGCTGAAACCACCGTCCACATAGGTGATCTCCGCGGTGACGCCAGCAGCCAAATCGCTCAACAAGAACGCCGCCACATTGCCTACATCGTCAATGGTCACATTGCGACGAATGGGCGAGGCTTCTGCCACCACCGACAAAATCTTGCCGAAACCTTTGATACCGCTGGCGGCCAGCGTCTTGATGGGGCCTGCAGAGATGCCGTTGGCGCGCAGGCCACGGTTTTGGCTGCCCAGCGACTCAGCCAGGTAGCGCACCGACGCTTCTAGGCTGGCCTTGGCCAAGCCCATGGTGTTGTAGTTGGGCACAGTACGGATTGCGCCCAGATATGTCAGGGTCAGAACGGCTGCCTTGTCGTTCAGGTAGGGCAGGGCTGCTTTGGCCATGGCAGGGAAGCTGTACGCACTGATGTCGTGGGCAATTTTGAAGCCTTCGCGGGACAGTCCGTCCAAGAAGTCACCCGCAATCGCTTCGCGTGGGGCATAGCCAATGGCGTGCACGAAGCCGTCGATCTTGGGCCAAGTGGCTGACAAGTCGGTGAACAATTTTTCGATTTGTTCGTCGCTGCCCACGTCGCAGTCAAAGATCAGATTGGAGCCAAAGTCGGCTGCAAACTCGGTGATGCGGTCCTTGAAGCGCTCACCCACGTAACTGAATGCCAGCTCGGCACCTTGTTCATGGCAAGCCTTGGCGATGCCATAAGCCATCGAGCGGTTGGACAACACGCCTGTAATCAGCAACTTTTTACCCGACAGAAATCCTGTTTTTTTAGTCATGTCTTCAACTCCTGAAAAATGTGTGCAGAATTGTCGCATGCGCAGACCCTTGGCCCAATTTTGGACAAACAGCTTGCTGGCCCTTGGGCTTGGGTTGACCGGCACCGCTTGGGCGGCTCACGCTTATGGTCAGTTTGGTGACATTCGCTACCCTGTCGGTTTTGCCCATTTCTCTTATGTGAACGCCGCGGCGCCTAAGGGTGGTGAGATCGTGCTGGTGCCGCCTACCCGGCAATCCAACTTCGACAAGTACAACCCCTTCACACTCAAGGGCAGCGCACCGCCCGCCATGCTGGCCATGATGTTCGACACTTTGCTGGTGGGCAATATGGATGAACCGACCACGGCTTATGGCTTACTGGCTTCGGACATTGCGGTGGCGGCTGACGGCATGTCGGTGACGTTTCAGATTCACCCCCGGGCGCGCTTTCACAACGGTGACCCTGTACTGGCCGCCGATGTGGGGCATTCGTTTGAGCGCCTGACCAGCAAGCAGGCTGCGCCGCAGTACCGCACTTATTTTGGTGAGGTGAAGACTGCCACCGTTTTGGGGGAGCGCACTGTCCGGTTTGACTTTGTGCGGCCCAACAGGGAGCTTCCCTTGATCGTGGGCAGTTTGCCCGTGTTCAGCCGGAAATGGGGCCTTCAAGGCCAGGGGCACAAGCCGTTGGATCAGATGGTCATAGACGTTCCGATTTCGTCGGGTCCTTATCGTATGGGGCCGGTGCAGTTTGGCAAGGACATCACCTATGTGCGCGACCCGGGGTACTGGGCCAAAGATCTGAATGTGCGCAAGGGCCTGTTCAATTTTGATCGTGTCACCTACAAAATTTACAAGGACAGCACGGCTCAGCTCGAAGCATTTAAGGCGGGGGAGTTCGATTACATGCAGTCTTTTATTGCGCGGGAGTGGGCCAGGGCCTTCACCGGCCGCGCATTCGATCGGGGCGAATTGATCAAGGCCGAGTTGCCGCATGGCAATGCGGGTGACTTTCAGGGCTTTCAGTTCAATTTGCGCCGTGACAAGTTCAAGGATGTGCGTGTGCGTCAAGCCATCGCTTTGGCCATGGACTTTGAATGGCTGAACCGCCAACTGTTTTACAACGCCTACAGCCGTGTTCGTGGTTATTTTGTCGCCAGCGACTTCGAGGCCAAAGGCCGCCCCGGACCTGACGAGTTGGCCTTGCTGGAGCCATTGCGGGCCAAATTGCCTGCCGCGGTGTTTGAGCAAGACGTGCCTTTGCCACCCCGGACGGATTTGGCCATGGACTCAGGCCATACTTTGCGCGACCACCTGCGCCAAGCCCGTGATTTACTCCGGGACGCGGGCTGGACCTACCGCGACGGTGCTTTGCGCAACACGAATGGGCAGGCTCTGACACTTGAATTTTTGGACAGCTCGGGCTCTATGGGCCGCGTGGTCACGCCCTTTGCCAAGAACCTCGAAAAGCTGGGCATTCAGGTGCAATACAAAGTGATCGACTTCGCCCTGCTGCAAAAGCGCATGGACGTGTTTGACTTTGACATCGTGAGCAACCGCAACGTAGGCAGCGAAGCGCCTGGTACCGAGTTGCTGGAGCGTTTTGGCAGTCGATCGGCCGATGTGGAGGGCTCGGGCAATGTGCTGGGCTTGAAAGACCCGGCGGTCGATGCGTTGCTCGACAAGGCCGTGAGTGCCCGCACCCGGCCGGAACTGGTCACGAGCTTGCGTGCGCTGGACCGTGTTTTGCGACATGGCCATTATGTGGTGCCGCACTGGTATGGCGCGGTGCACCGCGTGTCCTGGCGTGCTGCGGCTTTTGACCGGCCTGCCACCTTGCCCCGGTATTACCAACCAGAAGCCTTGGTGACTTCGGTTTGGTGGTCCAGGTCGGCGGGCGCAACCACTCACGCCTTAGCTGCACCGGTGTCATCAACCACCCCCGTCGGCAATACCGCTTTCAAGAAAGGCCCTTGATCCATGTTGGCCTACATATTCAAGCGCTTGTTGTTGATGGTCCCAACCTTGTTGGGGGTCTTGTTGATGACTTTTGCGGTCATCCAGTTTGTGCCCGGCGGTCCTGTAGAGCAGATGGTGGCTCAACTTCAGGGGCGTGATACGGGCGGGGAGGGTGCGGCGGCCTCGGGCAGTGGCTACCGCGGTCGCCAAGGCGTGGATGCCGCGCGCATCGCCGAGATCAAAACACTTTACGGCTTTGACAAACCTCCGACTGAGCGGTTTTGGATCATGCTCCAACAGTTCGCACGCTTCGATTTGGGCCAAAGTTTTTTTTATCCCAAAGACGTCTGGAGCCTGATCAAAGAAAAGTTACCTGTCTCCATCAGCTTGGGTTTGTGGACGTTTTTCTTGAGTTATCTCGTGTCGGTGCCGCTGGGCATTGCCAAAGCGATACGGGCAGGCTCGCGTTTTGACACCCTGACCAGTTTGTTGGTGCTGATGGGTTATGCGATTCCGGGCTTTGTCTTGGGCGTGGCGTTGCTGGTGATTTTTGGCGGGCAGCTGCAGTGGTTCCCTCTGCGGGGCCTGACTTCATCCAACTGGGAACAGCTCAGCTGGGGGGGTAAAGTGGTGGACTATTTGTGGCACATCGCCTTGCCCGTCACGGCCAGTGTGCTCGGCTCTTTTGCGGTCATCACCATGTTGACCAAAAACGCGTTCCTCGAAGAAATTCGCAAACAATACGTGCTTACTGCCCGCGCCAAAGGTTTGAGTGAAAACCGGGTGCTGTACCGCCATGTCATGCGCAACGCGTTGATTCCGTTGGTCACCGGTTTCCCTGCGGCGTTCATCGGTGCATTTTTCACGGGCTCTTTGTTGATCGAAACTTTGTTTTCGCTCGATGGCTTGGGTTTGCTCAGCTATGAGTCGGTCATCCGGCGCGATTACCCGGTGGTACTCGGCACCTTGTATTTGTTCACACTGATCGGACTGGTGACCAAGTTGGTCAGCGATCTTTGTTATCTGTGGGTAGACCCGCGTGTGAAGTTCGACCAATGAGCACACCCACGACTTCCTTCTCGTCTGCGCAGACCTCGCCCACGGCACGAGCTTGGCATCGTTTCAGACGCAACCGCCTGGGTTGGTACAGCCTCCTTGTTTTCAGCACCTTGTTCCTGCTCAGTCTGGGGGCCGAGTTTTTGTCGAACGACAAACCCTTGGTGGTGCGCTTTCAGGGGCAGTGGTACTTTCCGGTGGTTCAGACCTTGCCCGAAAAATTGTTTGGTGGCGACTTTGAAACCCCAGCCGATTACCTGGATCCTTTCATACAGCAGCAACTGCGCAAGGATTCCAACTGGGCGTTTCAAGCGCCAAACCCTTACCACCACAGCACACTCGATTACTTTGCCCCCTTGCCCAATCCGGCTCCACCCAGCACTCGCAACTGGCTGGGCACCGACGACCGTGGGCGTGATGTGCTCGCGCGTTTGCTCTACGGCTTTCGTGTCTCGGTCTTATTTGCCTTGGCTTTGACACTCTTTGGTGTACTGCTGGGCGTACTGACTGGGGCAGTGCAGGGGTTCTTTGTGGGCAAGACCGATTTGGTGTTCCAGCGTTTCATTGAAATCTGGAGTGCCATGCCTGAGTTGTATTTGTTGATTATTTTTTCAGCGGTGTTCGAGCCCAGTGTGGGGTTGTTGCTGGTTTTGCTGAGCCTGTTTGGCTGGATGGGCTTGTCTGACTATGTCCGAGCCGAGTTTCTGCGCAACCGCCAACTCGATTACGTCAAATCAGCGCGTGCGTTGGGTCTGGGGCATTGGCAAATCATCTGGCGGCATGTGTTGCCCAACAGCATGACGCCCGTGGTCACCTTTTTGCCTTTTCGGATGAGTGGTGCCATTCTTGCTTTGACATCGCTCGATTTTCTGGGGCTGGGTGTACCCCCCGGTACGCCTTCGTTGGGCGAGCTGCTGTCGCAGGGCAAAAACAACATTGATGCTTGGTGGATTTCCATCTCCACCTTTGGCGTGTTGGTGGTGACTTTGCTGCTGCTCACGTTCATGGGTGACGCCCTGCGTGATGCCTTGGACCCCCGAAAGGCCGATGCATGAGCGCCCCATTGCTCCAATTGCGTGACCTGCGCGTGTCATTTGGCGACACCGAGGTGGTGCATGGTCTTAACCTCAGTATTCAGCCCGGTGAGCGTTGCGCGCTGGTCGGCGAGTCGGGCTCGGGCAAGTCGGTCACGGCTTTGTCTGTACTGCGGCTGCTGGAGTCGGCGCAACTGGGCGGCCAGGTGCTGTGGCAAGGGCACGATTTGCTGCAACAGTCACCAGCTGAGATGACCCGTATCCGAGGCGATGAAATCGCCATGATTTTTCAGGAGCCGATGACGGCGCTCAACCCCCTGATGACGGTAGGACAGCAAATCTCAGAAGTACTGCAACTCAAAAAAATGCTGCATCGCCACGTGGCTGACCAGCGTGCAGAGGCTTTGTTGGCCGAGACCGGCATCGATGATCCGCATCGCCGATTTGGCGCTTACCCCCACCAGCTGTCGGGCGGTCAACGCCAACGCGCCATGATGGCCATGGCCTTGGCCTCCGAGCCCAAACTGCTGTTGGCCGACGAGCCCACCACCGCACTGGATGCCAGTTTGCGTCTGCAAATGCTGAATTTGCTGGCCGCCTTGCAGAAAAAAACCGGTATGGCGGTGCTCTTGATCACCCACGACCTGGCCTTGGTCCGTCACTTTGCCGACCGTGTGGCCGTCATGGAAAAGGGGCATCTGGTTGAGCAGGGGGCCTTGGCCGAGGTGTTTGAGCGGCCTCAGCACCCTTACACACAAAAGTTACTGGACAGCCGTCCGAGCCGTGATGGCCTGGTTTTGCTTGACGCAGTCAATACCCAACCGGTTTTGCAGGCTCAAGGCTTGTCTGTGCGTTATCCCATGGCGGTTGCCGGGTGGCGAGGTTGGTTCCAAAAAGACCATTTCACCGTTGTGCGCGCGGCCGACTTTCGGATCGATGCGGGCACCACCTTGGGTGTGATGGGGGAGTCGGGTTCCGGTAAATCGAGTTTGGCGCAAGCGGTGCTGGGTTTGACGTCGTTTGACGGTAATTTGTCATTTGGAGGACAAACTTGGCAAAACTCGCCCACACGAGACAAGGCCTTGCGCCAACGTGTCCAAGTGGTCTTTCAGGACCCTTATGGCAGCCTTTCTCCCCGTATGACTATCGGAGAAATCGTCTCTGAGGGCTTGCGCTTGCACCAACCGCAAGCGAGCGAATCCCAAATTGAGGCCCTGATTTTGAGTACTTTGGCCGAAGTAGGGCTGAGTTCCGTCGATTTTTCGGATTTACTCAACCGTTACCCGCACTCTTTTTCGGGTGGTCAACGCCAGCGCATCGCTCTGGCGAGAGCTTTGGTGGTGGCGCCTGACTTGCTTGTGCTTGATGAGCCAACCAGCGCACTTGACGTCACGGTTCAAAAGCAAATTTTGAAACTGCTGCAGGATTTACAAAAGAAGCGTTCAATGGCCTATTTGTTGATTACCCATGATTTGGATGTTTTGAGGGCCATGGCCCATCAAGTGATCGTGCTGAAGGCAGGACAAATCATGGAGGCCGGTTCTGCCGATCAGGTTTTGTATGAGCCGCGCCACCCTTACACGCGCAGTTTGCTGGATGCCTTTCCTGAAACCTGAAGAAACTTGCTGCAATCAACGCTTCGTTTTCCTTCTAAATCACGCACTTAGCACGTTTTTCAGCTAGAATATTGGCTTCACGACCAAACGGGCGGGTTTTCACCGCCCGTTTTTTTTGGGTCTTTCTTTTTTAACGTTGATATTTCAAAGCTCTGTGGCATTGCAGCAAATTGTTCAAGAAACCGTAACCGGCCTGGGCTACGACCTGGTCGAAATTGACCGCACAGCGGGCGGTTTGTTGCGCATCACGATTGACTGGCCATGGCAGCCCGGGCAGGAGCTCTTCATCAACGTCGAAGATTGCGAAAAAGTCAATCGCCAGCTGCAGTTCGCTTTGGAAGTCGATGGTGTGACGTACAACCGTCTCGAAGTGTCCTCTCCCGGCATTGACCGCCCCTTGCGTCATGAAAAAGATTTTGAGCGCTTTCTCGGTGAGTTGATCGACATCACCCTCAAAGCGCCCATGGGGGAAAACGCTGTAGGGCTGGTCAGCGCGAGCCGCAAAAAGTTTCGCGGCACCCTGGAGCGAACAGCTACAGGTGAAGGCTGGCAAATCGTCTGGAGCGATGAGCCTGTGGGCAAGCCAGGTCAACGAATCAGTAAAAAACGAATCCCAGCACCTTTGAATGCGCTGGGCTTCACATTGGATGAATTGCGCGAGGCCCGTTTGGCGCCCGTGGTGGATTTCAAAGGGCGCAAGCCAAAGGTGGAAGTCTGACCTGTGTGTCGGGTTTCGAGCATTTTTATCGGGTCTGAACCGCAGACCCAGTGGAACAGGAGAGTGAAGTCATGAATCGCGAAATGTTGATGTTGGTCGAAGCCATCTCACGTGAAAAAAACGTTGAGCGCGACGTGGTGTTTGGTGCTGTGGAAGCCGCGCTGGCTCAAGCCACCAAGAAACTGTATGCCGGTGAAGTAGACATTCGTGTGTCTGTCGATCGTGACAACGGCAACTACGAAACTTTCCGCCGCTGGCATGTGGTCCCCGATGAAGCCGGTCTGCAATTGCCCGAACAGGAAATTTTGCTGTTTGAAGCCAAAGAGCAAATTCCGGACATCGAAGTCGATGAGTACATTGAAGAGCCGATTGAGTCTTTGCCCATTGGCCGTATCGGTGCCATGGCGGCCAAGCAGGTCATCTTGCAAAAAATCCGTGATGCTGAGCGCGAAATGCTGCTCAATGACTTCATGTCGCGTGGCGAAAAGATTTTTGTCGGCACCGTCAAACGCATGGACAAGGGCGACATCATCTGTGAAGCGGGCCGCATTGAAGGCCGCCTGCGTCGCAGCGAGATGATCCCCAAGGAAAACCTGCGCAGTGGTGACCGTGTTCGCGCCATGATCATGGAAGTGGACTTGACTTTGCGCGGTGCTCCTATCTTGTTGTCGCGTTCAGCCCCTGAGTTCATGATTGAGCTCTTCCGTCAGGAAGTGCCCGAGATTGAGCAAGGTTTGCTCGAAATCAAAACATGCGCCCGTGATCCTGGCTCACGCGCCAAGATCGCTGTGCTCTCACACGACAAGCGCGTTGACCCTATCGGTACCTGTGTCGGCGTGCGCGGCACCCGAGTGAACGCCGTGACCAATGAATTGGCTGGCGAGCGTGTCGACATCGTGTTGTGGAGTGAAGACCCTGCCCAGTTCGTGATCGGTGCCTTGGCTCCAGCCAACGTGCAATCCATCGTGGTGGATGAAGAAAAGCACGCCATGGACGTGGTGGTCGACGAAGAAAACCTCGCGATCGCGATTGGCCGTGGCGGTCAAAACGTGCGCTTGGCTTCTGACCTCACGGGCTGGAAGATCAACATCATGGACGCCGCCGAATCTGCCCAAAAGCAGGCCGAAGAAACCACAGGCATTCGCCAGTTGTTCATGGAAAAGCTCGATGTGGACCAAGAGATTGCAGACATCCTGATCGGCGAAGGCTTCACAAGCTTGGAAGAAGTGGCCTATGTGCCGATCCAGGAAATGCTGGAAATAGAAAGCTTCGACGAAGACACCATCAACGAGTTGCGCACACGTGCCAAAGATGCGTTGCTGACCCTCGAAATTGCACGTGAAGAGAGCGTTGAAGACGTGTCTCAAGATCTGCGTGACCTGCCAGGCCTGACGCCTGAGCTGATTTCCAAGCTGGTTGAAGCGGGTATCCATACCCGTGACGATTTGGCTGACTTGGCCACCGACGAACTGACTGACATCACTGCTCAGACAGCTGAAGAGGCGACCGCCCTGATCATGAAAGCCCGCGAACATTGGTTCGCTGGCCAGGCCTGAAGCTATGGAGGCTTGAACACAATATGTCCAGTACCACTGTTGCCGAGTTCGCGAACGAACTCAAAAAATCTGCCGATGTTTTGCTTGATCAATTGCGATCAGCGGGTGTCGCTAAAAGCGCGGTCAGCGATACGCTGAACGATGCTGACAAACAAAAGTTGCTCAGTTATTTGCAAGCCAGCCATGGCACCGTCGTGGCCGGGGATCGCAAGAAAATCACCTTGGTGAAAAAATCTACCAGTGAGATCAAACAGGCCGATGCCTCTGGCAAAGCCCGCACGATTCAGGTGGAAGTGCGTAAAAAACGCACATTGATCAAACGTGACGACGAGCCAGTGCAAGAAGCTCAAGTCGAAGAGCCACAAGAGCCCGTGATTGATCACGCTGATTTGGCGCGGCGCGAAGAAGAGGCGCGTCGACAAGCTGAGCTGATTCGTCGCCAAGAAGAAGAACTGGTTGAGAAGCGCCGTGTGCGCGAGGCGCAAGAAGCGCAACAGCGTTCTGAGCTGGAAGCACAGGAAGCGAAGGCCCGCGCTGAAGCCAAATCCTTGGCTGAAGCGGCTGCTTTGGCCACTGGCCAAGCTGAGCCTGTCAAGCCATCGTTGAGCCGCGAAGAGCGTGAGCAGTTGGCTCGTGCTGAAGCGGCCAGCATCAATGCCGCATCGCAAGCCAAGACTGCGCCCGCTATGCCGGTGATTTCTGCTGAAAATGTGGCTGCAGCCAAGGCGGCTGAGTTGGCTGAGGCGGCTGCTGCCAAAGCCAAAGCAGACCAGGAAGCCCGTGAAGCGGCTGCACAAAAAGCGGCAGCCGATTCGAAAGCCAAAGCCGACGAAGATACCGCACGTGCCGCCGATCTCGATGCACGTCGTCGCAAGGCACTGGCTGAAGCCGAGGCCATCCGCACCATGATGAACGCACCTAAAAAGGTGTTGGTTGCGAAAAAAGAAGAGCCCAAAGTCGAGGCCAAAGCAGCGGTCAAAGGCACATTGCACAAACCTGCAGGTACGCCCGCACCCGGCGCTCGCGCTGCAGCAGCCCAAGCTGCTGCACCATCTGGCCCAGGTGGCAACAAAGAAGTTAAATCAGCCAAGCTTTCCTCCAGCTGGGCTGGAGACCCAGCCAAGAAGAAGGCCATTCCGACTCGCGGCGACACCAGTGGTGGTGTGGGCCGTAACAACTGGCGTACGGGGCCGCGTGGCCGTCGTGGAAATGACCGTGACCGTGATGAGTCTCAGACCCAATCGGCACCTGCCGAAGTGCGTGTGCTCGAAGTGCACGTGCCCGAAACCATCACCGTGGCTGAATTGGCTCACAAAATGGCCATCAAGGCTTCCGAGGTCATCAAACACTTGATGAAGCTCGGCCAGATGGCCACGATGAACCAGCCACTGGACCAGGACACCGCCATGATTGTGGTGGAAGAAATGGGCCACAAGGCCGTGATCGCCGCGTTGGACGATCCGGAAGCTTTCACCGACGATGAAGTGTCGGAACAACATGCTGAGTCTTTGCCGCGTGCTCCAGTCGTGACCGTCATGGGCCACGTTGACCACGGCAAGACCTCGCTGCTGGATTACATCCGCCGTGCCAAAGTGGCCTCGGGTGAAGCCGGCGGCATCACGCAGCACATCGGTGCCTACCACGTCGAAACGCCTCGCGGCATGATTTCCTTTTTGGACACCCCGGGTCACGAGGCCTTCACGGCCATGCGTGCCCGTGGCGCACAAGCCACCGACATCGTTATCTTGGTGGTGGCGGGTGACGATGGCGTGATGCCTCAGACCAAAGAGGCGATCAAACACGCGAAAGCGGCCGGCGTGCCCATCGTGGTGGCCATCAACAAGATGGACAAACCCGATGCCAACATCGAACGCGTTCGCAGCGAGCTGATTTCCGAAGAGGTTGTGCCCGAAGAGTTCGGTGGCGATTCGCCATTCGTTTCTGTGTCGGCCAAAACCGGTATGGGCATTGACGACCTGTTGGAGCAAGTGCTTTTGCAAGCTGAAGTTTTGGAGCTCAAGGCCCCCGTCGCAGCTGCGGCCAAGGGTCTCGTGATCGAAGCTCGCCTTGACAAAGGCCGTGGTCCCGTGGCCACCATCTTGGTTCAGTCGGGTACTTTGAACACAGGTGATGTGGTGTTGGCAGGCCAGACCTTTGGTCGCGTTCGTGCCATGTTGGACGAGAACGGTGCCCCGATTAAGTCGGCGGGTCCATCGATCCCTGTTGAAATTCAGGGTCTGACCGAAGTGCCGCAAGCCGGTGACGAATTCATGGTCATGGGCGATGAACGCCGTGCCCGTGAAATCGCTACTTACCGCGCAGGCAAGTTCCGCAACACCAAACTCGCCAAGCAACAAGCTGCCAAGCTCGAAAACATGTTCACCGACATGTCTGCAGGCGAAGTCAAAATGCTGCCGATCATCATCAAAGCCGACGTGCAGGGCTCGCAAGAAGCGCTGGGTGCTTCCTTGCTCAAACTGTCGACCGAAGAGGTCAAAGTTCAGTTGGTTTATTCCGGCGTGGGTGGCATCAGTGAATCCGACGTCAACTTGGCGATCGCTTCTAAAGCCATCGTGATCGGCTTCAACGTGCGTGCCGATGCCGGTGCGCGCAAATTGGCCGAAGGCAATGGCGTTGATCTTCATTACTACAACATCATTTATGACGCTGTGGATGAACTCAAGGCCGCGATGTCAGGCATGTTGGCGCCAGAACAACGCGAAGAAATCATGGGTATGGCCGAAATTCGGACCGTGTTCGTGGCTTCCAAGATCGGTACGGTTGCGGGTTGTATGGTCACTTCGGGTCAAGTTACCCGCAACGCCAAGTTCCGCCTGTTGCGCGACAACGTGGTCATCTACACCGGCGAACTCGACTCGCTCAAGCGCCTCAAGGACGATGTGCGTGAAGTCAAAGAAGGCTTCGAGTGCGGTATCAAGCTCAAGAACTACAACGACATCAAAGAAGGCGATCAACTCGAATTCTTCGATGTCAAGGAAATTGCGAGAACGCTGTAAATGGCGCGTAAGAAGCAATCGTCCGTCCCGAATCGCGGTTTCCGCGTGGCCGATCAGATCCAACGCGATCTGGCCGAATTGATCGCGCGCGAGTTGAAAGACCCGCGAGTGGGCATGGTCACGATCAACGCGATTGAGGTCACGCCCGATTACGCCCATGCCAAGGTTTATTTCAGTGTCTTGACGGGCAATCCTGAAGAAGCCACCGAAGGCCTGAATGCTGCGGCGGGTTTTTTACGCAATGGCCTGTTCAAGCGGTTACACATCCACACCGTGCCGACGTTGCACTTCTTGTTTGACCGCACCACCGAGCGCGCTTCTGACATGAATGCTTTGATCGCCAAGGCGGTGTCGTCTCGTGCCCAGGAGGACTGAGCATGAACGCGCCACGCACCAGGGTGCAGCGGCGCCCTGTGCACGGGGTGCTCCTGCTTGACAAACCGCTGGGTCTTTCCAGCAACCAGGCTTTGCAAAAGGCCAAGTGGTTGTTGCGGGCTGAGAAAGCCGGACACACGGGGACCTTAGACCCCTTGGCCAGCGGTGTGTTGCCTTTGTGTTTTGGTGCTGCCACCAAGTTCAGCCAGCAGCATCTGGATGCCGATAAGACTTACGAGACCACGGTCAGGTTGGGATTGAA
The DNA here is from genome assembly GCA_017986605.1 of Limnohabitans sp. GTDB lineage: Bacteria > Pseudomonadota > Gammaproteobacteria > Burkholderiales > Burkholderiaceae_C > Limnohabitans_A. Next base: position 12,896 of record JAGNVG010000059.1, read on the forward strand.
AACCAGCACGGCCGATGCCGAAGGTGATGTGATCGAAACGCGCGAGGTGCGTTGCACTCCGGGCCAGGTGGTGGAGGTGTTGGATCGGTTCATGGGACCGATCAGCCAAGTACCGCCCATGCACAGTGCCTTGAAAAAAGACGGCAAGGCTTTGTACGAATACGCCAGAGAGGGCGAAACCGTTGAGCGGGAAGCGCGCAACGTGGTGATTCATGACCTGGATCTGCTGGACATGCAACTGCAAGGCGATGTGCCTTTTTTGCGTTTGCGTGTGCGTTGCAGCAAAGGGACCTACATCCGGACGCTGGGCGAAGACATCGCTGAGGCACTGGGTTGTGGCGGCCACTTGAGCGCCTTGCGCCGTGTGGTGACAGGGCCTTTTGATGCGTCACAGTGCGTGACACTGCAGGCCTTGGAAGCCATGGATGAAGCCGAGCGCCTTGGTGCTCTGCGACCTGTCGATGTTTTGTTACCAGGCTACACCGAGGTGAACCTGGACAGTGACAACGCTGGGCGTTTTTTGAGTGGGGTGCGTCGACGCGGCCCTTGGGTTGATTGTGATCAAGTCGTGGTGTATGGAGAACATCCTCGTGCCTTGCTGGGAACAGCACATGTGCATGGCGGCGAATTGATTCCGGGTCGATTGTTGAGCCCGATCGAAATTCAACAGATTTTGGAAAAATCACCTGTCAACGCGCCTTTGCTGGCCGAGCAGGTTTAAAGGAAGAGAAAGCATGAGCAAGCAAATTCGCAACATCGCCATCATCGCGCACGTTGACCACGGTAAAACCACCATGGTCGACCAACTGCTGCGTCAGTCGGGTACCTTCGCTGACCACGAAAAAGTGGTCGACACCGTGATGGACAACAATGCCATCGAACGTGAGCGCGGCATCACCATCTTGGCCAAAAACTGCGCTGTGAGCTGGGAAGGCACCCACATCAACATCGTCGACACCCCCGGTCACGCGGACTTCGGCGGCGAAGTGGAACGCGCCTTGTCCATGGTCGACGGCGTGGTGCTGTTGATCGATGCGCAAGAAGGCCCCATGCCTCAAACCCGTTTTGTGACCAAAAAGGCCTTGGCCTTGGGTCTCAAGCCCATCGTGGTGGTGAACAAGGTGGACAAGCCCGGTGCCAACCCCGACAAAGTGGTTAACGCCGCTTTCGACCTGTTTGACAAACTCGGTGCGAACGACGAGCAACTCGACTTCCCTGTGGTGTATGCATCCGGTATCAACGGCTGGACATCTTTGGAAGAGGGCGCTCCTGGTGAGCAGTGGGGTCCCGACATGTCGGCCCTGTTCAACACCGTGCTCAAGCACGTCAAACCCAACGCAGGTGACCCCGCAGCGCCTTTGCAGTTGCAAATTTCCGCTCTCGACTTCTCGACTTTCGTGGGCCGTATCGGTGTGGGCCGAATCAGCCAAGGTACCGTCAAACCCAACATGGACGTGGTCGTGATGGAAGGCGCAGACGGCTCGAGCATCAAAGGCCGTGTCAACCAAGTGCTGACTTTCCAGGGCCTGGACCGTGTGCAAGTGACCGAAGCCGGTCCTGGCGACATCGTCTTGATCAACGGCATTGCTGACCTGAACATTGGCGTGACCGTGACCGACCCGACCAACCCCGCACCGCTGCCCATGCTCAAAGTGGACGAGCCCACGCTGACCATGAACTTCTGCGTGAACACTTCGCCTTTGGCCGGTCGTGAAGGCAAGTTTGTGACCAGCCGTCAGATTTGGGACCGCCTGCAAAAAGAACTGCAACACAACGTGGCTTTGCGCGTCAAAGAAACCGACGAAGACGGTATTTTTGAAGTCGCTGGCCGTGGTGAATTGCACCTGACCATCTTGCTGGAAAACATGCGTCGCGAAGGCTATGAACTGGCAGTGTCCAAGCCTCGTGTGCTGTACCGCGACATCAACGGTGAGCGCCACGAGCCTATCGAGCTGGTGACGGCCGACATCGAAGAAAACCACCAAGGCGGCGTGATGCAAGCTCTGGGCGAGCGCAAGGGCGAGCTGGTCAACATGGAACCCGATGGCCGTGGTCGCGTCCGTCTGGAATATCGCATTCCTGCCCGTGGCCTGATCGGTTTCACCAACGAATTCCTGAACTTGACCCGCGGTTCCGGCCTGATCTCCAACA
>JAGNVG010000155.1:0-1660 GCA_017986605.1 Limnohabitans sp.
ACCTTGCCCACCGCCTCGTTGATGCTGCGGTTGGAGGCCAGGTCGTGGCCCAGCGGTTTTTCGAGCACGATGCGGGTCTTGGCGGTGTTCAAGCCGTTGGCCGCCAGTTGTTCGCAGACGGTGGTGAAGAGGCTGGGTGCGGTGGACAAATACATCACCACGCTGTCGGTCTCGCGCTCGGCCAAGCGATTGGCCAAAGCTGCATACGCTTCGGGTTTGGACAGGTCCATGCGCACGTAGCACAGCAAGCTGGCAAACCGGGCGAACTCTTCGGGGTTGGGGCGCTTGTCGCCTTCGACTTGTTCAAAGCGCGATTGGATTTGCTGGCGGTATTGTTCGTCCGTCAGGTCGTCGCGGCCCACGCCGATGATGCGCCCGCCCTCGGGCAGGGTGTCGTGGCGATAAGCCTGAAACAGGGCGGGCATGAGTTTGCGCCAGACCAGATCGCCCGTGCCGCCAAAGAAAACCAAATCAAAAGCCATGATGTTCTTGAGTTACATGAAAAATTGATTTGTAATGTAACTTTGTTTCACGGATAATTCAAGCGACATCTCAAATAAACACCATGACCCAACTCGACGCCCTCAAACAATTCACCACCGTGGTCGCAGACACCGGCGATTTCAAGCAACTGGCTCAGTTCCAGCCGCAAGATGCGACCACCAACCCTTCGCTGATTTTGAAGGCGGTCCAAAAACCCGAGTACGCGCCACTGCTGGTCGATGCGGTGAATGCTCACCGGGGGCAGCCGTTAGACGTGGTGATGGACCACCTGTTGGTGCGTTTTGGCTGCGAAATTTTGAAGACCATTCCAGGCCGTGTGTCGACTGAAGTCGATGCCCGTTTGAGCTTTGACACCGCCGCCACGGTGGCACGGGCGCGCCGCATCATGGCGCTTTACGAAGCGCAGGGCATTGCCCGCGACCGTGTACTGATCAAGATCGCCTCGACTTGGGAGGGCATTCAAGCCGCCGCCGAGCTGGAGCGCGAGGGCATTCGCTGCAACCTGACGCTGCTCTTCGCGTTCTGCCAAGCCGTGGCTTGCGGCCAAGCCAAAGTGCAATTGATTTCACCCTTTGTGGGCCGCATTTACGACTGGTACAAAAAAACCGCTGGCGCTGGCTGGGACGAAGCCGCCAAGGCAGGTGCCAACGACCCCGGCGTGCAGTCGGTGCGGGCCATCTTCAACCACTACAAAAAGCACGGCATCCAAACCGAAGTCATGGGCGCGTCGTTTCGCAACATCGGCCAGATCACGGCTCTGGCCGGTTGCGATCTGTTGACCATCAGCCCCGAACTCCTGGCTCAGCTGGCCGCCAGCGATGCCCCGCTGGGTTTGGCGCTGGACGCCGCAGCCGCGCAAACCATGGACTTGCCTGCGGTGAGTTACGACGAAGCAGCGTTCCGCTTGGGGCTCAACGAAGACGCCATGGCCACGGAGAAGCTGGCCGAAGGCATTCGGGCGTTCTGTGCCGATGCGGTGAAGCTTGAAGAATTGATGAAAAAGGCCTGAGGCATGCGTTGTGACCAAACCCCGGCCTGGAAGGCTTTGACGGCCCATGCGAGTGAGGCCAAGGGTTTCGATTTGCGAGAGGCCTTCGCACAAGACGCCAGTCGGGTACAGCGGCTGAGCCAGACCGCGCCCCATGTCTTGGCCGAT
>JAGNVG010000155.1:1760-4157 GCA_017986605.1 Limnohabitans sp.
TTCGGCATACGCACGACATTTGGCTTTTGGGACTGGGTGGGCGGCCGCTATTCGATGTGGTCGGCCATTGGCCTGCCGGTGGCCATTGCCATTGGCGCGCAAGGCTTCAAGGATTTGCTGGCCGGGGCGCACGAGATGGACCAGCACTTTCAGACTGCCCCGCCAGAGCTCAACTTGCCCATGCGTTTGGGGCTGCTCGATGTCTGGTACCGCAACTTTTTGAACTACAGCAGCCGCAGCATCGCGCCGTACCACAGCGCTTTGCGCCGCTTGCCCGCGTATTTGCAACAGCTCGAGATGGAGAGCAACGGCAAGCGTGTGGACCGACTTGGCCAGGCATTGCCGTACGACACTTCACCCGTGCTCTGGGGTGAGCCCGGCACCAATGGCCAGCACGCTTACTTTCAGATGCTGCACCAGGGCACAGACATCGTGCCCTTGGAATTCATCGCTGTGAAAAAGCCCACGCACCACCTCAAAGATCACCATGAGTGGCTGCTGGCCAATGCGATCGCACAGGCGCAGGCGCTCATGCTGGGCCAGACCGATGAGGGTGGTCACAAGCACTTCACGGGCAATCGGCCCAGCACTTTTTTGCTGTTGGATGAACTCACGCCTGCCAGTTTGGGGGCGCACATCGCTTTGCAAGAGCATCGTGTGTTTGTGAGTGGTTCGGTGTGGGGCATCAACAGCTTTGACCAATGGGGGGTGGAGCTGGGCAAGGTGCTGGCCAAAGACATCCATGGGCGCATGGCGTCAAGGGATGTGTCTGGACTGGATGCTTCCAGCGCCGCTTTGCTCCAGTGCGTGCTGGGTTAAGGCCCGTCATCGAGCCCAACCGGTGGCTTGGCGCCAGTCGCGCTGGCTGGGCTTGTTGTCCACAGGAGTCCCACAGTTCGCTTTTCACAAATTGATACGTTTAAATTACATTTTTATTTAATTTAAAGGTGTTCATATTTTATGATCCGGCCATGCACTCGAACATGGACCTTTACAGCGAACTTGGCGTCACGCCTCAGGCGGAGCCTGAAGTCATCCGCGCCGCTTACCGTGCGCTGGCGCTTCGGTACCATCCTGACCGTCAATCGGGTGCCTCGGCCTTGATGGCCTCCAAAATGGCGCGTATCAACCACGCGCACAGTGTGTTGAGTAAACCCGAAAGCCGCCGCGCTTATGACGAGAGCCTGCGTGCGGCTCGGCCCCGCTTTGTGGCTCCTCAAATCCACGTGACGACCCGCCGTGCAATGCCCCGCAGCGTCCAGCCTTTCTTGACCACTTACGACCAGCGTGGGCGGCTGCACACCTTCGTCTGAGGCGGGGTTTCGAGCTGGACAGTTGAAAATATCAGTGCTTGTGTGCTTCGTGGTCGTGAGATGACGCCGCAGTGGAGGTTTCAGGAGCAGCGCCCTTGCTGACCGTTACCCTGCCTCGCATACCGGCCTCGTAGTGGCCGGGGATCAGGCAGGCCATTTGCAAAGTGGTGGCTTGCGCAAAGTGCACCACCAGTTCTCCCGTCTGCCCGGCGGCCACCGTGATGGCGGCACCTGTGCCGTGCTGGTGTTCAGCCTGGTGCCCCGTACCTTGGCGCATGGCTTGGGCGTGTTGAGCCAGGGCGGCTTCGCTGCCCAGCACCATTTCGTGAGGGGTACGGCCAGCGTTGTGCAGCACAAAGCGGATGGTTTCGCCCGCCTGCACCGCGATGTGATCGGGTGTAAAGCGCATCTGATCGTCCATTTGGATGGCCATGCTCCGGCTGACCACCAGCGCCTTTGGCTCCGTGCCGTTGTCGGCCACGGCTGAGTGATGATCGGCGGACGTTGCAGCCTCAGCGTGTGCGTGGCCGGTAGCGGCCCATTCGGGGTGGCTGCTCAGCCATTGCCAAGCCGACCAGCTGCCTGCACTGAGCGCACAGCCGAGCACCAACGCATAAACCATGGCAGCACGGTGCCAAGTGCGTGGCGTTGTGAAGGCCAATGCCACCACCGACACGAAAAAGCCCAGAGGCACCACCCAGGCGCTGCGTCCTGGCGAGTCGGGAAAGTGCTGCAGACCCCCGGTGAAGAAACCCAACCCAATGGACAGCAAAGTGCCCAGCACCAATGTCTGCAGCAGGCTGTTGGCTGAGGCTTGGGTGTTGTCGGTCTGTCGGTGTTCCAGCCAGGCTCCAAGTACGAAAAGCACGATGCCGATGGCGGCTGTCCACAAGGACCGTGCGCCACTGAAAAAGCCGTGGTTCACGGCACCCGAAATGAAGCTGATGCCTGAATACTTGAGCAGCATCGCGCTGTGTTGTTGTTGAAAAGAAGAAGTCATGCGTCCATCCATGCGCGGTTGTGACCCGCGCGTGCATACCAATGAGCCGCGTTGGCTTGACCAGCGCGGAATGAGCAGTTCAAT
>JAGNVG010000156.1 GCA_017986605.1 Limnohabitans sp.
TGGCCCCTTTTTTTTAATCTGACTTTTAGACTGAATACGGAGAAATCAAATGGCTGCAATTACCGCAAGCATGGTCGCTGAACTGCGCGCAAAAACCGACGCCCCCATGATGGAGTGCAAAAAAGCACTGACCGAAGCCGAAGGCGACATGGCCAAGGCTGAAGAATTGTTGCGCGTCAAGTTGGGCACCAAGGCTGGCAAAGCCGCTTCCCGCGTGACCGCCGAAGGCGTCGTGACCAGCTTTGTCAATGGCACCACAGGCGCCATGATCGAAGTCAACTGCGAAACCGACTTCGTGACCAAAAACGACAGCTTCTTGGCTTTGGCCAACGCCGCTGCCAAGCTGGTGGCTGAGCACAACCCTGCCGACATCGCTGCCTTGGGCGAGCTGCCTTACAGCCAAGACGGCTTCGGCCCCACACTGGAAGAAGTGCGCAAAGGCCTGATCGGCAAGATCGGTGAGAACATGAGCTTCCGCCGTTTCAAGCGTGCTGCTGGCGGCGCACAGATCGCGAACTACTTGCACGGCACCCGCATCGGCGTGTTGGTCGAGTTTGAGGGCGACGAAACTGCAGCTAAAGACGTCGCCATGCACGTGGCCGCCATGAAGCCTGTGTCTTTGACAAGCGCAGAAGTGCCCGCTGAGTTGATCGAAAAAGAGCGCTCGGTCGCTGCTGCGAAGGCTGCAGAGTCCGGCAAGCCTGCTGACATCGTCACCAAAATGGTTGAAGGCTCGGTGCAAAAATACCTCAAAGAAGTGTCTTTGTTCAATCAGTCCTTCGTCAAAAACGACAAGCAGACCGTCGAGCAAATGCTCAAGGCTGCTGGTACCACGGTGAAGGCATTCACTTTGTATGTGGTGGGCGAGGGCATCGAGAAGAAAGTTGATGACTTCGCTGCTGAAGTGGCTGCCCAAGTGGCTGCTGCCCAAGCTGCGGCCTGATCCTTTTTCCACGCTTGAGTTGCTATTTCATCGTCCACATTGATATTCAAGGAGCCCATCATGTCTTCAGCCCAGCCAGCCTTCAAGCGTATTTTGCTCAAGCTGTCAGGTGAAGCCTTGATGGGGGATGATGCTTTTGGCATCAACCGTGCCACCATCGTGCGCATGGCCGAAGAAATCGCTGAAGTCACCCGCTTGGGTGTTCAGGTCGCTGTGGTCATTGGTGGCGGCAATATCTTCAGAGGTGTTGCTGGCGGCTCTGTAGGCATGGACCGTGCCACGGCGGATTACATGGGCATGCTGGCCACTGTGATGAATTCGTTGGCTTTGGCTGATGCCATGGACAAGGCCGGTTTGACCGCACGTGTCATGTCGGCCATCGGGATTGATCAAGTGGTTGAGCCCTATGTTCGCCCTAAAGCTCTGCAGTACTTAGAAGAGGGCAAAGTGGTGGTGTTTGCTGCCGGTACCGGCAATCCGTTTTTCACCACCGATACAGCTGCTGCCTTGCGTGGTGCCGAGATTGGCGCTGAAATGGTTCTGAAAGCGACCAAAGTGGACGGTGTGTACACCGCCGATCCCAAGAAAGACCCTTCAGCAACCCGTTACAGCGAGATCAGCTTTGATGAAGCTATTTCACGCAACTTGGGCATCATGGATGCGACGGCATTTGCCTTGTGCCGTGACCAAAAATTGCCTATCAAAGTGTTTTCCATCATCAAAAACGGTGCTTTGAAGCGCGTGGTTTTAGGTGAAGACGAAGGCACGCTGGTTCACGCTTGACCCTGTTCTGACGAGGAGAACTTCATGACGATTGCAGACATCAAAAAAACAACCGAAACCAAAATGGAGCAATCCATTGCGGCTTTCAAAAATAATCTCACCCGCATTCGTACTGGGCGTGCCAATCCGGCGTTGCTCGATACGATCCATGTCGACTATTACGGTTCGCTGGTGCCGTTGTCTCAGGTGGCCAATGTTTCCTTGATGGATGCCCGCACGATCAGTGTGCAGCCTTGGGAAAAGAGCATGGCTGCCAAAATCGAAAAAGCCATCCGTGAGAGCGAGTTGGGTTTGAACCCCGCTTCATTGGGTGAGTTGATCCGCGTGCCTATGCCCGCCATGAGCGAAGAGCGCCGCAAGGAAATGACCAAACTGGCCCGTACCGAGGGCGAAAACGCCAAGATTGCCATCCGCAATCTGCGTCGCGATGCCAATGAATCGGTCAAAAAACTGGTCAAGGACAAGGAAGCATCCGAGGATGATCAAAAACGTGCCGAGGCGGATATCCAAAAATTGACAGACAAGCGCATGACCGAAATCGATCAATTGGTGACCGCCAAAGAACAAGAGATCATGGCGGTTTGAGTTTGTCGCCCATGCCGTGGCTGTCCACGGCCTGAATGGCCGCCCATTGGCGGCCTTTTTTTCTGGAAACATCATGCTCAAACAAAGAGTCATCACCGCCTTGGTCTTGCTGGCTTTGCTGTTGCCCGCCTTGTTTGCCGTCAACCCATGGCCTTTCATGTTGTTGACGGTGATCTTGATTGCCGCAGGTGCTTGGGAGTGGGGGCGTTTGAATGGCATGGCCACTTGGCTCGCTTGGTTGGGCGCGCTGATCAGCTTGCTCGCTTGTGCCGGAGCGGCGCAATGGGGGTGGGTTCAGCATGCGCCAGCCATGGTCTGGTTATTGGCTGGAGCGGCCTGGGTTTTACTCGGGGCTTGGATGATTCAGCGTGGTGTGCCGGGATGGCGTCTTTGGCCCAAAACATTGCGTTGGGCTGTGGGTTTGTTGCTGTTGTGCCTGGCATGGTTGGCGATGGCGCAAGCGCATCAACGCGGCGTGAATTTTCTCCTGTCTGTATTGGCCCTGGTTTGGGCTGCCGATGTGTTTGCCTATTTCTTTGGCCGTGCTTTGGGTGGACGGTGGATCAAGACCAAGTTGGCTGCCAGCATCAGTCCCGGCAAAAGCTGGGAGGGCGTTTTGGGCGGCATGCTGGGTGTTTTGTTGGTGGCATTGGTCTGGGCTGAGCTGGATCGCCGCTGGGCGTTGTCGTCTTCTAGCTTTTATTCGCTTTTGTTCGCCAAAGGCTGGTTTGTGGCCTTGCCCGCTTTGTTGTTCATGTCCGCCATGAGTGTGGTGGGTGATCTGGTGGAGTCGCTGGTCAAGCGCAGTGCAGGCATGAAAGACAGCTCCGGGTTATTGCCCGGCCATGGCGGCGTGCTCGATCGCGTGGATGCTTTACTGCCCACTTTGCCCTTGGCCATGATGCTGGTTTTCTGGATTTGAAACGGGTGCTGATTTCATGCAAATAAAACAACGCATCACCATCTTGGGCTCGACGGGCTCCATTGGCAAAAGCACACTCGACGTTTTGGCGCGTCATCCGGAGCTGTTCGAGGTGTACGCTTTGACGGCATCCAGTCAAGTTGATTTGATGTTGGCGCAATGCGCGCAGTTCAAGCCCAAAGTCGTGGTCATGGTTCAGGAGGCTGCAGCGCGCCTCTTGATGGAACGACTCCAATCCGAGGGTTTGAGCATCGACGTTCGTTGGGGTTCCGCGGCGCTAGACGACGTGGCTGGTGCGCCACAGGTGGATGCTGTGATGGCGGCCATCGTGGGGGCTGCAGGCTTGTCACCCTGTCTGGCAGCTGCTCGAGCCGGCAAACGACTCTTGTTGGCGAACAAAGAGGCATTGGTGGTGGGCGGGGATGTTTTCCTGTCCGCTGTACGAGAGGGTGGGGCTGTTCTTTTGCCGATAGACAGTGAACACTCGGCCATTTTCCAATCATTGCCAGAAGACCCGGCCACCTGGCAAAGGCGGGTGCATAAGATCATTCTGACTGCATCCGGCGGCCCATTTCGCGGTCGCGATCCGATCACCCTCCGGGATGTGACGCCCGAGCAGGCTTGTGCGCACCCCAATTGGGTCATGGGGCGCAAAATCTCAGTGGATTCTGCGACGATGATGAACAAAGCCTTGGAGGTGATTGAGGCGCGGTATTTGTTTGGGCTGGAGCCTGAGCAACTGGAAGTCGTGATTCACCCTCAAAGTGTTATCCACTCCATGGTGCAATACCGAGACCACTCCGTGGTGGCCCAACTGGGAACGCCAGACATGCGTGTGCCCATTGCCTACGGTTTGAGTTGGCCTGAGCGCATGTCGTCTGGGGCTGATGCGCTGGA
>JAGNVG010000060.1 GCA_017986605.1 Limnohabitans sp.
TGACCGCCCTGGTCGAGCGCCCCAATGTGCTGACCTGCCAGTTCGAGACCGAGTTCTTGGGCGTGCCACAAGAGTGCCTGATCCTCACGATGAAGGCCAACCAAAAATACTTCCCCTTGATCGATGCCTCGGGCAAGCTGACCAACCGTTTCTTGGTGGTGAGCAACATCACGCCCGATGATGCTTCGTTTGTGATCGGCGGCAACGAGCGCGTGGTGCGACCGCGCTTGGCCGATGCCAAATTCTTCTTTGACCAAGACCGCAAAAAGACGCTCGAATCGCGTGTCGACGGCCTGTCCAAAGTGGTCTATCACAACAAGCTGGGCACCCAGGGCGAGCGCATGGCGCGGGTTTGCGCCATCGCCAAGGCCATTGGCCAACAAGTGGGCGGTGACGCCCTGGCGGCGCAAGCCGAGCAGGCCGCCCGCCTGGCCAAGACCGATTTGCTGACCGACATGGTGGGCGAGTTCCCCGAGTTGCAGGGCATCATGGGCGGCTACTACGCCCGCCATGATGGCTTGAGCAACGAGGTGGCCGAAGCGATCGAAGACCATTACAAACCGCGCTTTGCGGGCGACGAGTTGCCACGCAACAACGTGGGTTTGGTGGTGGCCTTGGCCGACAAGCTCGAAACCCTGGTGGGCATGTTCGGCATCGGCAATGTGCCCACGGGCGACAAAGACCCGTTCGCGCTGCGCCGCCATGCTTTGGGCGTGATCCGCATGCTCATCGAAAAAGATGTGGCTTTGGGCTTGTCCGACTTGTTGGCGCTCTCCGTTCCGGTGTTCGGTGACAAGATCACTGGCGGCGCTGATGCCCTGATCGACTTCATCTATGACCGCCTCTCCGGCAGCCTGCGCGAGCAGGGCTACAGCGCGCAGGAAGTCGACGCCGTCATGGCCTTGCGTCCGGCTCGTCTCGGTCAAATCAGCCAGTTCCTGCAGGCCGTGCGCGCTTTTGCCGCCCTGCCCGAAGCCCCTGCTTTGGCTGCAGCCAACAAGCGCATCGCCAATATCTTGAAGAAAGCGGGCGAGGTCGATGCCCACGTCAATCCCGTTTTGTTGCAAGAAGATGCTGAGAAGAACCTCTACGCCGTGATGCAGAAACTGCAGCCTGAATCTGAAGCGCAGTTCAAAGCGGGCGACTACACCGCCAGCTTGCAGACATTGGCCGCACTGCGCGCGCCTGTGGACGCCTTCTTTGACGACGTGATGGTCAATGCGGAGGCCATGGACTTGCGCCTGAACCGTCAGGGCTTGCTCAAGACGCTGCATGTGGCGATGAATCGCATGGCCGATTTATCTCGCTTGGCCGCCTGACCCAGCGCCCATCATGCCGATCAAACTCGTCATTTTGGACCGCGATGGCACCATCAACCGGGCCAGTGACGAGTTCGTCAAGTCCCCTGAGGAATGGCACCCTTTGCCTGGTGCGCTGGAGGCCATCAGCCGCCTGACCCATGCCGGGTTCCATGTGGTCTTGGCCACCAACCAGTCGGGTCTCGGGCGTGGTTTGTTTGACATGGCGGCTTTGAATGCGGTGCATGCGCACATGCTCAAAAATCTGTCTGCAGCGGGCGGGCGCATTGACGCCATTTTTTATTGTCCGCACGCGCCGGACGAAGGCTGCGCTTGCCGCAAGCCCGCGCCCGGTTTGTTGATGCAGATCCAAGAGCGCTATGGCATCGATTTGGCGGGTGTGCCGTATGTCGGTGACAGCTTGCGTGACATGGAAGCGGCGCAGGCGGCAGGCTGCGCGCCGCACCTCGTGCTGACGGGGCGCCACCCTGACATGCAGAACCAAGTTTTGCCACCGAATTTCCCTGCCAGCACCCGCGTGCACGCCGACTTGGCGGCCTTTGCGGATCACCTTTTGGGTGAAGCCTCTTCCATGACTGCGCTTTGAATTGCCACACCCCATGAATTTTCTTCGCTCCATCGTTCACGTTGTCTGGATGGCCGTCACGGTCATTCCGTGGGCCTTGTTCGTGGTGGTGATTTCTTACTTTGTCAGCAGCACACGTCTGTACTGGATTTGTGCCGGATGGCTTCGGCTGGCTGTGAACAGCGGCACCCATATTTTGGGCATTGAGAACCGCATTCAGGGCATGGACAACCTGCCTCAGGGCAGCAAAGATCCGGCGGTCTTGTTGGTCAAGCACCAGTCCACCTGGGAGACCTTTGTCATGCCGGCCATCATGCCGCACCCATTGGCCTATGTGTTCAAGAAAGAGCTGCTCAGTGTGCCGTTTTTTGGGTGGGCCATGGGCCGTTTGGACATGATTCACATCGATCGCAAACAGCGCTCACGCGCCTTTGCCAAGGTGGTGCAGCAAGGCCGTCGCCTGATGGAAGAGGGCGTGTGGGTGATCATGTTTCCGGAAGGCACACGCATTCCCCGAGGTCAAAAAGGCGAATACAAAAGCGGTGGAGCACGTCTGGCCATTGCGGCGGGTGTGCCTGTCATTCCGATTGCGGTCACGTCAGCCCGCTGCTGGCCCACACGTGCATTCGTCAAGACCCCCGGAGTGGTCGACATCTCGATCGGTAAAGCCATCTCCAGCGAAGGCCGTACAGCTGAAGAGTTGATGCTGGAAGTCGAGACCTGGATCGAGTCTGAAATGCACCGCCTCGACCCTGAGGCTTATCCGCAGTCCGTGGTCGACTGAGTCTTGCTGCGGGCCAACCATGCGTGCGCCTTTGCAATTTGTGCTGGATTTTTTCACGGGGGGTGATCCCGTGATGCCCGTGCCTGGTCGTGCAGTCAGGCCCGCACAGCCCAAGCCCACAGCGCCAACTGCCTCCTTCAGGGATGAGACGGCATTGTCGTCAGACCAAGGCCCATCCCAGGCCGATCCGGTTCTGGCTGGGGGCGTGCAGGCTCCCGCCGCGATGGGCTTTACCCATCCCGCTGCCAACCGCCATGCGCAGTTGCAAGAGGTGCTCGTGTCCTACCGTTTTGAACGCTCACGCCGCAAGAGCATCGGTTTCATGGTGGGGGCAGATGGCTTGGTCGTCCGTGCCCCCAGCTGGGTGCCCCTGCGCGAGGTGGATGTGGCCGTGCAGGAAAAGGGGGCCTGGATCGTCGCCAAACTTCAACAGTTCAAGGAACGACAGACCGAACAGTTTCAAAAAGCCATCGAGTGGCGCCATGGTGCCGAGGTGCCTTTTTTGGGGCGCACGGTCCAGTTGTGCGTGCTGGAGCGTGGCGTGGGCCGGGTTTTAGGGCAAGACATTCCACCAGATCAGGTCTTGCCTGTCACGCTGCCGCCGGGGGCTTCTGTGACCCAGGTGCGCGATGCGGCACAGGCTTGGCTCAAGAAGCAGGCCAAAACTTTGTTTGAGCAGCGGCTGCACCACTTTGCCCCACTGCTGGGGGTGCGTTGGCAAAAGCTGAGTCTGTCGAGTGCCAGCACCCGTTGGGGCAGTGCGCGCAACGACGGGCACATACGCCTGAACTGGCGGCTGATCCACTTGCCCATCAGCCAAATTGATTATGTGGTGGTGCACGAGCTGGCACACCTGCGCGAGATGAACCACAGCCCTCGTTTTTGGGAAACGGTAGGGGAGGTCATGCCCGACTATGCCCAGCGGCGCAAAGCCCTTCGTCAAGCCCCGGTGGACCTGGCTCAGGATTGAGCGGTGCTGAAACGGTAAATGCCGTCAGCGCCGCGGTGGCGCACCAGCCGTCCGGCCAGCCAGAGCAAATTCAGATGGGCCACGGCTTCCCCCATGGCAAAGGTGGTCTGGTGCACATCCAGAGTGCGCCTGAAAATCAGTGGCAGTGCATCGTGCGCGCTCAGTGCCTGCTGGCTGCAGGCTTGCTGCAAGTCGCTCAAGCGCTCGGCATGGTGGGCGCGCAATTGCGCAATGCGTGAGGCCGCACCTGTAAAGGGGCGCCCATGCGAGGGCAAGATCAGCGTCTCATCGGGCAGGTGGGCCATTTTGTCCAGTGAGTCCAGGAACAACTGCAGCGGGTTGCTGTCGGGCTCCATGGCGTAAACACTCACATTGGTGGAAATCGAGGGCAGCAACATGTCGCCGCTGATCAGCAGCTGGTGGTGGGCATCGTGCAAAGCCATGTGTTCCGGCGAATGACCAAAGCCGCTGATGCATTGCCAGCTTCGGTCGCCGATCTGGACGGATGCGCCCGCCATGAGGCGCACGAAAGTGGGCGGTATCTTGGGCACCATGCTGGGGTAGTAGCCTACGCGTGACTTGACCACCGCCAACTCGTCGGGGCTGTTCCATCCGTGGGCCGCAAAAAATTGCACGGTGGGATCGCCGCCAAAGTTGGATTGACCACTGCAAGCGAGCATGGCCGACTGGTATTCACTGGTACTCATCCACAAAGGTGCTTGCCAGCGTTCACACAGCCAATGCGCCAGGCCCATGTGGTCCGGGTGCATGTGGGTGACCAGCACGCGCAGGATGGGCAGCCCTTGCAGCACCGATTGTTCGATCTGCAGCCAGGCCTCTCGCGTGGCCGGGTTGTCGATCCCGCAGTCCACAGCCGTCCAGCCCTCTTGGGTCACGCCCGCTTGTGTGGGGTGTGGCATGCGGTCTCGAAGCAACCACAAATTGATGTGGTTGAGTGCAAAGGGCAGGCCCATGCGCAACCAAAAAATGCCGGGTGCGACTTCGAGGACCGAACCCGAGGCGGGCAATTGTTCACCCAAAGGGTAATGCAATGGCGTCGTGTGCATGCTGGCATGGGGTTGATGCATTCCGTTGGGTGTTTGCAATGAGGACATGCGTCAGGTGGTTTGGGTTAGCATTCGGGTCATTGACGTTAACGTTAACGTCAAATATGAATTTGCATTCTAGGGGGCAGTTTTTGACCCAACTGTCCCCGTTGCGCAAGCAAGCGAAGGACCCTCCACGCCATGGCGAACACGTACACGATCAGCGATTTGGCCCAGGAATTTGACCTGACCACCCGCGCCATCCGTTTTTACGAAGACATGGGCTTGCTGGAGCCTGAACGCTCTGGCCCCGGCGGACGCAATCGGGTTTATTCGGCTCGGGATCGGACGCGTCTGAAGCTGACTTTGCGGGCCAAGCGTCTGGGCCTGTCGCTGACCGAGGCCAAGGACCTGATAGACATGTACGACAGCCCGCGTGACACGGGCCCACAGCTCAAGAAGTTTTTGGTGGTGCTGGCCGAGCACCGCCGCCAGCTAGAGTCGCAACTGGCCGACCTGGAGGCCACGCTGGACGAGGTCAAAACCCACGAAAAAGAAACCCGCAGTTTGCTGAACAAGACCTCCAAAGCCGCGAGCGCCGGGTGACGCTGGTGTTCACAACGTTTGTCTTCGGGTGGGTGGATTGACGTTTACGTAAACGTCAATTAAAGTTCTGCCCTGAATTGCTTTCAGGATTGCATGTGACCACAGCCCCATCCCCTCATGAGCGCGTCGCGCTCAGCCTGTCCCGTCAGGGCATGATGACCCATCTGGGGGTGCGTTTGGTGTCGGCCATGCCAGGTCAGGTGGAACTGGCCCTGTCCTACAGCGATAAGCTCACACAGCAGCAAGGCGGCTTTCATGGCGGCGCCATTGGCGCGTTGGCCGACATTGCTGGGGGTTACGCAGCCCTCACGATGGCACCAGAGGGCATGGAAGTGGTCACCGTGGAGTACAAAATCAATTTTTTGAACAGTTGGCAAGGCGGCGAAATCCGCGCCATTGGCAAAGTGGTCAAAGCGGGTCGTCGCGTCATCGTCACGTCGGCAGAAGTGCTGCACATCGATGCCGATGGCAAAACGTCGCCCTGCGCAGTGATGCAGCAGACCGTGGCACCCGTTCCCCAAACGTATTAACCCTATCTTGGATCGCAGCCAAGCGTGCTGCACCTCCAAAGAACCTGACAAGGAGCCCCTCGTGAACAATCTGCCCGGCCTGAACTTTCAATTGGGTGAAGACATCGACGCGCTGCGCGATGCGGTACGCGAATTCGCCCAAGCCGAAATCGCCCCTCGCGCTGCCGACATCGACAAAAACGACCAGTTCCCCATGGATCTGTGGCGCAAGATGGGCGACCTGGGTGTGCTGGGCATCACCGTGGGTGAAGAGTACGGTGGCGCCAACATGGGCTACTTGGCGCACATGATCGCCATGGAAGAAATCTCCCGTGCCAGCGCCTCTGTGGGCCTGAGCTACGGCGCGCACTCCAATCTGTGCGTCAACCAGATCAAGCGCAACGGCACGCCCGAGCAGCGCGCAAAGTACCTGCCCAAACTCATCAGTGGTGAGCATGTGGGTGCATTGGCCATGTCCGAACCCGGCGCGGGCTCCGACGTGCTGAGCATGAAGCTCAAGGCCGAAGACAAAGGCGGTTACTACCTGCTCAACGGCTCCAAGATGTGGATCACCAACGGCCCTGATGCCGACACCTTGGTGGTCTATGCCAAGAGCGAGCCCGAGCTGGGTGCGCGCGGCGTGACGGCCTTTTTGATCGAAAAGGGCATGAAGGGCTTTTCGATCGCGCAAAAGCTCGACAAGTTGGGCATGCGCGGCAGCCACACGGGTGAGCTGGTGTTCAACAACGTCGAAGTGCCCGAATCCAATATTTTGGGTGGCCTGAACAACGGCGCCAAGGTGCTGATGAGCGGCCTGGATTACGAACGCGCTGTGCTGACTGGCGGCCCGCTGGGCATCATGCAGTCGGTCATGGACAACGTCATCCCCTACATCCATGACCGCAAGCAGTTTGGCCAAAGCATTGGCGAGTTTCAGCTGATTCAGGGCAAAGTGGCCGACATGTACACCGTGCTGCAAGCCGGTCGCTCGTTTGCCTACACAGTTGCCAAAAATCTCGACTTGTTGGGTGCTGAGCATGTGCGCCAAGTGCGCAAGGACTGCGCCAGCGTCATTTTGTGGACGGCCGAAAAAGCCACCTGGATGGCGGGCGAAGGCGTGCAGATTTTTGGTGGCAACGGCTACATCAACGAATACCCGCTGGGCCGTTTGTGGCGTGACGCCAAGCTGTACGAGATCGGCGCGGGCACCAGCGAAATCCGTCGCATGCTGATCGGCCGCGAGTTGTTTGCTGAGACTTGCTGAAATCCGCTGGTAACCAACACCTTTGCTGCACTGCGACAATGGATGCATGAGCAATTCACTACAGCACCTTTTTGACAACAACCGTGCCTGGGCGCAGAGCATGGTCCGACAGGACCCTGCTTATTTCTCTCGCCTGGCCAACCAGCAAAACCCCAAGTACCTGTGGATCGGTTGCTCCGACAGCCGCGTGCCTGCCAACCAGATCACCGGTCTTGATCCGGGCGAGGTGTTCGTGCACCGCAATGTGGCCAACGTGGTGGTGCATTCCGACCTGAACGCCCTGTCGGTCATCCAGTACGCGGTCGATGCCCTCAAGGTTGAGCACATCATGGTCGTGGGTCACTACGGCTGCGGCGGTGTGCTGGCCGCCACGCGCGGCTTGCGCGTGGGCCTGGCCGACAACTGGCTGCGCCATGTGCAGGACGTGCGCTTGCGCCACCGCCAACGCCTGAACCATTTGCCTCAAGAAGAACTTGAATCGGTCATGTGCGAGATGAACGTGATCGAGCAGGTTGGCAACGTCGCCCTGTCCAACGTCATGCAGGACGCCTGGAGCCGGGGTCAGAAAGTCACCGTGCACGGGTGGATTTATGGGCTGGACAACGGTCTGGTCAAAGACCTCGGTGTCACCATGAGCCATGCAGGTGAAGTGGTCGACGTGTTCCGCAACGCATTCAAACGCTACCCCCGTGGTGGCATGCTTCCTGCCGCGTGACCCTGAGGGGTGGCGTGGTGATTTTTATTGATTGGAGAAACCATGTCCGACCCCATCGTCATCGTCAGCGCTGCCCGCACCCCCATGGGCAGCTTCCAGGGCGACTTTTCTACATTGGCCGCCCATGATCTGGGTGGCGTCGCCATCAAAGCTGCTGTGGCGCGTGCAGGCATCAGCCCTGAACTCGTTACCGAAGTGCTGTTTGGCAACTGCCTGATGGCCGGTCAAGGCCAGGCGCCAGCCCGTCAGGCGGGCTTCAAGGGCGGCTTGCCCAAGAGCGCGGGCGCGGTCACCTTGTCCAAAATGTGCGGTTCGGGCATGCGCGCGGCCATGTTCGCGCACGACATGCTGGTCGCAGGCACGCACGACGTGCTGGTGGCCGGAGGCATGGAGAGCATGACCAACGCGCCCTATTTGATGCTCAAGGGCCGTGGTGGTTACCGCATGGGCCATGACAAAATTTTCGACCACATGATGCTCGATGGCCTGGAAGACGCTTACGAAGCCGGCCGCAGCATGGGCACCTTTGGTGAAGACTGCGCCGCCAAATACAACTTCACGCGCGAGCAGCAGGACGCCTTCGCCATGGCCAGCGTCCAGCGTGCGCAAGACGCCATCCAAAACGGCGGCTTTGCCAAGGAAATTGCGCCCGTGACGGTCAAGACCCGTGCGGGCGAAGTCGTGGTGGCCATCGACGAAGGCCCTGGCAAGATCAAGATCGACAAGATCCCCACACTCAAACCCGCCTTCAAGAAAGACGGCGGCACCATCACCGCTGCGGCCAGCTCGTCCATCAACGATGGCGCAGCCGCCATGGTGTTGATGCGCGAGAGCACCGCTGCCAAGCTCGGCTGCAAACCGCTGGCCCGCATCGTGAGCCACGCGACCCACGCGCAAGAGCCCGAGTGGTTTGCCACCGCTCCCGTGGGCGCCAGCCAGAAGGCTTTGGCCAAAGCAGGCTGGAAGGTCGAAGACGTCGACCTCTGGGAAGTCAATGAAGCCTTTGCGGTGGTCCCTATGGCGCTCATGACTGAGCTGAACGTGCCGCACGACAAGGTCAACGTCAACGGAGGTGCTTGTGCATTGGGTCACCCCATCGGCGCGTCCGGCGCCCGCATCATGGTCACGCTGATCCACGCGTTGCAGGCCCGTGGCCTCAAAAAAGGCCTGGCCACGCTGTGCATTGGCGGCGGCGAAGGCACGGCTGTGGCCCTCGAGCTGGTCTGAGGCATGGCGACCGTCCTGCTGATTGGCGCCTCCCGCGGCATCGGCTTTGAACTGGCGCGCCAGTACACCGCCAACGGTTGGCGTGTGATTGGCACTGCACGGTCTGACGAAGGCATCGCGAGTCTGAAGGCCTTGGGGGCACAAACCCTGCGCCTGGACGTGTCCAATCCAGCCAGCAACTCGGGACTGTCCTGGCAGCTCGACGGCGAGAAGATCGATTTGGCCATTTACGTGGCGGGCGCTATGGATCGCGCCAGCGCCAGCACGCCCCCCACCCGCGACAGCTTCGATGCCGTCATGCAGACCAACGTGATGGGCGCGATGCAGGTCATCCCGCAAATCGCGCCCATGGTGCAAGAAACGCAAGGCGTGATCGCCTGCATCAGTTCGGTCATGGGCAGTCTGCAAGAGACCACCAGCGGCAATGCCGCGCTTTACCGCGTGAGCAAAGCCGCGCTCAACATGGTGGTGCGTTGCACACAGGCCGAGCAACCAGACATCACCGTGCTGGCCATCCACCCCGGCTGGGTGCAGACCGACATGGGCGGCGCGCAAGCGCCCCTGACGCCCGAGCAAAGCGCGACGAGCCTGCGCCAGACCCTGAGCCAAGTGCTTGAACACCGCGACCCGAAACACCGAGGCGCATTTTTGAACCATGACGGCCAGAGCCTGCCGTGGTGACCCGATAACCGAGAGACAAGAACATGCTGCTGACCCCCGACCAGGAAATGATCCGTGACGCCGTGCGCGACTTTGCACAACGCGAACTCTGGCCCCATGCTGCCGAGTGGGACAAAAAACACCATTTCCCCAAAGACGTGCACAAGGGCCTGGCCGAGCTGGGTGCGTATGGCATTTGTGTGCCCGAAGAACTGGGTGGGGCGGGCTTGGACTACGTGACGCTGGCGCTGGTGCTCGAAGAAATCGCGGCCGGTGACGGCGGCACCAGTACCGTCATCAGCGTGACCAACTGCCCGGTCAATGCCATCTTGATGAAGTTTGGCAACGCGCAGCAAAAGAAGCAGTGGCTCGAACCACTGGCGCGCGGCGAGATGCTGGGCGCGTTCTGCTTGACCGAGCCGCATGTGGGCAGCGATGCTTCGTCTTTGCGTACGACGGCGGTGAAAGACGGCGACAGCTACGTCATCAACGGCGTCAAACAGTTCATCACCAGCGGCAAGAACGGTGACGTGGCCATTGTCATCGGCGTCACCGACAAAGGTGCGGGCAAAAAGGGCATGAGCGCCTTCTTAGTGCCCACCAACGCTCCTGGTTATGTGGTGGCTCGCCTGGAAGACAAACTCGGCCAGCACAGCAGTGACACCGCACAGATCAACTTTGACAACTGCCGCATCCCGGCCGAGAACCTGATTGGCAAAGAAGGCGAAGGCTATGGCATTGCCCTGGGCGGTCTGGAAGGCGGGCGCATCGGCATCGCCGCGCAAAGCCTGGGCATGGCCCGCAGTGCGCTCGATGTGGCCATCGACTACGCCAAGCAGCGCGAGAGCTTTGGCACCGCCATCTTCAACCACCAGGCGGTGGGTTTCCGTCTGGCCGACTGCGCCACGCAGCTTGAAGCCGCACGCCAGCTGATCTGGCACGCGGCCAGCCTGCGTGACGCGGGCCGCCCTTGCCTGAAAGAAGCCGCCATGGCCAAGCTGTTCGCCAGCGAAGTGGCCGAGAAAGTCTGCTCCGCCGCCATCCAGACGCTGGGCGGCTACGGCTATGTGAGCGACTTTCCGGTCGAGCGCATCTACCGCGATGTGCGCGTGTGCCAGATCTACGAAGGCACCAGCGACGTACAAAAAATCATCATCCAGCGCGCGCTGTAAGAGGAGCCCGGCATGCCCATTACCAAAGGTTTTCAGGCGCTGGTTGACGAAGCCATGGCCCAAGTCACCACCTACAACGTGGATCAGGTCCGAGCCCGCTTGGCCGAACCGAATGTGCAGATCGTGGACATCCGCGACCCGCGTGAATTGGAGCGCGAAGGCACCGTGCCCGGCGCTTTGTTGGCCCCACGCGGCATGCTCGAATTTTGGGTCGACCCGGCATCGCCCTATTTCAAACCCGTGTTTGCCGACGAGAGCAAGCAGTTCATCTTGTTTTGCGGCGCAGGCTGGCGCAGCGCGCTGGCCACCAAAACCCTGCAAGACATGGGCATGACCAATGTGGCCCACATCGACGGCGGTTACGCCGCCTGGAAAAAAGCCCAAGCGCCCATGGTCACGCTGGAGCAGCACAAGGCCGAAAGCGCTTCGCGCAAAGGTGGCTGATCTTTTTATGTAGGTCGGTGGCTTCAGCCCCGACATTGTCCGCTGTGATGCAAAAGCCATGTCGGGGCTGAAGCCACCGACCTACCAAACAAGCCCATGAATTTGACACCCTGTCCCTGTGGTCGCAGCGCCTCCAAAGGCCAGCCGCTGGCGCTCGATGCTTGCTGCGGCCCCTACCACGCAGGCCAAGCCGCGCCTGATGCTGAAAGCCTGATGCGCTCGCGCTACAGCGCCTTTGTGCAGGGCGAAGTGCCGTATCTGCTGGCCACTTGGCATCACAGCCAGCGGCCCGCCACGCTCGAATTGGAAGCTGGTGCGAAATGGCTGGGGCTGGAGATCAAGCAGCACCGCATGACAGGCGAACACACCGCCGAGGTGGAATTTGTCGCCCGCTTTCGCGTGGGTGGCAAGGCCATCCGTCAGCACGAACGCAGCCGCTTCGTGCGCGAAGACGGGCGCTGGTATTACGTCGACGGCGACGTGCTCTGAGCGCTGTGGCTTCGCCCCTTATCATCCCCCGCATGACATTTGAAGCCATTTTGTTTGACTGCGACGGCGTGCTGGTGGACAGCGAGGCCATCACCTGTGGTGTGCTGCGTGACATGTTTGAAGAGCAAGGCTGGCGCATGACGCTGGCCGAGTGCATGCAGCGCTTTGTGGGCCACACCGTCAAAAGCCAGCGTGACACCATTGAAGCCCACACCGGCCAGCCGCTGACCGATGCATGGTTGCAACAGTTTTTTGAGCGCCGCAACGTGCGCCTGCAAGAAAGCATCTCCGCGATTGAGGGTGTGCATGACGCGGTGGCGCATCTGCATGACCACTGCCAGGGCCGCATCGCCGTGGCCTCAGGGGCTGACCGTTTCAAGGTCGAGATGATGCTCAGGCAAGTGGGCCTGTGCGAATTTTTTGAAGGCCGGATTTTCAGCGGTCACGAAATGCCGCGCAGCAAGCCGCACCCTGATGTGTATTTGGCAGCTGCTGCCCATTTGCAGGTCGATCCGGCGCGCTGTCTGGTCATCGAAGACACCACTGTGGGCATCACAGCCGGGGTGGCTGCCGGGGCCGCAGTGTGGGCCTATGCCGCGCCGCCTGCACCGCATGGGCCTTTGGTGGCGGCGGGGGCGCAGCGGGTGTTCACCGGCATGCACGAGTTGCGTCTGTGTTGATCGTTTTGGCCTGAGGCAGGGAGCCTCTAAGCCGTCAGATGAACCACAAAAAAAGGGCGCCGAAGCGCCCTTTGAGTTTCTAGCCGAAGCCAAAAAATCAGTGGTCTGAAGCTGCGGCAGCGCCGTAGCCGGTTTCAGAGCGCACTTGCTGAGCTGGGTAGGCTGCGCGTTCTTTTTGCGCTTGCTCGCTCTTGTCCAGGATCGAGAACAGCCAGATGCTCACAAAGGCGATGCTCATCGAGAACAGGGCGGGCGAGCTGTATTGGAACCAGGCCGAGCCCTTGGGGTTGCCCAAGGTCACTTCCCACACCGCAGGCGACACCACGGTGAGCGCCACGGACGAGATCAGACCCAAGAAGCCGCCAATCACTGCGCCGCGTGTGGTGCAGTCTTTCCACAGCACCGACAAGAACAGCACTGGGAAGTTGGCCGAGGCCGCGATCGCAAAAGCCAGCGACACCATGAAGGCGATGTTTTGCTTTTCAAACGCGATGCCCAGGCCCACGGCGATCACACCCAAAGCCAAGGTGGTGATGCGCGAGACGCGCAGCTCAGCCGCGCTGTCGGCCTTGCCTTGCTTGAACACGGTGGAGTAAAGGTCGTGTGACACGGCCGACGCACCCGACAAAGTCAGGCCCGCGACCACGGCCAGGATGGTGGCAAACGCCACGGCCGAGATGAAGCCATAGAACACATCACCGCCCACGGTCTTAGCCACCAGCACGGCTGCCATGTTGGCGGTGCCTGCACCGCCCTTGATCACGCCCTTGGCGGTGTCGGCCAACTCGGGGTTGGTCAGCACCAGGGTGATCGCGCCGAAGCCGATGATGAAGATCAGGATGAAGAAGTAGCCCACCCAGGTGGTGGCCCAGAACACCGACTTGCGCGCTTCTTTGGCATCAGGCACGGTGAAAAAGCGCATCAGCACGTGGGGCAGACCGGCAGTGCCGAACATCAGCGCCATGCCAAACGAAATGGCAGAGATCGGGTCCTTGATGAAGCCGCCCGGGCCCATGATGGACAGACCCGCCTTGGCCGCTTCTTCGGGTGTTTTGCCACCGGCTTCGGCAATCGCGGTCTTCACCGCCACGCCTTTGGCAAACAGTGCTTCAGGGCTGAAGCCAAACTGCGCCAACACCATGATGGCCATGAAAGTGCCGCCGCAAAGCAGCAGGCAGGCCTTGATGATCTGCACCCAGGTGGTGGCGGTCATGCCGCCAAACAGCACATACACCATCATGAGCGCGCCCACGATGACCACGGCCATCCAGTACTCCAGACCAAACAGCAGCTTGATCAGTTGACCGGCACCCACCATTTGGGCGATCAGGTAAAACGCCACCACCACCAGCGTGCCCGAAGCGGCAAACGCACGGATGGGCGCTTGCTTGAAGCGGTAACCGGCCACGTCGGCAAAGGTGAACTTGCCCAAGTTGCGCAGACGCTCGGCCAGCAAGAAGGTGATGACGGGCCAGCCGACCAGAAAGCCGATGGAGTAGATCAGGCCGTCATAGCCCGACGCCATCACCGCAGCCGAAATGCCCAAGAACGACGCGGCCGACATGTAGTCGCCCGCAATCGCCAGACCGTTTTGGAAACCGGTGATGCCGCCACCGGCGGTGTAAAAATCTGCGGCCGATTTGGTCTTGGCAGCCGCCCATTTGGTGATCCACAGCGTGCCGACCACAAACGTGCCGAACATCATGATGGCCGTCCAGTTGGTGGACTGTTTGGCAGCGTCGCCAATGTCTGCACCGGCTGCCAGGGCTGTACTGCCCGCGATCAGGGCCAAAGCGCCCAAGAAAAATTGCATCGCCTTGTTCATTTTGTGGAGTCCTTCAAGATGTCTTGCGTCAGCGCGTCATAGCGCTGGTTGGCGCGACGCACATAAATGCCAGTGATCACGATGGTGAAAACAATCACGCCCATGCCGAGCGGAATGCCAATCGTGGTCACACCAGCACCCAAGGGCTGTGCGAGAAAAGGCTTGTTGAAGGCGATCAGTGCGATGAAGCCGTAGTAAACGACCAGGGTCAACACGGTCAGGAGCCAGCCAAAGGCATTGCGCTGCTTGCGCAGCTGTGCGTACTTTGGGTGACTTTGGATCTTGGCGATCACGGGGTCAATCATTGTTATGTCCTGCTTTAAAAACGAAAAAGGCAAACACCCAAGTCACCCGATTGTTTTGATCTGGGTGAGTTGTTTGTCTG
>JAGNVG010000157.1 GCA_017986605.1 Limnohabitans sp.
TGAATGAAAAAGCGCCGGGCTCGGACCAAACCGTTTTGCAAATCAGCCAAGAGTCGGTGGCTTTGCTGGCGTGGGCTTTGCACCAGTTGGGCGACGCTTTGGCTATTGGCGGTTTTCATTCCAACACTCGACACGATGTGCGCTACATGCACATCAAAGGTTTTGAAGAGCCGTGGGCAGACCCTGTCAAGGCCAGATTGGCTGCGCTGGAGCCCGCTTACTCCACTCGCATGGGCGTGGCGATTCGCCATGCCGCGCGGACCTTGATCAAGCGCAAAAGCACCAAGAAAATTTTGTTGGTACTCACCGATGGCGAACCCTCTGACGTGGACGTGACCGATCCGAACTACCTGATGCACGACGCCCGCCAAGTGGTGCACAGCTTGCAAGCGCAAGGGGTGTTTGTGTGGTGCATTCAACTGCACCCTGCGCACGAGGCGAGTGTGCGGCATGTGTTTGGTGACCATTGCACTTTGGTCGATCGCATGGCCCAACTGCCAGAAACTTTGGCCAGTTTGTTCTTTAAGTTGACCCGCTGAGGCATCTGCAACTGCACAGGCGACAATTCCTTGGTACGCAGTAGAAAAAGTTTTTCTCATGTCCATCCAATGGATTGATTTTGGTCAGGCCCGGCCTCAATACGCGGTGCCTGTGCTCGACGAGCAGACGGTTTGTGCGGTTGCGAGACTCAAGGAGATGAAGATGAATGGCAAACGGATTTTTTTGTGCACGCCACTCGCGCTGGGCTTGTGGGCCTGTATGGGGTGGGCACAAGCCGACGAGGCGGTGTATGTGCCGCGACCCGAACAGGTGAATGGCCCGGTGTATGCCATCGTGGGGCCTTTGGGCCAGAGAAGCCAAGCCAACGCCGGGCTCAATGCCAATTACGGGTTTGTGGTGACGCCTCAGGGGGTGATCCTGATCGACAGTGGGGCCAGTGCGCACAGTGCGGCGATGCTGGAGCAGGCGATTCAAAAAGTCACCCGCCAACCCGTGCGCTGGGTGCTCAACACGGGTTCACAAGATCACCGTTGGTTGGGCAATGCTTACTTTGCGGCCAAAGGTGCTCAGGTGCATGCCATGGCCGCAACGGTGAAGACCCAAAAAGTCTTTGCCGAGCAGCAAATCCTCAGCTTATCCCGTTTTGTGGGCGATCAGATGAAGGGGACCCAAGTCCAGCATGCCACGGTGGTTCATCCGGCAACGGAGGTGTCTTTGACCTTGGGTGGTGTGCAGTTGCAGTGGATACAAACCAATGCGCATTACCCGGGAGACACCATGATCCATGTGCCGTCACACGCCGTCGTGCTGACGGGGGATCTGGTCTATGTGGACCGTCTCTTGGGGGTGCTGCCGCAGTCCAATGTGCGCTATGCCAGTCAGGCATTTGAGCGTTTGCGCACCCTCGCGCCTCGGCACGTGGTCCCCGGCCATGGCCGCGTGACCGACATGGCGCAAGCGCAAAAAGAAACGGGCGACTATTACCGTTTTTTGATCACGCAAGTGGGTTCAGCGGCGCGCAATATGGAGCCCATGAGCGAGACCCTCGATACCCATGCGGCCCCCGCGCAATTCAAACACTTGCAGAATTTTGACGAGCTGCACCGCGCCAATATGAACCGCGTATTTGTGGACTTTGAATCCAACCCGTAGAGCACATGGCGAGCTGGCGATATGAAACGTTCCACACATAGCTAACCAAGGCCACGCCAGTCAATGTGGTAAAGTAATTGGTCAATTACTTTGCTGCCATGTCCACATCTGCACGAACCAAACTCAAAACTGAAGACCGACAAGCCGCATTGGTTCAGGCGGCACTGCAACTGGCTGCGCAGAGAAGCCCTGCGGACATCACAACCGGTGATTTGGCGGAGGTGATTGGCATCACACAAGGCGGTGTCTTCAAGCACTTCGCTAGCAAAGAGGCCATTTGGCTTGCCGTCACCGACTGGGCCCATCAATCCTTGATGGATGAATTGAATCGGGTTGCAAAAGCAGAAAGCACAGACCCATTGCAGGCGTTGAAGCAAGTTTTTTTAGCGCATATTCAATTTGTATCGTCGTACCCGGGCGTGCCACGACTCATTTTTCAAGAGCTACAGCATGCCAAGCCAACGCCATTGAAAACAAAAGTGCAGCGCCTGATGGGCGACTACCGCGAGCTATTGATGGGCTTGTTAATGGCTGCACGTGAAGCACGCGTTATCAGCAAAGAAGTTGATACACAGGCAGCTGTTGTGATGTTGATCGGCGCTGTCCAAGGTTTGGTGATGCAAGCCTTGATTGCTGGAAGTTTTGACGGCATACACAGCAAAGCAGAGTCGATTTTCACGATCTATGACGCAGGTTTGCGCGCGTGATGCACAACATGAAATGGGCAACCCTATGAAAATGATTCGACCCAACAAACAACAGCTCGTGCTGATTGCCGGCCTATCGGCCTTTGTGGCACTTTTAGGTTTTGTGGCATTCCAGATGGGGCCATTGGCCCCCACCAAGCTAACTGTCTCTCAAGTTAAAAGCGAAAGTTTGACGCCTGGTGTGTTTGGCATTGGCAGTGTGGAAGCGCGTCAAAGTTGGCTGATGGGGCCCACTCAGTCAGGTCGTGTTTTGAAGGTGCATGTTGATGTGGGGCAGTCCGTCAAAGCCGGGCAACTACTGGCCGAGATGGACCCTGTCGATTTAGACCAACGAATACAGGCACAAGAGGCGGCCTTGGCCAAAGCCAGTAGTGTTGAGATGGCAGCGAAAGCGCAAATGGCTGACAGCCTAGCCAAAAGAGAATTGGCCAGTGGCAATTTGGTGCGATACCAATCACTGGCAAAACAAAACTTCATCAGCTCAGCTGCACTTGAGGGTCGCTTACAAGAGCAGCACTCGGCGGATGCCGCGTATCAGGCAGCACAAGCAAATCTACAGGCGGCCAAGCAAGATGCCAATCGCCTACAAGCCGAGCGAGCAGGCGCAATGCTGCAAAAACAAAACAGCCGCTTGGTTGCACCCGCCGATGCAGTTGTGGTCAGTCGTGATGCTGAATCAGGCAGCACAGTGGTTGCTGGGCAACCCGTGCTCAGACTGGCCGATCCGAAAAGCCTCTGGGTGAAGTTGCGCGTTGACCAAGCTCGATCGGCTGGTCTGGCAAGTGGGTTGCCAGCTCAGATCGTGTTGCGTTCACAAGCCGCCAAGACATGGGTGGGCAAGGTAGAGCGGGTGGAGTTGCAAGCCGATGCGGTGACGGAAGAGCGCATCGCTCACATTGGTTTTGACAGCATACCGGACTCGCTATCGCTTGGCGAAATGGCTGAGGTGACACTTCAGTTGCAACCCATCGTCCAAGCCATGGTGTTGTCACAAGCCAGCGTGCAAACACACCAAGGACGCACGGGCGTGTGGCGTCTGAAAGAGGGCGAATTGGCATTCACCCCCCTGCAATTGGGCGCTTCTACTTTGGATGGGCGGGTACAGGTGTTGAGTGGGCTTGCTTTAAATGACACGGTGGTGGTGTACAGCGAAAAACCCCTGTCAGAAGGCAGTCGATTCAAAGTGGTGGACGCATTGGTTAAAAAGGCACAACCATGATCAGCCTCGCGGCTCGCGACATTCAACATAGCTGGGCCAAATTTGTGTTGACGGGTTTGGGCTTGGGTTTGCTGATCGGCGTGACGCTCACCATGGCTGGGGTATACCGAGGCATGGTGGACGACGCGCAAGCGTTGCTGAGCAACAGCGGTGCTGACCTGTGGGTGGTGCAAAAAGACACACAGGGCCCCTACGCAGAGGCATCTAGCCTGAAGGACGATGTTGTGCGCAGCCTAGCGGGCATGCCGGGGGTGGCGATGGCAGCCAACATCACGTACTTCACCATGCAAGTCAAGGCCCTGGGCGGCAAAGAAGCCCGAGCGATGGTGGTTGGCATTGAGCCCGGTGCTGCTGGATTGCCGGGCCAGCCGAGCCATTTGCTGGCGGGGCGTCATCTCACACGCAGTCACTATGAGGCCGTTGCTGACATCAAAACGGGTTTGGGCCTCGGTGACAAAGTGGACATACGCCGTCACACGTACGAGG
>JAGNVG010000158.1 GCA_017986605.1 Limnohabitans sp.
GTTTTTTCATGGATGTGCCCACTTTCAACAAAGGGCCAGTCTAGGGCAGACCACGGCATCTGCGGCGCAAGATGCCCACAAGCTTGATTCACATCAATGGATCAACCCGCCCCTGCAAGGGCAGGCCAGGCATTCAAGCAACCTTGTCCAGCCCCAGCAAACGCACCGCGTTGTCTTTCAAGATGCCGGGCATCACCTCGGGCTTGAAGCCCGCCACCTCGAAGTCTTTCATCCAGCGCTCGGGCGTGATCAGCGGGTAATCGCTGCCAAACAAAATGCGGTCTTTGAGCAGCGTGTTGGCGTACTGGATCAATTGCTTGGGAAAGTACTTGGGGCTCCAGCCCGACAGGTCAATCCACACATTGGGCTTGTGCGTGGCCACGCTCAAAGCTTCGTCTTGCCACGGGAAGCTCGGGTGCGCCATGACGATCTGCATGTCGGGCCAGTCAATCGCCACATCATCCAGGTGCATGGGGTTGCTGTAGGCCAAGCGCAAGCCGCCGCCGCAGCGCATGCCCGAGCCGATGCCGCTGTGCCCGGTGTGAAAAATCGCGGGCAGCTTGTAATGGTTGATCACCTCGTAGATCGGCCAGGCCATCTTGTCGTAGGGGTGGTAGCCCTGCACCGTGGGGTGAAACTTGAAGCCTTTGATGCCCTCTTCCTTGATCAGTCGCTCGGCCTCGCGTGCGCCCATCTTGCCCTTGTGCGGGTCGATGCTGGCAAACGCAATCATCATGTCGCTGTTGTCGCGCGCGGCCTTGGCGATCTCTTCGTTGGGAATGCGGCGGCGGCCCAGCTGCGATTCGCTGTCCACCGTGAACATGACCAAGCCGATCTTGCGCTCGCGGTAATAAGCCACGGTTTCTTCAATCGTCGGGCGGCGGTTGCTGCCAAAGAACTTGTCCGCTGCGCGGTCGTATTCCTCGCCGTAATTGTCAAAGGGGTTCCAGCAGCTCACTTCGGCATGGGTGTGGATGTCGATGGCGATCAGGTCTTGGTGTTTCATGGTTCGGTGTCTCCGTGCGTCCAGTGGACGATAGCCGATGTCGGCCGCTCAGGTCGATGCTTGTGGGCTTGGGCTGGCGGTTTTCTCAGCAACCTAGGGAAAGCCCCAAGAAACAAAGTGCACTGACCTGCTCACAATATCGTTATCAATAATAACCTTCTTGACCCTCTGGTCAAGTCATTTGAGAGACCCACCGATGACAAAGCAAAGCAACCCCATCCTTGACCGTGCCGCTGCGAATGGCGTTTCTCTGGAGATGCAAGGCGCTGTGGCTGTGGTGCGTCTATGCCGTCCTGCCAAACGCAACGCCTTGAACGATGGCCTGATCGAAGCCTTGCGTGATGTCTTTCAGAACCTGCCCCCTGAAGCGGGTGCCGCCGTGATCCACGGCGAAGGTGACCACTTCTGCGCGGGCCTGGACCTGTCTGAACTCAAGGAACGCGATGCCGGTGAAGGCATCCACCACTCACGCAGCTGGCATGTGGCGCTGAACGCCGTCGAGCAAGGCCGCGTGCCCGTGGTCGCAGCCTTGCACGGCGCTGTGGTCGGCGGTGGACTGGAACTGGCCAGCGCCAGCCACATCCGCGTGGCCGATGAAAGCACTTTTTACGCTCTGCCCGAAGGCACGCGCGGGATCTTCGTGGGCGGAGGCGGCTCGGTGCGTGTGCCCAAGCTGATTGGCGCAGCGCGCATGACCGACATGATGCTCACAGGCCGCGTGTACAACGCTCAAGACGGTGAGCGCGTGGGCTTTGCCCAGTACCTGGTGCCCACCGGCACGGCTTTGACCAAAGCCATCGAGCTGGCCACCCGCATCGCCACCAACGCGCCCTTGACCAACTTTGCCCTGATGCACGCGCTGCCCCGCATTGCAGAGCAACCGGCTGACCACGGACTGTTCACCGAAGCGCTGATTTCGTCGATTGCGCAGGCCGCACCCGAAGCCAAAGCCCGTGTGCGCGCCTTCCTGGAAGGCAAGGCCGCCAAAGTGCAAAAAACCAACTGAACGGACCGGAGGAGACAAAAATGACTACCCCAAAATTCCGTCCATTGAAATTCGGCGTGACCCGCGTCAGCCTGCGCGATGGTGCACCCGGCACACACTACCTCAAAGCCGACCAAGAACTGCAAGCCTTTCCGGACCGCCTGACCGACCGCCTGCAACACTGGGCGCGCGTCAAACCAGAGCAGACTTTCATGGCGCGCCGCGTCAAACTGGCCGACGGTTCACTGGGCGACTGGAAACACATCACTTATGCCCAAGCTTGGCAGACTGCGCGCAGCATCGCGCAAGGCCTGATCGACCGCGGCCTGAACGCCGAGCGCCCGGTGGTCATCCTGAGCGAAAACAGCCTGGAGCACGCCCTGCTGGCCTTGGGCGCCATGGTCGCCGGTGTGCCCTTTGTGCCCACCTCGCCGCCGTATTCACTGGTGAGTGTGGATTACGACAAACTCAGGCACGTGCTCACAACCGTCACGCCTGGCCTGGTGTTCGCGTCGGACACCCGCTATGCCAAAGCCATTGCTGCCACCGTAGGCGAAGACATGGAAGTGGTGATGTGTGAAGGCGCTGTGGATGGCCGCCAAGTGACCACCTTCGACAGCTTGTGTGCCACACCGGCAACAGCAGCGGTGGACGCGGCCATGGCCGCCACCGGCCCCGACACCATCGTCAAATTTTTGTTCACCAGCGGCTCGACCAAGCTGCCCAAGGCCGTCATCAACACACAACGCCTGTGGTGCGCCAACCAGCAGCAAATGGCGCAGTCCATGCCGGTGCTGGCCGAAAAGGAGCTGGTGTTGGTCGACTGGCTGCCCTGGAACCACACCTTTGGCGGCAACCACAACTTTGGCATGACCGTGTTCCACGGCGGCACCCTGTACATCGACGACGGCAAGCCCACGCCTGCCCTGATGCACGAAACCCTGCGCAACCTGCGCGAGATCGCACCCACGGTGTACTTCAACGTGCCCACTGGCTTTGAAGCCATCGCCAACGCGATGAAAACCGACGATGCGCTGCGCAAAACCTTGCTCTCCCGCGTTCAGATGTTTTTCTACGCCGGTGCCGCTTTGGCGCAACCCATCTGGGACAGCCTCTACGAATCACAAGAGCGCGAAATAGGCGAGCGCATCGTCATGGGCACGGGCCTGGGGATGACCGAGTCCGGGCCGTTTGGCATCTTTGTGACCAACCCCTTTGTGCAAGCGGGCGACTTGGGCGTGCCCACACCCGGCCTGGAACTCAAGCTGGTGGACATGCAAGGCAAAACCGAGGTGCGTTACCGCGGCCCCAACATCACGCCCGGTTACTGGCGCAACGCCGAAGAAACCGTCGGTGCTTTTGACGAAGAAGGGTTCTTCAAGACGGGCGACGCGGTCAAGTGGATCGACGAAACCGATGTGCACCTGGGCCTGAAGTTTGACGGTCGCATCGCCGAAGACTTCAAGCTGGCCACCGGCACCTTTGTGAGCGTGGGCCCTTTGCGCGGCAAGATCATTGCCGCCGGTGCGCCTTACATTCAAGACGCGGTGCTGACTGGCATCAACATGAAAGAAGTCGGCGCGATGATTTTCCCGACACCGGCTGTGCGCGCTTTGAGTGGCCTGGGCGCTGAGGCCCCCATGTCGGACGTGTTGGCCTCGGCCCCGGTGCTGGCCAAGTTCCAAGAGATCGTCAACACCCTGACCCAAACCGCCACCGGCAGCGCCAACCGCATTGCGCGCCTGTGCCTGCTGTCTGAGCCACCAACCATTGACAAGGGCGAGATCACCGACAAAGGCTCGATCAACCAACGCTCTGTGCTCACGCACCGCGCCGACACGGTGGCGGCGCTGCACGCCGACACGCTGCACTACATCGTCAAGCCCCAGGCTTGAGACCCGAACAGAAAGAAGAAAAGATGGCCTCCAAAGGATTTTTCAACGCGTTTGCCGATGTGTGGATGCACGAAGGTGTGCGCACGCCCATGGTCGATTACTGCGGCGCATTGGGTCACATCTCCCCCACGGACCTGGGCATCAAGGCGG
>JAGNVG010000061.1 GCA_017986605.1 Limnohabitans sp.
CTCACCGGCGTGGCCGCGTGGCTGCTGATCAAGCAGCAGCGCAGCGTGATGCAGGTGCTGGGGCTGTGCGTGGTGGTGGGGCTGGTGGTGCAGGCGCTGCGCTGACAGGCTCCCGCTTGATCATTCGGCCGTGATCTTCTCGTCCTTCACGATCTTGGCCATGGCCGGGTACTCGGCTTTGCGCCAGTTGCCGAACTCAGTCGGGTTCATGCCTGAGCTCAGCACGCAGAGTAGTCAAACGCTCACGCACTTCAGAAATCGCAGCGATGCGGCATGCAGTTTGACGATCACGGCCTTAGGTGTACCCGAAGGGACCAGAGAACCCTGTAAAAATCTCTGCAAAGTACAAGAAGAAGTACAACGAGGACTTCATCTTTGCCACCCACTGAAACAGCATGATCATGCTGCACGAAGCTATGCGCAAGAACGACCACCAACAGGCGGCGCCGTTGTACCTGACCATCTGGACACAAAAAGGCAACAAGTGTGCGAAGTACGACGCAGAGGGAACCGGATTCGGCTTTTGTAGCGAGGTGAGTTGAGGCTCCTACATCAGCTCTCAACCCACTTCGCACAAGATGAAGCGACCTAGGTGATGAAAAACCTACTTGCTGCAAGGGAAGGTGGGCGGGTTATCGGCACTTGAAACCGACACGCTGGATTTCAATCCAACTTGATATTGGCCGCCTTGATGACCTGGGCCCACTTCTCGATTTCCGCTTTTTGGAAAGCCTGCACCTGTTCAGGTGACAAGGTCGAAGGCTGCATGCCCAGCCCTTTGATGCGATCTTGCATCTCGGGCGTTTGCATGATTTTCAAAATCTCGGCATGCAGTTTGTCCACGATGGGCTTGGGTGTGCCTGCAGGCGCAAACAACGCTTGCCAGGACACGACTTCAAAACCAGCGGTGCCGGGCCAGCCAGATTCGGCCACGGTGGGCACGTCGGTCAGCGCATCGGTCAAGCGCTTGGCCGAGGTCACGGCCAGTGCGCGGAGCTTGCCGCTTTGGATGTGGGCACCGGCCACCACCGTGGTGTCAAACATGAAATCCACCTGACCGCTCATCACGTCTTGGATGGCAGGTGCACTTCCCTTATAGGGCACGTGAGTGAATTTCACTCCGGCCTTGAACGTCAACAACTCTTGCGCTAAGTGTTGCGATGTGCCGTTACCTGCCGATGCGCCCGACAATTTGCCGGGATTGGCTTTGGCCGCCGTCAGCAGGTCTTTGAGTGTTTTGTAGGGGCTGTTGGCCGCCACCACCAGCACCACCGGGTTGGTGCCGTACAGGTACACGGGCGTGAAGGACTTGATCGGGTCATAGCCCAGCTTGGGGTAGAGGCTCACGTTGATGGCGTGTGAGCTGATCGTGCCGCCCAGCAGGTTGTAGCCGTCGGCCGGGGCGCGGGCTGCGATCTCGGAGCCCACGCTGCCACCAGCGCCGCCTTTGTTTTCGATGACCAGGGTGGTGCCCAGCGCCGTGCCCAATTTTTGCGAGACCACACGGGCCAGGATGTCGGTGGTGCCACCCGCTGGAAAGGCGACCAGGTAGTTGATCGGCTTAGAGGGCCAAGGCGCTGCCTGACTGAAGGCGGCTGGTGCCATGGCCGCAGCGGCGCACGCGGCGGCGGTCTGGATGAATTGACGGCGTTGTGTCATGAGATGTCTCCTCGTTGTAGTCAGGTTTTTCAGGTGATGGGTGCAGGGTTGAACAGCACCAGGGCGTTGTGCAGATTCCAGTGCTCGGCCCAGGTTTTGCGGCCACTGGCCACTTCCAGCATCATGCGAAACAGCTCCCACCCGGCTTCTTCGATGCTGATCTCGCCGTCGGCAATGCGCCCGGCGTTCATGTCCATCAGGTCGTGCCAGCGGCGGGCCAGGTCGGTGCGTGTGGCTACCTTGACTACGGGGCAAGCTTGCAGGCCATAGGGTGTGCCGCGCCCGGTGGTGAACACATGCACGTTCATGCCTGCGGCCAGTTGCAGTGTGCCGCAGATGAAATCGCTGGCAGGCGTGGCGGCAAAGACCAAGCCCTTTTGGTCTGGTAGGAGTTTGGCGCCTGGCGCCAGCACGCTCGATATGGCAGAGCTGCCGCTCTTGATGATGGAGCCCATGGCTTTTTCGGCGATGTTGGACAAGCCACCCGCCTTATTGCCTGGTGTGGTGTTGGCGGTGCGGTCCACACGGCCACGGTCAAGGTACTTGTCGTACCAGCCCAGCTCGCGCACGATGTCCTCTGCCACTTGAGGTGTGGCAGCGCGGCTCGTGAGCTGCTCCACCGCATCGCGTACTTCGGTGTTTTCTGAAAACATCACGGTGCCACCGGCCCGCACAATCAGGTCGGCCATGTAGCCCACGGCCGGGTTGGCGGTCACACCCGAAAACGCGTCGCTACCGCCGCACTGCACACCCACCACCAAGGCGCTGGCGGGCACCGTTTGGCGGCGGCGCGCATTCAAGCGCTCAAGGTGCGGTCGGGCGCTTTGCACGATGTGATCGATCATGGACATGAAGCCCACGTGCGCATCGTCTTGCAGGCATACCAAATCTGGCCCTTGGTCTTTGTCGCGCGCATCCTGGATCGGGAAGCTGCCCGGTGGCAGCAAGCGGTCCGGTTGCAGCTTTTCGCAGCCCAAGCTGACCACCATTACCTCACCACCAAAGTTGGGGTTCAGGCTGATGTGGCGGAGCGTGCGGATCGGGATCTCGGCACCCGGCGCGTCAATCGCTACGCCGCAGCCGTAGCTGTGCTCCAGGTCCACCACGCCATCCACATTCGGAAACAGCGGCAACAACTCGCGCTCGATGCGCTCCACTGCGATCTTGACCACACCGGCAACGCACTGCACGGTGGTGGTGATGGCCAGCAGGTTGCGTGTACCCACCGAGCCATCGGCGTTGACATAGCCTTCAAAGGTGAAGCCTTCCAGCGGCGTTGGCGAAGCAGGCTGCACGGTGGCCATGGGCAGACCTTGCAGTTCACGCGCAGGCGGGATGTCGAGCAAGCGTTCATGGACCCAGCTGCCCGCCGGAATGTCTTGGCGCGCATAGCCCACGGGCACGTTGTAGCGCATGACGGCTTGACCTTGGGCCAAATCCACCAAGGCCACTTTATGACCCTGGGGCACCTTGTCGCGCAGGACCAAGCCTTCGGCCAAACCTGCAGGCATGACGGTGCCCGCAGGCAAACCGCCATCGTTGGCGATGATGGCCACGTTGTCAGCCGCATGCATGCGGATCGCCAAAGGCGGACGAGAAATGCTCATGCTCTCAACCAATCATTTCAACAAGTTGGGCAGCCACAAAGTGAACATGGGCACATACGTCACCAAGAGCACGGCAACGGTCAAAGCACCGTAAAAAGGTGCGATGGTGCGCATGACCTGCCCCACCGATATGCCACCAATGGCGCAACCCACAAACTGCACCGAGCCCACGGGCGGCGTGTTCAGGCCCAGGGCGCAGTTGATCAGCAGCATGATGCCGAACTGCATCGGGTCCATGCCAAAGTGCATGGCAATCGGCAAGAAGATCGGGGTACAAATCAGGATGGTGGCCGCCATGTCCAAAAAGGTGCCCAGGATGAACAGCAAGATGTTGATCATCAAGAAGATGATCCAAGGTTCCGTGCTGATTTTTTGCATCAATGCACCCGTCATCTGTGGCACTTCGTACAAGGCCATGAAATAACCAAAGGCGTTGGAGATGCCGATCAGGAGCAGCACAACGCCTGTGGTCTTGCAGGCTTTGGCACAGGCCTTGAAGAAGTTTTGCAACGTCAAGGTGCGGTAGACGATCACCGTGACAAACAAGGCCCAAGCCACCGCAATCGAGGCTGATTCGGTGGCAGTGAAAGCCCCGGACAAGATGCCGCCCAAAATGATGACCACCACAAACAAGCCGGGTAAGGCCGCGCCAAAGGCTTTGAGAACTTCAAGCCAACCCGGAAAGTTGCCGTGGACCGGGTAGCCCCGGCGCACCGCCACCCAATAAGCAGCGCCAAGGTTACACAGCGTCAAGATGATGGCGGGCACCAGCCCTGCCAGAATCAAGCCCAATACGCTCACCGAAGCCAAGCCAGAAGCCGCCAGGGTGAAGATGATCATGTTGTGCGAGGTGGGCATGATGGCGCCCACCAAGGCTGCGTGGGTGGTCACGTTCACCGCGTAGTCGGCGTCGTAACCTTCTTTTTTCATGAGCGGGATCATGACCGAGCCCATAGCCGACACATCGGCCAGTGGCGAACCGGCCACGCCACCAAAGATGGTGCAACCGATCACATTGCTCATGCCCAGACCGCCGCGCACATGGCCCACCAGGCTGTTAGCAAAACGCACGATGCGGTCGGCAATACCGCCGTAAAGCATCAGCTCACCGGCGAACACAAAAAACGGAATGGCCAGGAAGGAGAACACCTGCATGCCTCCGACCATTTTTTGAAACACCATGGCTACCGGCAAACCCGCGGCGATGATGGTGGCCACCGAAGACAAACCAATAGCAAAGGCCACTGGCACGCCGAGAATCAAGAGGAGCGTGAAGCTCAGCGCGAGTACGGTGAGTTCCATGATCACTCCCAAACAGGTTCGACCACTTTGCCTTGCACGAGCGCAACAATGTGTTCAATGGAGAAAAGCAAAATCAAAGCACCCGCGATGATCACCGGTACATAGTCAATGCCGTCAGGCACAGGGAGCATGGGCTTTTTCTCGCCCCACTTGGCGCTGGCCCAAAGCCAGCCGCCTTGCACCATCAAAAAGCCAAACACGCCCACCAGCGCATGGATCAGCACCTCGATGCGGTGCTGCCATTTTTTGGGCAACAAAATCACCAGGGACTCCAGACCGATGTGGCCCGCATCGCGCACCCCCACGGCCAAGCCGAAGGCGGTGACAAACAGGACGATCAACATGGCCAGGGCTTCGGCCCAAGTCGGTGTGTCGTTGAGCACGTAGCGACCGATGACCTGCCACTGCACGCACAGGATCACGGCGATCAGACCAATGACCGCCAGGACCAGGCAGAGCTTGGAGACGGTTGCACAAAATTTGGTGAACATGAAAAGCTCCAGCCCCCGGCTCTGCACCGGGGGCATCAGGATGGCCAATGGCGCGATTACTTGGTGTCTTGGATCGCTTTGATCGCACGCTTCATGTCAGGCGTGGTCATGAACTTGTCGTACACCGGGCCCATCACAGCCTGGAATGAACGTTTGTCCACTTCAACAATTTCGGCACCCGCGGCTTTCACATTGGCCAGAGACTTGCCTTCAGCCTCGTCCCAAGCCTTGCGCTGAACCGCCACCGACTCTTTGGCGGCTTGGCGAATCATGGCTTGCTCGTTGGCGGGCAACTTGTCCCAGACCACTTTGGACATCACCAAAATCTCAGGCGCCATGGAGTGCTCGGTCTTGGAGTAAACCTTGACGGCTTCTACGTGCTTGGCCGTGTCAAACGAAGGAATGTTGTTTTCTGCAGCATCAATCAAGCCAGTCTTCAGGCCTGTGTAAACCTCGCCATATGGCATGGGCGTAGCGTTGGCACCCATGGCACTGACCAAGGCCACCCACAGATCGGACTGCTGCACGCGGATTTTCATGCCCTTGGTGTCGGCCACTGTTTTGATGGCTTTTTTGGCATAAATGGAGCGTGCACCGCTGTCATAAAAAGCCAGGCCGACATACCCGACCGACTCGCAGCTTTTGAGAATTTCAGCGCCCACGGGGCCATCCAACGACTTGCGCATGTGATCGACCGAACGGAACAAGAAGGGCATGGTGGGCACCATGGTCATCGGGCAGATGCCGTTCATGGGGGCCACGTTCACGCGCACCAAATCCAGTGCACCGATCTTCACTTGGTCAATCGTTTCCTTTTCAGAGCCCAAAGCGCCTTTGTTGAACACCTTGATCTTGTGCTTGCCACCCGACAATTTGTCGAGTACGGTGCTCATGTGCTTGACCGCGACCACGGTGGGGTAGTCGTCGGCGTTGTGGATGTCAGCAGAGCGAAATTCGGTCGCTTGAGCAGACAAGGCCAATGCAGCAGCGATGGCGATCAGGGATTGTTTGAGCTTCATCTTAGTAGTCTCCAGGGTTAAAAATTTGACAATCAACATTTACACACTGACAGGAAAACGGGAAAAAACAGGCTCGGGCAAACCCTTCACGCCAGGCTGCAAGGCAATGACGGCACCACTGCTGCCGCGATCGGCATCACAGGTGTTCGCTGGAATGATCGAGGTCACAAACAACTGGTCCAGATCGGCTCCACCGAAAGCACACATCGACGGCTTGGGCATGGGCACGGCAACAGACTGTGTCCACTGACCTTGAGGATCGAAAGCATGAATTTGCCCGGCATCGTTGCCGGAAATCCAATAATTGCCTTGCGCATCAACGGCCGCGCCATCGGGGCGGCCGGGCCAGTCGTTCATGTCCACAAACAAGCGACGATTCGTCAAAGTGCCGCTTGCCGCATCCAGATCAAAAGCCCAAATTTTTTGCACCTTGGGGTGCGAGTCCGACAAATACAACGTGCAGCCATCGGGGCTGAGCCCCAAGCCATTGGGTGTGAGCAGGCCAGTGACGTGAGGGCCAGTGAGGCCCTTCTCATCCAGACAATACAGACCGCCCAAGTCAGAGGCCAAAGACATGTCCATCACCATGGTGCCCACCCACAAGCGGCCACTGGCATCACAACGCCCGTCGTTGAAGCGCATGCCGGGGGCGAGGTGTTGGATGCGGGCCAGCCAAGTGATGTCCACCTGACCGTCTTCTTGCAAAGTGACGCGGGCAATACCCGTTTCCATCGCGGCGATCAGTTGACCCTCAACAGCCGTGAGTGCAATGCAGCCCACGCGCTCAGGCATACGCCAGGACTGCACAGGCGCCATCGAGCCGGGCTTGGTGCAACGGATAAAGGCACCTTCAATATCCACCCACCACAAGCGATGGTGGCGCACATCCCACACGGGGGACTCCCCTACGCGGTCTGGTGTGTCGACGATGAGCTGGTATGGGTTCATGAAAAAAAGGTGCAAGTGGCGGCGATGTTCTGATACATTGGCTTCAAGTGCCTGATGTGATCAGTTGTCGTACAAGTTGATTGTGTGAGCCCTCTATCGAAACTGGAATGCGTATTTACCCGATGAACACCCCGCAAGCCGCACCCGAAAAACGCAAATCGCGCAGCCTGACCTTTGAGTTGGTCGATCAGCTGAGCACCGAAATCCAGACCGGCACCCTGAGCAGTGGCCAAAAATTACCTACCGAGGCGGCCATCATGGAACGCTTTGGCGTGAGCCGCACCGTGGTGCGCGAGGCGATATCCAAACTGCAGGCCGCAGGTCTGGTGGAGACGCGCCACGGCATCGGCACCTTTGTGCTGGTGCAATCGGAGTCGCCATCTTTTCGAGTCAACCCCAGCCAACTGAGCACCTTGCACGATGTGATCGCCCTGCTGGAATTGCGCATCAGCATCGAGACCGAAGCCGCGGCACTGGCCGCTGTGCGTCGCACCGAAGCCAATTTGAGCGTGATGCAAGAGGCCATGAGTGCGTTTTCAAGCGCTATCGAAGAAGGCCGCGACGCCATCGCGGCGGACTTTCAGTTCCACCACGAAATTGCACGCGCCACGCAAAACAACCATTTCGCCGACATGATGAATTCGCTGGGTTCGCAGTCGATTCCCCGCGCACGGCTGGAGACCACGCCCGTCGTCGATGCAACCCGATTGGCCTATTTACGGCGCGTGCACCAGGAACATGAAAACATCCTGAATGCGATTGCCGTACAAGACGCCGAGTCGGCCCGCGCGGCCATGCGCACCCACCTGTCCAACAGCCGCGATCGGCATAAAAAAGGCGCTTCTAGCCACCACTGAAAACGCTGACAAGGGTTAACACGCATCACCCGATGCGGGTTTAGGTTGTACGATGTCTGTCAAATCAACAGCCAACCCACCCATGCCTCAGTCCTCTTCAACGCCTGTCGTCACGCGCATGCAGGTGATCCCTGTGGCCGGACACGACGGCATGCTGCTCAACTTGAGCGGCGCTCACGGCCCGTTTTTCACCCGGAACATCGTCATCCTGACCGACTCGTCAGGCCAAACGGGCCTCGGCGAAGTGCCCGGTGGCGAAAAAATTCGGCAGACACTGGAAGACGCCCGCCCGTTGGTCGAAGGCCAGCCGATTGGCAATTACAACCACGTGCTCAACGGCATGCGCCAGCAGTTTGCCGACCGAGACAGCGGCGGCCGGGGCAACCAGACTTTTGACCTGCGCACGACCATCCACGCCGTCACCGCCGTGGAGTCGGCTTTGCTGGATTTGTTGGGCCAGCACCTGAACGTGCCTGTATGTGCCCTGCTGGGCGATGGGCAGCAACGAAGCCGTGTGCAAATGCTGGGCTATCTGTTTTATGTGGGCGACCGCCAGCAAACCGATCTGGCCTACAGAAGCGAGCCCGACCAGGCCGACGACTGGTTGCGCCTGCGCCACGAAAAAGCCATGACGGCCGAGGCCGTGGTGCGCTTGGCCGAGGCCGCGCAGGCCCGCTATGGCTTTCAGGACTTCAAACTCAAAGGCGGCGTGCTGCGCGGCGAGGAAGAAGTCGAAGCCGTGGTGGCGCTGCACGAGCGCTTTCCCAAGGCCCGCATCACACTCGACCCCAATGGCGGCTGGCTGCTC
Source organism: Limnohabitans sp. (assembly GCA_017986605.1). Taxonomy (GTDB): domain Bacteria; phylum Pseudomonadota; class Gammaproteobacteria; order Burkholderiales; family Burkholderiaceae_C; genus Limnohabitans_A. Next base: position 8,692 of record JAGNVG010000061.1, read on the forward strand.
AAAGACGCCATTCGCCTGTTGCGCGACCACCGCAGCACCATGGCTTATGCCGAAGACCCCTGCGGCGCAGAAGGCGTGTTCTCGGGCCGCGAGGTGATGGCCGAATTCCGCCGCGCCACGGGTTTGCTGACGGCCACCAACATGGTGGCCACCGACTGGCGCGAAATGGCGCACAGCATCCAGCTGCAGTCGGTCGACATCCCGCTGGCCGACCCACATTTCTGGACGCTGCAAGGCTCTGTGCGCGTGGCGCAGCTGTGCCAGATGTACGACTTGACCTGGGGCTCGCACTCCAACAACCATTTCGACATTTCTCTGGCCATGTTCACCCAATGCGCGGCAGCCGCACCCGGCAAGGTCACCGCCATCGACACGCACTGGATTTGGCAAGACGGCCAGTTCCTCACCAAAGACCCGCTGCAAATCAAGGACGGCTATGTCGATGTGCCCGCCAAGCCTGGCTTGGGCATCGAGGTGGACATGGACGCGGTGATGCAAGCGAACCAGCTTTACCAGCAGCACGGCCTGGGTGCCCGCGATGACGCCATCGCCATGCAATACCTGATCCCCGGTTGGAAATTCAACAACAAGATGCCTTGCATGGTGCGCTGAGCACCCGGGCCATTCACCTCAAAGGAAACCTCATGAAACTGGGATTCATTGGCTTGGGCATCATGGGCGTGCCCATGGCCGGGCACCTGCTCGCTGGCGGCCACGAAGTCTTTGCTTTTTCGCGCAGCGGCGTACCTGCTGCCGTGCTCGAACAAGGCGCCAAAGCCTGCACCAGCCCAGCCGAAGTTGCACAAAAAGCCGACATCATTTTCACCATGGTGCCCGACACCCCGCATGTGGAAGACGTGCTGTTTGGCGAGCAGGGTGTGGCCAAAGGCCTCAGCGCAGGCAAGACCGTGGTGGACATGAGCTCCATCTCACCCATCGCCACCAAGGCCTTCGCAGCCAAGATCAACGCACTGGGGTGCGAGTATTTGGATGCCCCGGTGTCCGGCGGCGAAGTGGGCGCCAAAGCCGCCAGCCTCACCATCATGGTCGGCGGCAGCGAAGCCACCTTCAACCAAGTGCAGCCCCTGTTCGCCTTGATGGGCAAGAACATCACCCTGATCGGCGACAACGGCAGCGGCCAGACCTGCAAAGTGGCCAACCAGATCATCGTGGCACTCAACATCGAGGCTGTGGGCGAAGCCCTGCTCTTCGCGGCCAAAGCCGGTGCAGACCCAGCCAAAGTGCGCCAAGCCCTGATGGGCGGCTTGGCCACCAGCCGCATTCTGGAGTTGCATGGCGAACGCATGATCAAGCGCACCTTCAACCCGGGCTTCCGCATTGAGCTGCACCAGAAAGACCTGAACCTGGCGCTGGAAGGCGCCAAGGCCATGGGCCTGAGCCTGCCCAACACGGCGAACGCTCAGCAACTGATGAGCAGCTGCGTGGCCAACGGTGGCGCAGGCTGGGACCACTCGGGCCTGGTGCGCGCTTTGGAGATCGCCGCCAACTTCCAGATCAGCCCGACCCCCGCCCATCCTTCTGCCGCTTAAGGAGCACGCCATGGACTTCCCCATCAACCGTTTCAAGCACGCCATCCTGAGTGGCCAAAAACAAATCGGCCTGTGGTCGCACCTTTGCAGCCCCATCAGCATCGAGATCTTGGCGCACTGCGGCTACGACTGGCTGCTGCTGGACATGGAGCACTCGCCCAACGAAGTGCCCGATGTGCTGGCCCAGTTGCAAGCCATGCAAGGCGGCACGGCCACGCCCATCGTGCGCCCACCGTGGAACGACATGGTGACCTTCAAGCGCTTGCTCGATATCGGCGTGCAAACGCTCTTGGTGCCTTACATCCAGACTGCCGAAGAAGCACGCAACGCGGTGTCGTACACCCGTTACCCACCGCAAGGTGTGCGCGGTTATGCCGGTGCGCCCCGCGCCAGCAATTACGGCCGTGTCAAAGGCTATGCCCAGCGCAGCGCTGAAGAGATCTGCGTGCTACTGCAGGTCGAGACCATCGAAGGCCTCAAAAACATCGAAGAGATCGCCAACGTGGAAGGCGTCGATGGGGTCTTCATCGGCCCCGGCGACTTGTCTGCCGCTTTGGGCCACTTGGGCAACCCCAAGCACCCCGAGGTGCTCAAGGTCATCGACGAGGCGATTGCCCGCATCCAAGCGTGCGGCAAGGCCGCCGGCATCTTGACGGGCGACGAAACCCTGGCCAAACACTATGTGGCCAAAGGCTGCCTGTTTGTGGCCGTGGGCGCCGACCAGAACGTGTTGCGCGACAGCGCACAAGCCCTGGCCGCGCGTTTCAAAGACTGAAAGCCAAGAACACCATGCTCAATCCACCCGCATCCCCCTTGAAGTTCCCACGCCTGCTGCTGACGGGCGCTGGCGGCAACCTGGGTCAAGAACTCCGGCCGCGCCTGAAAGCCTATTGCGATGTGCTGCGCGTGAGCCACCGCCGCGACCTGGGCGCTGCAGCCGCTGGCGAAGAGGTGCACACCGCCGCGCTGGAAGACGCCGACCAAATGATGGCCTTGCTCGACGGCGTGAGCGCCGTGGTGCACATGGGCGGCGTGTCCACCGAGCAACCTTGGGCCCCCATCTTGGCGGGCAACATCGTGGGCATGGTCAACCTGTACGAAGCAGCGCGTCTGAAGGGCGTCAAGCGCATCGTGTTCGCCAGCTCCAACCACGTGACCGGCTTTTACCGGCAAGACGAAGTGGTCAACACCCGCATGCCGCCCAAACCCGATGGGTTTTACGGCCTGTCCAAAGCCTTTGGCGAAGACCTGGCCCAGCTGTATTGGGACCGTTGGGGCATCGAGACGGTGAGCATCCGCATCGGCTCGTCGTTCACCGAGCCGCGCGATCGCCGCATGCTGGCCACCTACCTGAGCTACGACGACTTGGAGCGTCTGATCGTTGCGGCGCTCACGGCCCCCATCGTGGGCCACTCCATCATTTATGGCATGTCGGACAACCAGACCACCTGGTGGGACAACACCCATGCCAAACACATCGGCTACCGGCCACAAGACTCGTCGGACGTGTTCCGCAACGCCGTCGAAGCACGTCAGCCGGTGATCGACACGAAGGACCCGGCGGCCATTTACCAAGGCGGTGCATTTGTGAAAGCCACGCCCCACGGCTAAGCACGGCTGTGCATGGGGTATCCTCCAGCCCGAAAAGGAAACCCCATGAGCACCCTGCCCGCCTGCCCGAAATGCCACGACGAATACACCTACGAAGATGGCAACCTGTTGATCTGCCCCAGCTGTGGGCACGAATGGAACCCCGCTGAGACCGCTGCCGCTGATGTGGCCAAGGTCTGGAAAGACGCCAACGGCAATGTGCTGCAAGACGGCGACACCGTCACCCTGGTCAAGGATTTGAAGATCAAGGGTTCATCGTCGGTCGTCAAAGTCGGCACCAAGGTCAAGAACATCCGCCTGATCGAAGGCGATCACGACATCGACTGCAAGATCGACGGTTTTGGCCCCATGCAGCTGAAAACCGAATTCGTCAAAAAAGCCTGATGCAGGCATGAGCGACGACAACCAGATCTACCTGCCCGAGAGCTTCACCGCGCTGTATGTGCCGCCGGGCAAGTTCAAGCCCAGCATCGGCCACCGCGAGATGGCCGAGCGCTACGAACTGTGCGAAGACCTGGCCAACTTGCTGACCGAAAAAGCGGCCAACATGCAGTTCACGCTGGGCATCACCGAAGAGCTGGTGCTGGCGCAATGCGAGCTGGGCCTGCTGGCCGAGCCTGCGGTGGTGTCGCCCTTGGAAGCGCGTTGGGTGGTGTGCCGCCTGGGCGAACTGCTGAACTGGCCGATAGACCAGCTGCTGCAGACCACGCCGCCAGAAGACCCTGTGGCTTGAGCTTGAGTTTGTCGGAGCTAAAGCTCCGACCTACAAGGCAGGCAGAAGGCCTGTCGCCCAAGTCAACCGCCAGGGCAGCGCCAGCTGACAAGATGTGGGCATGAGCACACCCCACCACGATTTGCAGCGCATGCTGCACGGGCCGATCTTGCCCACCTTGCTGCGCCTGGCCGCACCCAATGTGCTGGCCATGGTCATGACCGTGCTGGTCGGCATTGCCGAGACCTATTACGTGGGCCGTCTGGGCACAGCCCCGCTGGCCGCCATGGCGCTGGTGTTTCCATTTGCCATGCTCACCCAAATGATGTCGGCCGGCGCCATGGGCGGCGGTGTGTCGGCGTCGATCAGCCGCGCCTTGGGCGCGTCAGACTTGCCCCGCGCCCAGACTTTGCTGCAACACGCCTTGGTGATCGGCTTGGGTGCGGGCCTGCTGTACAGCGCCATCTTCCTGATCTGGGGCCCCGGCTTTTACCAATTGCTGGGCGGCCGGGATACTGTGCTGCACGAAGCCGTGCGTTACGCCAAGGTGCTGTTTTCCGGCGCCCTGTTGGTCTGGCTGATCAACACCTTGGCCTCCATCGTGCGGGGCACGGGCAATATGCGCGTGCCCTCGGTCGCGCTGGTGGCGACCGCTGCTTTGCAAATCGTGCTGGGCGGGGTGCTCTCGCTGGGCGCGGGTCCGGTGCCTGCCATGGGCATGCTGGGCGTGGCCTGGGGGCACATCATCGCCACCGCTGCGGGCGTGGCCTATTTCCTTTGGTACCTGATGAGTGGACAGGGGCGTCTGAGCCTGCAAATGGGCGGCTTCAAACTGCAGCGCAGCATGTTTGCCGACATCCTCAAGGTAGGGGCGGTGGCCTGTCTGTCCCCGGTGCAGTCGGTGCTGGCCATTTTGATTTTCACGGGCATGCTGGCGCAACTGGGCACGCAGGCCCTGGCCGGTTACGGCATCGGCCAGCGGCTGGAATTCCTCTTGATCCCGATCGCCTTTGGCATCGGCGTGGCATCGGTGCCCATGGTGGGCATGGCCATGGGCGCAGGCAACGCCGCCCGCGCGCGGCGCGTGGCTTGGGTGGCCGGTGCTGTTTCGGCCTTCAACTTGGCCGTGATCGGCGCGGTGGTCACGCTGGCGCCCGAGTTGTGGGCCCGATTGTTCTCACAAGACCCTGCGGTGCTGGACTATGCGCGGCAATACCTGGTCACGGCAGGGCCGGCCTTCCCCTTCTTTGGTCTGGGCCTCACGCTCTACTTTGCATCGCAAGGTGCAGGCCAGGTGATCGGCCCTGTGCTGGCCGGTACAGTGCGACTGGTGCTGGTGGCGGGTGCGGGCTATTGGCTTTCAGGGCACCAAGGTACAGCCGACAACTTTTATGGTCTGGTGGCGCTGGCCATGGTGCTCTACGGTCTGGTCACCGCCGCTGCGGTGAAGCTCACGCCCTGGGGCTCTGCCCGCAAAGGCTGAAAGGGCCGGGGCTCAAAACGGGTGAATCATCAGCATGCCCACTGAAGTGCGGGTCACCACCGGCACCAACAGGTACTTGTCGGTGGCCCATGCGCCCAGAGCCGAGCCCAAAGCATGCCAAGCCATGTCCTTGATCTGGCTGTTGCGGTTGGCGCCGCGCGAAATCTCGTAGCTTTGCTCGATCACCACCGCGGCTGTGCTGACTGCAAAGCCGATCCATGCGCGGTTTTCCGACTCGCTGTACATGTGGGTGATCGCCCCCGCCATCAGGGCACCGCCCGCAGCGTGGCTCAGCTCACTGGTCAAGCCGTCGTAGGCGTGGCTGTGGGCCGAACAAAACAAGAGCGCAAGGGCCAAAAGTTTTTTCATGGATGTGCCCACTTTCAACAAAGGGCCAGTCTAGGGCAGACCACGGCATCTGCGGCGCAAGATGCCCACAAGCTTGATTCACATCAATGGATCAACCCGCCCCTGCAAGGGCAGGCC
>JAGNVG010000062.1 GCA_017986605.1 Limnohabitans sp.
CCAATGGGCTCGTAGCCGAGCTTGAGCATCTTGTCTTTCATGGCCGGGTCGCGTGCGATTTTCATCATGGCTTTTTCAAGGCGGGCGAGGGCCTCGCCTTTGAGGCCCGCAGGGCCATACATGGCAAACCAGGCGGTGGCGTCCATGTTGATGCCCGACTCTTTGAGGGTGGGCACTTCAGGCACTTGGGGGTCGCGCTGGTTGCCCGTCACGGCGATGATGCGGACTTTGCCGGCCCGGTGCATTTCGGCGGTTTCGGAGACCACGTCAAACTTGTAACCGATGTGGCCACCCAGCAGGGCGTTGTTGGCCGGTGCACCCCCCTGGAAGGGCACATGGTTCAGGCTGATGCCTGCAGACTGCTCCATCAACACGCCCATGAAGTGTGGCAAGGTGCCCGCACCCGGCGTGCCGTAACTCGCCGAGCCGGGGTCTGTCTTGGCTTTGGCCACCATCTCGGCCACGTTTTTCACGTTGCTTGCGGGGCCAGAGACCACACCAAACTGGAAGCGGGCGATTTGCGAAACAGGCGTGAAGTCTTTCACAGCGTCGTAGTCGAGCTTTTTGTAGACGTGGGGAAACAGCACCATGGGACCGCTGGGCAGCACGATCACGGTCTGGCCATCAGGCTTGGACACCTTGACTGCGTTCAGTGCAATGCGGCCGCCCGCACCGGGTTTGTTGTCCACAACAACGGTGCTGAAATCGTCACGCAGCGCATCGGCCACCATGCGGGCCAAAATGTCGGCTGAGCCACCGGGTGGAAAGCCCACCACGATCTTGAGTGGTGGTTTGTCTTGCGCGTGTAGATGGGGCGAGAGCGCAGCCAAGGAAAGCACAGCCAAGCTCAGTGCGCGGCGCGTGATCAACCGTGTGGTGTTGCAGATGGAAGTCATGAACGTCTCCGAAAGGGTGGGGCTCAGCTGCCCCCTGTTAAAAATACAAATCCAGACACACTGTAGTGCCTTGACCGACAATTGATCTAAACAACCATCCCCCCGGAAAACCCTGATGTCTCAGTCTCCTTCTCAGCGTTTGGCATCGATCGAAGATTTGTTGCTGTACCGTTTGAGCCGACTGTCGAGCGTGGCAGGGGCCATGGTGGTTCGTTTGTGCGAGGGAGGCTATGGCATCACCCGCCGAGAATGGGGTGTGGTAGCCCTGCTCTATGAAAACGGCAGCTTGCCACCGTCGGCCTTGGCCGAGCGCATGCACCGCGACCGCGCTCGCACCTCACGAACCTTGACAGCTTTGGGCAAAAAGCAGTTGGTCCTGCGGACCATCCCCGCCCACGACAGGCGCAGTGCACTGGTTGACATCACGCCTGCTGGGCGAGCGCTCTACGAGGCTTTGATGCCGCAGATCCAAGCCATCAACAGCCAGATTTTGGGCGCACTGCAGCCCGATGCCGTCGCCCAATTTGACGCGGCATTGGACCAGCTTCAGGCTAGAGCCGAATCGTTGACGACCGAGTTGAGCCCTGATTTGCCCAAAGCCAATCGCCGCCAAGGCCAGCGACGCAAGGAAGCGTCGTGAACCGCAAAGCTTTCTGGCTTTGGCTGGCACTTGCGTGGGTGCCATTTGCTGTGCAAGCTGACGAGGGCTGGACCGGTTGGGTGAGCTGGGTCATGGACGGCGACACGGTGCTCCTGGTGCGCGAAGGCCAGCATGAGCCCGTCAAATTGCGCATCGAAGGCATTGACGCCCCTGAGACCTGCCAGCCTGGTGGGGTCGAAGCACGCGATGCGCTGATTAGGCTTGCGCTGCGCAAGAAGGTGCAGGTGGTGGATCACGGTCAGGATGTCTATGGCCGACAGATTGGGCGTTTATCGGCAGATGGTGTGGACCTGGGGGCCGAGATGGTGCGCTCGGGCATGGCTTGGGCCTACAGGTTTCGTACCGGCAAAGGACCTTACGCGGGCTTGCAGCGTCAGGCACAAAAGCAAAAAATCGGTGTGTTTGCCGCCCCTGAGGCCGCCATGTCACCGCCTGTGTTCAGGAAATTCCATGGCACCTGCCACGGCGCTTGACGGTTTGCAGGCTTTCGCTGCACTGTGCCACAACCCAAGTTCCGATCAAACTAGCCAAGTGGTTTAAGTTCCACTTGGCTACTTTTCATCAGACCGCAGGTGCTTTCACCGAACCCAAAACCGCCTCGATGCCCATGCCGATGGCCAGCAAATTGGCGTCTGAGCCCAAGGGGCCATCTATCTGCATTCCCACCGGCAAACCGCCTGATGTCATGCCCGCAGGGATCGACAAGCTGGGTATGCCTGCATTGGTGCAGGGGTCGGTGTTGCGGATACAAGTGCCAAAGGTGTCTTTGTCTTTTTGTTCAACACCGCCGACGGTGTAGCTGAGGTTTTTGGAGCCATTGGCGGTGTCGATCTTGGGCGCAGCCAAGAGGGTCGTTGGAAACAACACGCACTCCACGCCTTGTGCTGCGAAATAGTCTTTGTAGAGTTTTTGAAGGGCAGGGCGCTTGGTGGCCATGATGCCCAGATAGGCATCATGGAACGCGGCTTCACTGAATGGGCCTTGGATGGCGCCAAAGGCCCCAGCCACATCCGGGCTGGCAAGTTGGTCGGCGACTTCCTTGACGGTTTTGACCGGCGCACGGTTGGCCGCCAGATAAGCGGGAATGGCGTGCACTGGCTCGTGCAGCGCAATCGGAAACGACATTTCTCCATTGAGCGCCATGATGCCCGCCAGATCGGCATCGACAAACACCACACCGGCATCCGCCAGTTTTTTCTTGGCGGCATCGGCCACAGATTTGACGTTGTCATCAAGCCCCTCCCAAAAGCTCGCGGGCAGGCCCACCTTGAGGCCTTGGAGACGCTTGGCCTGGGGCAGAGCGGCGCCTGTGATCACGGCGTCCAGCAAGGCCAGGTCTGCCACCGTGCGGGCCATGGGGCCGAGTGTGTCGCGTGTGGTGCTGATGGGCAGCGCATCGTTGGTGGTGTCCGGGTAGCGGCGGCCTTTGCCTGCGCCGTCGCCCACCGATGGGCGAAAGCCTGCAACGCCACAGAACGAGGCCGGCACGCGTGTTGAACCGCCCGTGTCGGTGCCCAGACCTGCTGGTGCAAAACGAGCGGCAATGGCCACAGCCGTTCCGCCAGAGGAGCCGCCAGGAATGCGGCTGTTGTCATAGGGGTTTTTGCAAGGACGGGCCGCGCCGCCCGATGGGTCTGTGCCCAATGTGAAGTTGGTGCTGGTGATGCCAAAGGCCCACTCGTGCAAGTTCGATTTACCCAAAACAATCGCGCCTGCGTCGAGCAATTTCTGCAAGGAGGGCGCATTCTGGCTGGGCTGAAAGTTGCGCAGGGAAGGTGTGCCGCCCGTGGTCTTCATGTCCCGGGTATTGATGTTGTCCTTGACCACGATCGGCAATCCCGCCAATGCACCCAGGCGCTTGCCTGCTGCGCGGTCTGCATCCACCTGCCGTGCAGCGGCCATGGCTTTGTCTTCGTTCAGGTAGATCAGGGCGTTGAGACCGCTGACCGACTTGGCCTGGGCGATCATGGCGGCCATGTAGGTCTCGGCCTTGAGGCGGCCTGTTTGGATGTCACGCACCACTTGTGTGGCGGTCAGTTCCAGCAGTGGATCGTTGGTTTTTGCCACTGCCGCGTGGCCCCCTGCGGCCGTCAGGGCCAGGTCACCCATCACAGCGGCCACAGAGGCTGCACCGGTTTTTTTGAAAAATTGTCGTCTTGAAGCGTTCGGGCTCATCGAGGTCTCCTTGTGGTGGTGTTCAACGCCTGAGTGGCGTTCATGCCATGCTAAAGAGACCGTTTGCGCGCCACCATCCTTGCAATTGAGGAGGGTGGGCAGGCGCTCATGGCCTGAGCTTGTGCACCAGCGCTGCCCGGTTGCTCACGCCGACTTTGCGAAAGGCGTTTTCAAGGTGGGTGCGTACCGTGGTGGTGGAAATGGTCAGCGCCCGGGCTATCTCCTTGTCGGTCATGCCCAGCATGACCAGCCGTGCGGTGTCCTGCTCGCGCGTGGTCAAGCGCTGTGACAAGGTGTTGAGTGTCAAGACTTCCTGCTGCCTGGGCCTTTGTGCACGGGCCAGCGCTGTGACGAAAGCCGGTTGCAGCATGTCGAGCAAGCGTAACTCGTCGGGTGTGAAGTTGTCCCTGCGCTTGTCGCGCCAGATGCGCATGTCACCCAGGTTTTGCCCTTGGTGCCATGCATAAAGGTTCACGCCCCAGTACAAGCCGTCACGGTTGAGGAAGTCGTTGAAAAATTCGGTTTTCTTGAGATCTTCGATCGGCAGGACATCGGTGGCACGGACGGCCACTTGGTAGCGCTGCATCAACGGCGTGATCGGGTCATGAAACTGGTAGTAGTTTTCGTAAGCTCGCAGGTTTGCCGCGTCCATGTTGATCTGGATCGGCTGGGCAAAACTCTGGCTTGCAGGTTGCCAGACATAGCTGGCGTAATACTGGGCACCGAGCAATTGCATGACCAAGTCGCCCATGATCTCGCGGATTTCGGTTTCTTCATGGGGCTCGGCCAAGGTCTGCATGATCTGGCCCAGTAGCGTTGCCTGTTTGGAGCTCAGGTACATGGTGTGCGTGTCTTTACGGAATGCCTGTCTGGATTACATACCGAATTGGCATGCCGTGAGGACCGGGTTTGCCCCATCCTCTTTATCAAGGAGAGGTGCTTTGTCGGTCAAAGCCAGGGCTGGGTGTTGGCTTTCAGAAGATCGCCGCAGCGAACCCCAGGTGGCTTGAGCAGAAGCTCAATCGTGGCGGTGGGCTGCGCACACCGGGCAGGCCGGGTTGCGTTGCATGCGAATGTCGGTCCACGACAACTCGCGCCCGTCGAGCATCAGCAAACGTCCGGCCATGTGGCTGCCCATGCCACTCAAAATTTTGAGAGCCTCGGCCGCTTGCACCGTGCCGATGATGCCCACCAAGGGAGCGAACACGCCCATGGTGGCGCAGCGGGTTTCCTCGGGCTGTTGTTCTGGCGGGAAGATGCAGGCGTAGCAGGGCGCCTCAGGCTGCGTGCTGTCAAACACCGAAACCTGCCCGTCCATGCGGATGGCCGCGCCGGATACCAAGGGTTTGCGGTGCTTCACGCAGGCCAGGTTCACGGCCTGTCGGGTTTCAAAGTTGTCGCAACAGTCCAGCACCACGTCAGCTTGGGCCACCAGGGTGTCCAGCAGGGCCGCATCGGCGCGTTGAGTGATAGGGGTGACGGTCACGTCTGGGTTGATTTGCGCGATCGCCGTGCGCACCGAATCGGCTTTGTACTGACCCACCCGGTCTAGGGTGTGGGCAATTTGGCGCTGCAAGTTGGTGGCATCGACCTGGTCGTGGTCGACCACCGTGATGTGGCCCACGCCCGCACTGCCCAGATAAAGACAGACCGGAGAGCCCAGGCCGCCTGCACCGATGACCAAGGCGCGTGAGGCCAGCAGTTTGTCCTGACCGTCGATGCCCAGCTCGTTGAGCAGAATGTGCCGCGAGTAGCGCAGCAGCTGCGCGTCATCCATGGCGCTCAGTCGTCTTTCTTCTCAATCTTGCGTTCTGCCAAAGTCGTGCTGGCTTTGACAGGCAGGCCTTTGAGCTTGTTCAAAGCTTGGATCAGCTGGAAGTCTTTGTCGGAGCCGAACTCGGGCAAACGGCGTTCGGCCACGGGCTTTTTGGACTCTTCTTCCAGTTTTTTGATAGCTTCTTCACGGGCTTTTTCGCGAGCCGGGTCTTTCTTCTCTTCGGCTTCCTTGCCGTTGGAGAGGTGTTTTTCCAGATCGGCTTCGCGGGTGCGCAAAGCCGAGAACACATTGCCGTTTTCGGTTTCGTCCAACATCACCTCGGGCACGATGCCTTTGGCCTGAATGGCGCGGCCATTGGGCGTGTAGTAACGGGCTGTGGTGATCTTGAGCGCTGTGTCTGGGCCCAGTTGGCGCACGGTTTGGACCGAGCCTTTGCCAAAAGTCTGGCTGCCCATCAGGGTGCCTCGTTTGTAGTCTTGCAAGGCACCGGCCACGATTTCGCTGGCCGAGGCCGAGCCTTCGTTGACCAACACCACCAAGGGCACTTTTTTCAGTGCGCCACCTGTGGCCTGGGTCATGCGGGTGATGGGATCGTTGTTGCTGTTGCGACGCCAGAACTGGGGTGTGGCCTTGTAGGTGAATTTGCTTTCTTCGAGCTGGCCATTGGTGGTGACCACCGTCACGTTTTCTGGCAAAAATGCGGCGGACAAGGCCACGGCCGCGTCCAGCAGACCACCCGGGTCGTTGCGCAAGTCGAGTACCAGGCCCTTGAGCTTGGGGTCTTCCTTGTACATCTCTTCGATCTTGCGCGCAAAGTCATCGACGGTGCGTTCCTGGAATTGTGAGACGCGAATCCAGCCGTAACCTGGCTCGATGATTTTCGATTTGACCGATTGGGTCTTGATCTCTTCGCGAATGATGGTCACCGGGAAGGTGCGGTTTTCAGATTTGCGGAAGATGGTCAGCAGCACCTTGGTTTTGGGCTCGCCGCGCATGCGCTTGACGGCTTCGTTCAGGCTGAGGCCTTTGACGGCGGTGTCATCGATCTTGGTGATCAGGTCGTTGGGTTTGAGGCCGGCACGATCGGCGGGTGAGCCTTCGATCGGCGAGACAACTTTGACCAGACCATCTTCTTGGCTGATTTCGATGCCCACGCCGACAAATTTTCCTGTGGTGCCTTCAGAGAACTCTTTGAAGCTCTTTTTGTCGAAATATTGGGAGTGCGGGTCGAGGCTGGACACCATGCCGGAAATGGCTTCGGTGATCAGTTTTTTTTCGTCTACCGGCTCAACGTAGTCGCTTTTGACCATCCCGAAGACGGCCGCTAACTGTTGCAGCTCTTCGAGTGGCAAGGGGGCCATGTTGCCGCGCGCCACGGTTTGCAGTGACACGGTGGTCAATGCGCCAGCCAGTGCGCCCACGCTGATCCAGCCCGCGATCTTGAGTTTGTGTCCCATGTGCTTGTGTGTTCCCAGTCAGAAGCGGATCAATATACACCCGGCAGAGGGGTGTTTGGGGCTGTCAGCCAGCAAATGCCCTGCCGCCCCAAGCAGATTGCCCGGTCAGGCCTTGCCTTGGCTGGCTACAGCTGCAGCCGCTTTGGCCGCTGCCTCGGCATCGCCCAAGTAGTAGTGGCGGATCGGTTTGAGGTTGTCGTCCAGCTCGTACACCAGCGGGATGCCGTTGGGGATGTTCAGGCCCACGATGTCGCTGTCAGAAATGCCGTCCAAGTACTTGATCAGGGCGCGGATCGAGTTGCCGTGCGCTGCGATCAGCACACGCTTGCCCGACTTGATGCTGGGGGCAATGCTGTCGTTCCAGGCGGGCAGCACGCGGGCCACGGTGTCTTTCAGGCATTCGGTCAGGGGCACGGCGTTGGCATCGGGGTAGCGGCGGTCGCTGCGCTCGCAGCGGGGGTCGGTCGCTTCCAAGGCGGGTGGCGGGGTGTCGTAGCTGCGACGCCAGACCAGCACCTGCTCGTCACCGTATTGCTTGGCCATGTCGGCTTTGTTCAGGCCTTGCAGACCGCCGTAATGGCGTTCGTTCAGACGGAAGTCCTTGACCACGGGCAGCCACGTGCGGTCCATCTCGTCCAGGGTCAGCCACAGGGTGCGGATCGCACGCTTGAGCACCGAGGTGTAGCACAGGTCAAAGTCCCAGCCTTCGGCTTTGAGCAGTTTGCCAGCCGACATGGCCTGGCTCACGCCCGTGGGGGTGAGGTCGACATCGGTCCAGCCGGTGAAGCGGTTTTCGAGGTTCCAGGTGGATTCGCCGTGGCGGATGAGGACGAGTTTGTACATGGGGATAAGCAGCAAAAGCTGTCAAAACAGGGGAACAAAACAGAGGTTTAAGCCGTCATTTTAGAATCGTGACTTGGCGGCTCGCTGACGGGCCGGTATTTTGTGGCTTACAAAGGTTTGATTCGTGAACTTTCTGATCGATAACTGGATGCTCATCACCGTGGCCGTGGCCTCGGGTGTGGCTTTGCTTTTTCCTGCCTTGAACAAAGGCACCGGGCTCAGTCCTCAGGACATGGTGCAACTGATGAACCGCGAAAAAGCCATCGTCATCGATGTGTGCGAGCCCGATGAATATGCCCGTGGGCATGTGATTGGCGCGAAAAACCTGCCGTTGGGCCAACTGGAAGACAAATTGGCCCAAGTGGTGAAAAGCAAATCGTCGCCTGTGGTGATGGTTTGCCAGGTGGGTGCGCGCTCAGCCCGTGCTGCGGCCACGGCCCGGAAACTCGGCTTTGAGAATGTGCAGTCCTTGGCCGGTGGCCTCAAAGCGTGGCAAGCCGCCAGCATGCCCGTCGAAAAAGCCTGAACCCCAAGGAAGCTTCTATGCAAAAAGTCAAGATGTACACCACCGCCGTTTGCCCATATTGCAACCGGGCCAAGCAAATCCTCAAAGCCAAAGGCGTTGAGCAGATTGAAGAAATCCGCATTGACTTGGACCCGGCTCAGCGCGACCACATGATGCAAATCACAGGTCGCCGTACGGTGCCGCAAATTTATGTGGGCGAGACGCACGTGGGCGGCTGCGACGACCTGATGGCCCTGGATGCCCAAGGTGGTCTGGTGCCTTTGTTGCAGGCTGCTTGAGCTTAGGGCCTCCCAAGCCCCTAGGGTTTTCACAAACAGAGTCTGGCTCCAAGCCGGTTTCTGATCCCTGATAATCCATTTGTTTCATCCTTGGGCAGTCCTTCGCGGGCTGCCCGTCTTTTTCTCGAGAGAATTTCATGACCGATACCGCTGTCAACACCGAAGCCCAAGCCCCTGTTTTCCAGATCCAACGTGTGTACCTGAAGGAGGCTTCGCTGGAGCAGCCCAACTCGCCTGCCATCTTGCTGGAACAGCAACAACCCAGCGTCGATATCCAGCTGGGCGTGGAAGCCACCCCTGTGGCCGAAGGCGTTTTTGAAGTTTGCGTGACTGCCACCGTGCACACCAAAATCGCTGACAAGACCGTGTTTTTGGTGGAATGCAAACAAGGCGGCATCTTTGAAATCCGCAACGTGCCCGAAGACCAGATGGGCGCGATCATGGGCATCGCTTGCCCGCAAATCGTTTACCCCTATCTGCGCGGCAACGTGGCTGACGTGATCACCCGCGCGGGCTTCCCGCCCGTGCACTTGGCCGAAATCAACTTCCAGGCCATGTACGAGCAGCAGCAAGCCCAAGCTGCCGCTACCCAGCAGTAAAGCGAGAACCCGCCCGGCATGCAGATCACCATCATCGGTGCAGGGGCTTGGGGCACGGCCCTGGCGATCGCCGCCAGCCGCCAGTCACCAGCCCACCAGGTGAGTCTGCATGCACGCGATGCGGCACAGGCCAGTGCCATGCAGCAGCAGCGCCGCAACGAGCGCTATTTGCCTGGCATTGAATTGCCTGCAGCCCTCAGCATCACTTGTGGTCCTATCGAGGCTCAGCTGCAGTCCATCCGGGCCGAAGACCTGTTCATCATCGCCACGCCCATGGCGGGCTTGCGCGCCACCTTGCAAGCTCTGCAAGGCGTGCCTGCCTCGGTCGCCTGGTTGTGCAAGGGCTTTGAAGCCGACACCGGCCTCATGCCGCACGAAGTGCAAGCCCAGGTGGCCCCGCAGTTGCGCGCCGGCGCGCTCAATGGCCCCAGCTTTGCGCAAGAAGTGGCCCGCACCCAACCGACGGCCTTGGTGGCGGCCAGCCCTCATGCTTCAGTGCGTGACGCCCTGGTCAAGGCCTTTCATGGCGGGGCCCTGAGGGTGTACGCCAACGACGACATCGTCGGGGTCGAGGTGGGGGGTGCCGTCAAAAACGTGCTGGCCATCGCCACGGGCCTGTGCGACGGGCTGGACTTGGGCCTGAACGCTCGCGCAGCCCTTATCACGCGTGGTTTGGCCGAAATGACCCGGCTGGGTGTGGCGTTGGGTGCCAAAGCTGAAACCTTCATGGGTCTGTCGGGCTTGGGTGACTTGGTGCTGACGGCCACAGGTGACTTGAGCCGCAACCGCAAGGTCGGCTTGCTGTTGGCGCAGGGTTTGAGTCTGGAGCAGGCCGTCACATCGCTGGGCCACGTGGCCGAAGGCGTGTACAGCGCTCGCACGGTCTGGCAGCGTGCCCGGGGCTTGGGTGTGGACATGCCCATCACAGAAGCGGTGGTGGCATTGCTTGATGGCCGCTTGCAAGCCCGTGAGGCGGTTCAGGTCTTGATGGGGCGTGGGCCTCGGGGCGAGGCGGTTTGATCGATCAGTTGGGCGTGTAAGCCAGCCGAACATAAATCGGCGCAAAGGCTTCCGCCTGGGTGATCTCGATCAGCGTTTCTTTGGCCAGCTCAAGCAGGGCAATGAAGGTCACCACCAGCACAGGGGTGCCCAAAGTCGGATCAAACAGGTTCTCGAACTCGACAAACTTGCGGCCTTGCAGGTGCTTGAGCACGATGGTCATGTGCTCGCGCACGCTGAGTTCTTCGCGGCTGATCTTGTGGTGCTGGACCAGATTGGCCCGTTTGAGAATATCGCGCCACGCCGATTGCAGCTCGTCCATGCTCACATCCGGGAACCGGGGCTGCAGACTTTGCTCGATGTAGACCTGCGCTTTGAGGAAGTCGCGTCCGTAATGCGGAATGTCGTTGAGCTGCATCGAGGCCAGCTTCATTTGTTCGTATTCGAGCAAACGTCTTACCAGTTCGGCCCGTGGGTCTTCGGCTTCTTCGCCTTCAGCCACTTTCTTGGGCGGCAGCAGCATGCGTGACTTGATTTCGATCAACATCGCCGCCATCAGCAGGTATTCGGCGGCCAGCTCCAGGTTGTGCTGGCGTATCTCATCGACATAGCTCAGGTACTGGCGCGTGACGCCGGCCATGGGAATGTCGAGGATGTTGAAGTTTTGCTTACGGATCAGGTAAAGCAGCAAGTCCAGTGGACCTTCGAACGCCTCCAGAAACACCTCCAGCGCATCCGGTGGGATGTACAGGTCTGTTGGCATGGAAAAAAGCGGTTCGCCGTAAAGGCGGGCCAAAGCCACCTGGTCCACCACCACAGGCATGCTCGCAGGCGCGCTGTCCGCTGGCTGCGGCAGGGCCATGGGATCGGTGTGCTCAGGGGTCATGGAGGGGGGGCAGTTTGGCGCTCAGCAGCGCGTTGCAGTTATCACAACGAAGGGTTGTGGCTCAAGCCTTGGTCTGGTAGACGTAGGGCTTTTGGGCCACGCGGCCTTGGCTGAATTCGGCTTGCACGGTGCGGTCCACCTGCTTGTCCCACAACAAAGCGCGGCCTTGGCGCTGCTCGGCTTCGAGTTGAGGGTGCTGTGCTTTGAGCTGATCGATGAATTGGGTCGTGTCTGATGCGTAATCAGGGCGGCGGAAAAAAGACATGAGCGGCATCCGGACAAAGTGTAAGAAAGAGTGGCGTCAGACTGGAAAGGCTATCTGGACCGAACTGATGGCATTTTACCGGGCCTGAGCAGGCGACCAACTGACAGCACGGGACAGGCCGGTGGCCAAGTCAGGTTGCAAGTGCCCTTCCAGATGTTCCAGCAGGCCACTTCGTCGGCAGATGTCCAGCGGCTGGTGAGACAGGCCGCAGATGATCAGATGGGTGTTCTTTTTTCGGCAAGTCTCGATCAGATTCATCAAGGCGTCCGCACCAGACGAGTCGATGTAAATCACGTTTTTCAAATCCAGGACAAGGACGGGCGTCTGGATCTTGTCTTCAATTTCCTCGATCAGTTTGACGGCGCCGAAAAACAAGGCTCCATACAAACGCCAGGCTTGTACCTGGTGTTCAAATTTGCCCAGACCCGGGTGGTCCAGTTGGTTGACTGGTTCGCACCGACTGAGGCTGGAGATGCGGTAAATGAAGGTCAGGCAGGCCGCGATCAGGCCGACTTCTACGGCGACAGTCAGGTCAAAAATCACCGTGAGAAAGAAGACCGCCAGCAAGGTGATCCGGTAAGGCAATCGGTACTGGCGCAGGTGCCAAAATTCACGCCATTCGCCCATGTTCCAAGCCACAAACATCAAGATGGCCGCCAAACAGGCCAAAGGGATGTGGCCAGCCCACGGTGCAGCGACCAGCACCACTGCGAGCAAGGTCAGCGCATGGACCATGCCCGAAATGGGGCTGGAGCCGCCGCTTTTGATGTTGGTGACCGTGCGGGCGATGGTGCCTGTCGCGGGCATGCCGCCAAAAAATGGCGTCACAAAATTGGCCACACCTTGCGCCATCAGCTCTTGGTTGGGGTTGTGGCGGTCGCCGATCATGCCGTCGGCAATGCGCGCGCAGAGCAAGGATTCAATGGCGCCCAGCAACGCCAACGTGAGGGTTGGCATCAACAAAAAGCGGGCACTGCTCCAACTGAACTCAGGCCACTGAAAAGAGGGCAAGGCGGCGGGAATGCCGCCAAATTTGCTGCCGATGGTCTCCACGGGCAAGGACAACATCCACGTAGCCAACGTGGCAAACACCAAGGCAATGATGGAGCCCGGAATCATGCTGATCCAGTTGTAGCGGGTTTCGGCCAGTCGGCGGCTCATGCGCAGCCAACCGATCAGCAAGGACAGGGATGCCAAAGCCAAAAGCAGCGCAGCCAAATTGGTGCTTTGCAGGTTTTGCCACAGGGCGTTGACGATGCCGAAAAAGTCGGCAGGCATGCTGCTCACCTTCAAGCCCAGCAAATCCTTGATTTGGGACAGCATGATCAGCACCGCAATGCCGTTGGTGAAGCCAATCACTACGGCCACCGGTATGAAACGGATCAGGTTGCCTAGCCTGAACAAACCCATGAGGAACAACAAAACCCCGGACATGGCCGTGGCCAAAATCAGGTTGGCCAAGCCATAGTGCTCGACGATGCCGTAAACGATGACGATGAAAGCCCCTGCCGGCCCGCCAATCTGGACTCGGCTGCCTCCCAAGGCTGAAATGAGGAAGCCTGCAATGATGGCTGTGAAAAGTCCAGCTTCGGGTTTGAGGCCAGAGGCAATGGCAAAGGCCATGGCCAGAGGCAGGGCCACCACCCCGACGGTGAATCCGGCGCCCATGTCCTTGGCAAGCCGTTGGCGGGTGTATCCCTCCATGCTGGTCAGCAATCGGGGTCTGAAAAAGTGGGTTGCTTGCAACCAGTTCATGGGATTTTGAAGTGAGGAAACATTCAGCAAGGCACCGATAAATTATGCGGCACGCTGGCGCAGGTCATCCAGCAAAGGGCGCAGACTCAGCAACCACAGCAGGCCAGCCAATGGCACGGTGGTCACATAGCCCCAATGCTTGAAGCCCATGGCGCCCAGCAGTCCACCCAGCAAAAAGCCCATCACCAGACCCGTTTGAATGCGCAGGCGTTCGCGGTTTGCCCTGACGGGCGATGGCTCATGCAAGCGGTTGAGGTAAACCCATTTGCCCAACTCAATGCCCATGTCGGTCACCAGGCCTGTGATGTGGGTGGTGCGGATTTCGGCTTTGGAAATTTTGGTGATGACCGCGTTTTGCAAACCCATGATGAAGCACAGCAACACCACCGTGACGGGCAAAAACACCTGAGACCATGCGGCAATGGCGGCACCAAACAAACCAAACACCAGCAAAGCAACAGATTCGAGCATGAGTGGCAGGCTGTAGCTGCTACGCAAGTGCTGGCGCAGGCCCCAGTTGACCATGATGGCGGTGCACATCGCGCCGAGCAAAAAGGCCACCAGACACGCCAAGCCGGCCAGCGCCAGATCCAAATGACCCAGCACCACATCGTCGGCGACCGACGACACAATGCCCGTCATGTGCGAGGTGTAGCGCCCCACCGCTAAAAAACCACCTGCATTGGTGGCCCCTGCCACAAAGCTCAGCACCAGCCCTAGGCGCAAATTAGCCCCAGGGCTTCGCTGCACATCGGTCCATCCGTGGATCAGGGGAAACATGTGCAGCGTTTTTCAGGGGCAATGGAATCAGTGAATGCGCATGCCGGGCTTTGCGCCGGGCCAGGGGTGCAACACATAGATGCCGGGTTCGGCCTTCTCGTCGGCGTGGCTGGCGGCCAGCACCATGCCTTCACTGACACCAAACTTCATCTTGCGCGGGGCCAGGTTGGCCACCATCACCGTCAGTTTGCCGATCAGGTCTTCGGGCTTGTACATGCTGGCGATGCCACTGAACACATTGCGCGTGCGGCCTTCGCCCACATCCAAGGTCAGGCGCAGTAACTTGACCGAACCTTCAACGGGTTCGCAGTTCACGATCTCTGCGATGCGCAAATCGACTTTTGCAAAGTCATCAATGCTGATGGTGGGTACGATTTCTTCGCCGCCAGGGATGAGCTTTTGCTCGACCACTGCCGGGGGCTCAAACAGGGCTTCGAGTTGTTCGGGTGTGACGCGCTGCATGAGGTGTTGGTAAGGCTGAATGTGGGTCACGTGGCCCGTGGTGGACCAGTTTTGCATGGGCCTGCCGGTGAAGGCTTCGACTGCTTGTGCGAGCGAGGGCAACACGGGTGCCAAGTAGCGGCTCAGCTCTGCAAACGCATTGATGAGCAACGAGCAGACTTGGTGCAGA
>JAGNVG010000063.1 GCA_017986605.1 Limnohabitans sp.
CACATCAAAAAAGTGCTTGCGGGCGTAGTCGATGGCCGCACGCGCGATGTCGATCGGCTTTTGGTCGGGCGTGCTGGGGAACCATTCGGCCCCGGCCTGAGCGGTCACCGTCTTGAGCTGTTCGATGGCCGCAGGGCGGTACACGTCGCCCGAGACCGTGAGCACTTTCTTCTTGCGCTTTTCGATCAGGTGTTTGGCCAGCTTGGCGGTGGTGGTGGTTTTACCGGCACCTTGCAAACCGGCCATCAAGATCACGGCCGGGGGTTGCGCCGCCAGATTGATGTCCGAAACACCCTCACCCATGGTGGCGGCCAGCTCACGGTTGACCACGCCCACCAAAGCCTGGCCGGGCTTCAAAGAACCCATGACTTCCTGCCCCAGGGCTTTTTCTTTCACCCGGGCAATGAAATCGCGCACCACGGGAAGGGCCACGTCGGCTTCCAGCAAGGCCATGCGCACTTCGCGCAGCATGTCGGCCACGTTGGATTCGGTGATGCGGGCCTGTCCGCTGAGGGTCTTGACGAGGCGCGAGAGTTTGTCGGTCAGGGCGGAGGCCATGGGGGAATCCAGAAATAACCGGTCAACCGTGGTGGTGAAGCCCCTGTGGCCACACCTGAAAGGCTAAACTCGGACCCATGATTTTAGCGAGTCCCCCATTTTGGATGCTGCCCGCCACCGCACTGGCCGCACTGGCCTACGGGTTTCCAGCGCTGGCCGGTGGACGCCTCAATGACACGCATGCACGTCGCCTGCTTTGGCTGGCCTGGGGCGCTCACGCGGTCGCATTGCTGAGTTTGCTGATCGGGCCCGTTCGTTTCGGCTTTGCCCCGGCGATTTCCGTGACAGCTTGGCTGGTCGTCTCGGCTTACATGGTGGAAAGCCAGTTTTTCCCCAAATTCAAAGCACGCTGGGCCATGGGTGGCTTGGGCACCCTGGCCGTCGTGCTGGCCTGGTGGTTTCCTGGCACCCCATTGACCACACAAGCATCTGCTTGGTTACCTCTGCACTGGGCTTTGGGTTTGTCGGCTTACGGCATGTTTGCAGCGGCCGTGGTGCACGCTTGGATGATGACGCGCGCCGAACACGAGATACGACTGGCGCACGATGCCGACAGTGGTCTACCACTGCTGACCTTGGAGCGGCTCACTTTCCGCTTTGTATCAGCAGGCTTTGTCTTGCTGACTGCCACATGGGTGGCAGGTGTTTTATTTGGGGACGCACTTTACGGCCAAGGCCAAGCGCACTGGCGCTGGGACCACAAAACACTTTTTGCCTTGCTGTCCTGGATCACCTTTGCTGTTTTGCTGATCGGCCGCAGCCAATGGGGTTGGCGCGGCCGACGTGCGGTCAGGGTGCTTTACATCGGTGCCGGCTTGCTGCTTTTGTCGTATGCGGGCTCCCGGTTTGTTTTAGAAGTCTTGCTGGGGCGCATGGGATGAAGTACCTGTTTTTGTTGCTGGTGGTTTTGGTGGTCATCTGGGCGCTCAAACGAGGCCGTGCCGCCAACACATCCACCCCCCCCCAAGCAGCGCAAACTGCCAAACCCTCCGAAATGGTGATCTGTGCTCACTGCGGCATCCATCTGCCCCACGAAGAAGCGGTTACAGGTCAAAAAGGGCTTTACTGCAGCACTGAACACCGCGCCGCCGCGCAAGACCGTAACCCTGGCTGACGCGACAGCGGGCATGCACCAGACAGAAAACGGGACAATGCACCCGCCTCTTTGGCGACAAGGCTGGCATCCTCAAGCGCAAAGACTGGAGTCCCCCAATTTCGGACCTCGCCCTGCCCGTGCCTGCATTGACCTGATCGTGATCCACTCGATCAGTCTGCCGCCTGGGCAATACGGTGGCGACGGCGTGCAGCGCCTGTTCACCAACCGACTCGATTGGGATGCACATCCTTACTTTCAGACCATCCGGGGCTTAGAGGTTTCATCGCACTTTTACATCAGGCGCGATGGCACATTGTGGCAATTTGTGAGCTGCAATGACCGCGCCTGGCACGCAGGGCAGTCCCAATACAGAGGACGCGCAAACTGCAATGACGACTCGATTGGCATTGAACTCGAAGGCCTCGAAGGCGATCTCTTTGAAGATGCGCAATACCGATGCTTGGCTGCTCTTTGCCAAGACTTGGAACGGAACTACCCCATCGCGCATGTGGCTGGACATGAACACATTGCGCCCGGCAGAAAACAGGACCCAGGTCCTGGCTTCGACTGGGCACGTTTGAAAAAGCTGTTGGATTTGCCCGCTCAGGTTTTCCCCTGATGTTGTTCTGCAACGCACAACGCTGAAAAATATTTTCAGCAAACCGAATCCCGCCTAACTCGTCCTTTGATTTCAAAATGCGCGCGAGCCACGGTCTCGCAACGCAGGCCACTCAAGCGTTTTTAAACACAAGTCCTCGGCAAGCCGCTCCAGGCTTCAAAGCACGCATTAAAAGCGCTTAAAAACTGGCACTGCCAAGTACTTTTTCAGCAGATGAAAAGCCGGGCGCAACACGTCATCACCGCAATTTATTTACCCACGTCAAGGCAGAGGGGCAAAACAGGCCAGTACACTACCTGTAGTGGCTTGCCATGACCTCAGACACCAGATATAGTGTCACTTACAAATTCTCACAATTGAACTCAACACCAGTTCAAGCGTCAAATTCCAGCCTCAACGATCACCTAAAAATCAA
The DNA here is from genome assembly GCA_017986605.1 of Limnohabitans sp. Taxonomy (GTDB): domain Bacteria; phylum Pseudomonadota; class Gammaproteobacteria; order Burkholderiales; family Burkholderiaceae_C; genus Limnohabitans_A. Next base: position 2,689 of record JAGNVG010000063.1, read on the forward strand.
AGAAATGACCATGCAAACTGATCTGAACATCGCCTCTTCATTTGCCGGCCAAATGCGCCCACCAGAAGCTGTTTACGGCAGCACACCAGCCACACAGGCGCTCGCTCACTACCAAATCATTCGCCGCAACGGCGCTGTCGTCTCTTTCGAGCCCAACAAAATCGCCGTGGCGCTGATGAAAGCCTTTTTGGCCGTCCATGGCACACAAGGCGCAGCATCTGCCAGCGTTCGCGAAGTGGTCGAAGAGTTGACCCAAAACGTGGTTCGCGCCTTGGTTCGCTCACGTCCTGGTGGCGGCACTTTCCACATTGAAGACGTGCAAGACCAAGTTGAATTGGGCTTGATGCGCAGCAGCAACCACGAAGTGGCCCGTGCTTATGTGCTTTACCGTGAGCGCCGCACCCAAGAGCGCGCGCAACAACAGCAACAAGCGACTCCCGCACCGTCTTCGGAGCCCCGTCTGCATGTGATCGATGGCGGTCAGCGCATCGCACTGGATCTGGACTACCTCAAATCCTTGATGGTCAACGCCTGCGCAGGTCTGGGCAAAGACGTCAGCCCCGAGCCCATCGTCGCCGAAACCATGCGCAACCTGTATGACGGCGTGCCCATGGAAGAGGTTTACAAAGCGTCCATCTTGGCTTCGCGCACCTTGATCGAGAAAGACCCGGATTACACCTACGTGACCGCCCGCCTCTTGATGCACACCATCGCCAAGGAAATCCTGGGCAAGGAAGTGACGCAGGACCAGATGGCCGAGGAATACATCAACTACTTCCCGCAATTCATCAAAAAAGGCGTTGACAACGACCTGCTCGATGAAAAACTGCTGCAGTTTGATCTGAAAAAGTTGGCCTCCGCACTCAAGCCTGAACGTGATCTTCAGTTTGATTACCTGGGTTTGCAAACACTGTATGACCGCTATTTCCTGCACGTGCGCAAACAGCGCATCGAAATGCCACAAGCCTTCTTCATGCGCGTGGCCATGGGCCTGTCGCTCAACGAAATCAACCGCGAAGCACGTGCCATCGAGTTCTACGAGATTCTGTCTTCGTTTGATTTCATGTCCTCGACACCCACCTTATTCAACAGCGGCACATTACGCTCACAGCTGTCGAGCTGCTACCTGACAACCGTGCCCGACGATTTGGACGGCATTTACGAGTCCATCAAGGAAAACGCCCTGTTGTCCAAATTTGCCGGCGGCCTGGGCAACGACTGGACACGTGTGCGCGCCATGGGTTCGCACATCAAAGGCACCAACGGTGAATCACAAGGCGTCGTGCCTTTCCTCAAGGTCGTCAACGACACGGCTGTAGCCGTGAACCAAGGCGGCAAGCGCAAAGGCGCAGTCTGCACTTACTTGGAAACCTGGCACCTGGACATCGAAGAATTCCTGGAACTGCGCAAAAACACGGGCGATGACCGCCGCCGCACGCACGACATGAACACGGCCAACTGGATTCCCGACCTGTTCATGCGCCGCGTGATGGAAAAGGGCAACTGGACCTTGTTCTCGCCTTCTGATGTGCCAGACCTGCACGACCTGTTCGGGCTGGCCTTTGAAAAAGCCTATGTGGCTTATGAGCAAAAAGCCGAGCGCGGCGAGATCAAGCCCAGCAAAACCGTGCCAGCCACCGATCTGTGGCGCAAGATGCTCTCGATGCTGTTTGAAACTGGCCACCCTTGGATCACCTTCAAGGATCCTTGCAACGTTCGCTCACCACAGCAACACGCCGGCGTTGTCCACTCGTCCAACCTGTGCACCGAAATCACGCTCAACACCAGTGACACCGAAACTGCCGTGTGTAATTTGGGCTCGGTCAACTTGTCGCGCCACCTCAAAGACAGCGCCACCGGCAAAGTCATTGACCATGACAAGCTGAAGAAAACCATCACGATCGCCATGCGCATGCTGGACAACGTGATCGACATCAACTACTACGCCGTCAAGAAGGCCCGGGACTCCAACATGCGTCACCGCCCTGTCGGTCTTGGCTTGATGGGCTTCCAAGATTCGCTGTACGAAATGCGTATCCCCTACGCCTCTCAAGCTGCGGTGGAGTTTGCCGATCAGTCGATGGAAGCCATTTGCTACTACGCCTACTGGGCATCCACCGAATTGGCCAAAGAACGCGGCCAGTACGCCACCTACAAAGGTTCACTGTGGGATCAAGGCATTTTGCCGCTGGACACACTCAACCTGCTGGAACGCGAGCGCGGCGGCTACGTCGAAGTCGATCGCTCGTCCACACTGGATTGGGACTCGTTGCGCAAGAAGATCGCCGCTGACGGCATGCGCAACTCCAACTGCGTCGCCATTGCCCCGACAGCCACCATCTCCAACATCATCGGTGTGGACGCATCGATCGAGCCTTGCTTTGGCAACCTGTCGGTCAAGTCCAACTTGTCCGGCGAATTCACGGTCATCAACGGCTACCTGGTGCGCGACTTGAAGCGACTGGGCCTGTGGGATGACGTGATGGTCATGGACCTGAAACACTTCGATGGATCACTTCGTCCAATCGACCGCGTGCCGCAAGAAATCAAGGCACTTTACGCCACCGCGTTTGAAGTCGAAACCACATGGCTGGTCGAAGCGGCAGCACGTCGTCAAAAGTGGATTGATCAAGCGCAGTCCTTGAACATTTACATGGCAGGTGCTTCGGGCAAGAAGCTGGACGATACTTACAAATTGGCTTGGTTGCGTGGCCTGAAAACCACCTACTACCTGCGCACATCCAGCGCAACGCAAGTGGAAAAATCGACTGTGCAAGCAGGCTCACACAACGCCGTTTCCTCGTCGGGTGCGCCCTCTTCAAGCATGAGCGCTGTTGACGCAGCAGCTGCTTCAGCGCAAGCACAGATGAACGCAACGCCAGCGACCGATGTCAAGTTTTGCGCGATCGATGATCCCGGTTGTGAAGCTTGCCAGTGATTTGAGAAACATTGCACTTGGCTGCGATATGCCAAGTGCGATGCAATTGAACAACACTTCACGGTTGTGAGGATCGAAAAAGTGCTTCGCTCCTTTGAATTTCGCACGCTTGCTTTCATAATTTGAGAACTGGAATTTTTTATGTTGTCCTGGGACGATCAAGTCAAACCCGCATCTCAACCTGTGATGCCCTCTTTTTCTGGCGCTGATGCAACTGCAGCGTCTGCTGCTGCATCTCCATCAGCCAGCCCACGCCGCATGAATGCGGCTGACAAACGCATCATCAACGGCCAGACCGACGTCAACCAGCTGGTTCCCTTCAAATACAAATGGGCTTGGGAAAAATACCTGGCCACCTGCGCCAACCATTGGATGCCGCAGGAAGTGAACATGAACCGCGACATCGCTTTGTGGAAAGATCCCAATGGTCTGACCGAAGACGAGCGTCGCATCGTCAAGCGCAACCTCGGCTTTTTCGTCACAGCCGATTCATTGGCAGCCAACAACATCGTGTTGGGCACCTACCGCCACATCACGGCTCCTGAGTGCCGTCAGTTCTTGCTGCGTCAGGCCTTTGAAGAAGCCATCCACACCCACGCTTACCAATACATTGTGGAATCGTTGGGCTTGGACGAAAGCGAAATCTTCAACGCCTACAACGAAGTCCAGTCCATCCGAGACAAAGACGAATTTCTGATCCCGTTCATCAACGTGATCATGGACCCGAACTTCCACACTGGCACACTGCAAAACGACCAAACACTGCTCAAGTCACTGATCGTGTTCGCCTGTCTGATGGAAGGCTTGTTCTTCTATGTCGGCTTCACACAAATCTTGGCATTGGGCCGCCAAAACAAGATGACCGGTGCGGCCGAGCAGTACCAATACATCCTGCGCGACGAGTCCATGCACTGCAACTTTGGTATTGACCTGATCAACACCGTGAAACTCGAAAACCCGCAGCTGTGGACTGCCGAGTTCAAGGCTGAAATCAAGGAACTGTTCCTCAAAGCGGTTGAACTCGAATACCGCTACGCCGAAGACACCATGCCGCGCGGTGTGCTGGGCATGAATGCCTCCATGTTCAAAGGCTATTTGCGCTACATCGCCAACCGCCGCGCCACCCAAATCGGTCTGGAGGCTTTGTTCCCCAACGAAGAGAATCCATTCCCCTGGATGAGCGAGATGATTGACCTGAAAAAAGAACGCAACTTCTTTGAAACCCGGGTCATCGAATACCAATCCGGTGGGGCCTTGTCCTGGGACTGATTTTCTGCACACCCCGTCAATGCAACCCCTCTTCAAGCCACAATTCACAACACCTTCAGGTGTTGGGCGTTGTGGCTTTCCCGCGTTCATGGTGTTGAGGGTTTCCTCAGCACCATGGATCGCTTTGTGCAATCCAACAAGCACCAAGCGTTCCCTTTCCGTTGAGTTCTCAACTTGATCAAGGAGAAAATCATGGCAACTGCAAAAAAAGTAGCGGCAAAAAAAGCTGCTCCCGCAAAGAAGGCCGCTGTGGCCAAAAAACCTGCTGCTAAAAAAGTAGCCGCAGCCAAGAAACCTGCCGCTAAAAAAGCCGCTCCAGCTAAGAAAGCCGTTGCAGCCAAAAAGCCAGCAGCTAAAAAAGTAGCCGCCAAAAAGCCAGCAGCTAAAAAAGCAGCTCCAGCCAAAAAAGCTGTCGCCGCTAAAAAGCCAGCAGCTAAAAAAGTAGCCGCCAAAAAGCCAGCAGCCAAAAAAGCCGCTCCAGCTAAAAAAGCAGCTCCTAAAAAAGCCGCCGCTAAAAAGCCAGCAGCCAAAAAAGCCGCTCCAGCTAAAAAAGCAGCAGCCAAGAAAACTGCCGCCAAAAAGCCAGCTGCTAAAAAGCCTGCTGTGAAAAAAGCTGCTAAGAAGCCTGCTGCAAAGAAGGCATCTAAAGCACCCGCTGCCCCCGCTGCACAGACAACACTGAATCCTCAAGCTGCATGGCCGTTTCCTTCGGCCGCGAAGCCCTGATTCAACCGTTAGACGCACGTAGCGCTAAAGCCCGACACCTGTCACGGTGTCGGGCTTTTTTGTGGACTCATGACTTTGTTGAAGTGACCTGTGTTCGGGTCAAGGGTAAAAGCTGAGCAGCCGGTAACCCAGTGGGGTCAAATCATCACCCGTCATGATTTGCAGCTGCCCATCCCATGTTTGGTTGGCGGCCAAAGACGCTGGTGCCTGCAAGTCCGAGACAAAGATCACACGACGAGCCAAGGCTTTGTCCTGTGCATTGAAGAGGGTCAACTCCAAAGCGGGCGTCTCTAAAGCTTGTGACGTGGCATTGCGCCAGGACCAGCGGAGCAAAAACCCACCCTCTTCGCGCGGTGTCAAACTGGAATGGTCAATGACCATGCCATCACGCACTGGCGGCGCAGAAATTTCACAACCCCATGTTTGGCAAACCGCACGTAAGGCCTGAGCTATACCAGGCTCAGCTGCCGCCAGCGTACGGCGCTCAATCCAAACCCACTGAAGCGCAAGCGCTAAAGACAGAATAAGCACTGCCAGCTTAGACACCCAAGCGCTCGATGCCTGGCTCGATGCCTGTGGCACACGCTGTTCAGTCTGCGCTACGCCTCGCTGGTGAAGACCGCCAACGCCCGCATTCGGATCGAGTCGCTCAATTGGCATACTGGACAAAGGCTGAGGTTTGAAACTCGCCAAAGCCTCTTCAAATGCGGATACGGTTGTGACCGATTGCTCACCAGGCGTGGACTTGTCCTCTTGTCTGAGCAAGTCGTCAATGACCAACCGCTCAGCTTCGGCAGGCAGATCGGTCACCCCATTGGGATTCAAGTTGGCTGCAGGCCATGCCACCACAAGACCCGTACTGTCGAATGCGTGTTGGCACTGTCCGCAGCGCAACCAAGCTTGAGCGATCTTGAGTTGATCGGGCACGAGCTTGTAGATCGTGCCGCATTCAGGGCAGCGAACAGTCCAGATCATGCTGACACAAAAGTCATGACCAAACCGTTGGCTTGCCGATCAGGCGGCGACGGCGGTCGATTGAGCCGTCATCAAAATCCAACCATCTTCGCTGTCGGCGACTTGCAGTTGAATCCAAGGTGCGTATGCGGCTTTGAGCTCATCGGCCTGACGTTCCAAAATACCTGCAAGCACCAATGACCCGCCTGTCGCCACATAAGAACACAACAAGGGCGCCAAGACTTTGAGGGGCGTGGCCAGAATATTGGCCAGCACGGTCTGGTACTGACCCTTGGCTTTGTCTGGCAAACCGGCCAGCAACTGAACATGGTTGGCTTCGGCGTTCAGTTCAGTGGAAGTGACTGCGGCCTCGTCAATGTCGACCGCATCAATGGACGAAGCGCCATATTTGGCCGCACCGATGGCCAAAATACCCGAGCCACAACCATAGTCCAGGACTCGCTGCCCCTGCACGCCATGTTGCGCAATCCAGCGCAAGCACATGCGGGTGGTCGGATGCGTGCCAGTGCCGAAAGCCAGGCCGGGATCCAGTCGGATGATCTGCTTGGCCTGCTCTGGCGGCTCATGCCAAGTGGGAACAATCCAGAAATCAGCGGTGATTTCCACGGGTGCAAACTGCGACTGGGTCAAACGGACCCAGTCTTGGTCGGCCAGTAACTGGACACCCAAAATGCGACAGCCTTCAAAGAAGTCTTGAGCCGACAACAACTGCTGCGCTTCTTGGGCTTGTGCCTCTTGGGCAAACAAAGCGACCATGCGCGAGCGCTGCCACCCGTCTTTGGGCGGGGGCATCCCGGGTTCGCCAAACAAAGCTTGTTCGGCAGGCGTTTGGGCATCGGCGTCTTCGACCGAAACACTCAAAGCATCCAGAGCATCGAGTGCATCACTCAGAACATCGACCCGGTCTTCCGGGCACAGCAGGCTCAATTCAAACATGGCGTATCAGCGTTTGTGCTGGCTCAGCCAGTGTTCAAGATAATGAATGTTGGTGCCGCCTTGCATGAATTTGGCATCCACCATCAACTCGCGGTGCAAAGGCACATTGGTGCTAATGCCTTCAATCACCGTTTCATTCAAGGCTGTCTGCATGCGCGCCAAGGCCTGCTCACGGGTATCGCCGTGAACAATCAATTTGCCGATCATCGAATCGTAGTTTGGCGGCACAAAGTAGTTGTTGTAGACGTGTGAATCCACGCGAACGCCAGGTCCGCCGGGCATGTGCCAAGACGTCACTCGACCGGGAGAGGGCGTGAACTTGAACGGATCTTCGGCGTTGATACGGCATTCAATGGCGTGCCCGCGAATTTCGATTTGCTTTTGTGTGAAGGGCAATTTTTCGCCGGCAGCCACCATGATCTGAGTCTTCACGATGTCCACACCGGTTATCCATTCGGTCACTGGATGCTCCACCTGCACACGGGTGTTCATTTCAATGAAATAGAACTCACCGTTTTCGTACAAAAACTCAAACGTTCCAGCACCACGGTAATTGATCTTCTTGCACGCAGCCACACAACGCTCACCGATCTTGTCGATCAGTTTGCGAGGAATGCCAGGCGCAGGCGCTTCTTCGATCACTTTTTGATGCCGGCGCTGCATAGAACAATCGCGCTCACCCAGATACACCGCATTTTTGTGCTTGTCGGCCAAGATCTGAATTTCAATGTGACGCGGGTTCTGCAGAAATTTTTCCATATAGACCGCAGGATTGCCAAATGCGGCTCCCGCTTCGGCTTTGGTCATTTGCACCGCATTGATCAAAGCCGCTTCGGTATGCACCACGCGCATGCCACGACCACCACCGCCACCCGCGGCCTTGATGATCACCGGATAACCCACGCTCTTGGCAATTCGACGAATCTGAGCGGGATCATCAGGCAATTCACCCTCGGAGCCGGGCACACAAGGCACGCCCGCACGGATCATGGCCTGCTTGGCCGAGACCTTGTCACCCATGATGCGGATCGACTCGGGCGTTGGGCCAATGAACTGGAAACCGCTCTTCTCTACGCGCTCGGCAAAGTCAGCGTTCTCACTCAAAAAACCATAGCCGGGATGAATCGCTTCGGCATCGGTGACTTCTGCAGCCGAAATAATGGCGGGCATATTGAGATAGCTCAGCGGAGAAGCTGCCGGCCCAATACACACCGCTTCTTCGGCCAACTTCACGTATTTAGCATCTTTATCGGCCTCGGAATACACCATGACCGCTTTGACACCCAACTCTCGGCATGCGCGTTGGATTCGCAAAGCGATCTCACCGCGGTTCGCCACCAGGATTTTCTTGAACATGAAATCCCCGTTTGTTTATTCGATGATGAACAAAGGCTGACCGTATTCCACAGCCTGACCGTTCTCACACAAGATTTGCGTGACCGTGCCTGATTTGTCGGACTCGATCTCGTTGAGAATCTTCATGGCCTCGATGATGCAGAGGGTGTCACCTTCTTTGACCACCGAACCGATTTGAATGAACGGTGCTGCGCCGGGGCTGGACGAGCGGTAAAAAGTCCCGACCATCGGAGATTTCACGGTATGTCCTGCAGGTGCTGCTGGAGCTGCGGGCGCCTCAGCCACCGGCTGCGCCGCAACGGGTGCACTGGCTACAGCGACTGGGGCCGCCTGCTGCATCACCATAGGGGCCGCCACGCCCATGCTTTTGACAATGCGTACTTTGCCTTCTGCTTCGGTGATTTCGAGTTCAGAAACATTCGAATCAGACACCAGATCAATCAGTGTTTTGAGTTTGCGCAAATCCATAGATCCTCCATCGCGTTGAGCACATGTAATGGATCGAATTTACACCAATTTTCAACAAAACACCCCGAAACTGCAGCAATTCAAGGCGATAGAAGGCGAAACGTACCTCAGCCGGGTCAATTCAGTTGTCAAAATCAGAAACAACGATGTATTCATGAAACTCAAGCGGCTTCAGCACGCCACTGAGTCAAGTCATTTTTCGTCAACTGTCCGATTTTTTGTCGCCAAATACTGCCATCTGCCTTGAAAAAGATGCTAAACGGCAAACCACCGGCTGTATTACCCAATGACTTGGCCAACTCAGTCCCCGCCAAACCCGCCATCCCAACGGGAAAACCAAGCGGCTGACGACTCAGAAAACGGCGCACAGCACTGGGCTGGTCAATGGCCAGAGCGAGCACTTGTTGACCGTTCACGGCATGTTCGCGCCAAAAAGCATCAATCATCGGCAATTCATCGACACACGGCGGACACCAAGTGGCCCAAAAATTCAGCAGCAAGGGTTTGCCCCGGAAGGTCGACATGCGCAGAACTTCACCCGCAGGGGTTTCAAACTGTTCCGACCAAAACGGGTGATGACTCGCATCCACGACCCCTTGAGGCTCCAAACGCCATAAAGCCAAACCCGCGCCAGCCAGGGCAGCCGCCGCGCCAGCGCCCAAAATCACGTTGCGCCTTGAGGCGCTAGAGCTTTGTTCGTTCATGTTCAGATTGTCTTTCATGCGGCCAAGAGGCGCTCCAAAGAGCTCAAATTCCCCCGGGGAGAGCGGCCTTGGGCGTCGGGCAGCAAGGCGCCGCGCAAATCGTCCAGATCGTAAATACGCAGGTGCACACCCACATCTTCATTCAACGGCGCGCAAAAGCTGTGCAAACTGAGCACATCCACGTCTTTCCCATGCAGCCCACGCACGGTTTGCACCTCGTAGCGTTGGTTCTGATTGATCAGCGCGATCTCAGCCGATTTGGGATCCTGACAAAACAAGGCCAAGTCAACGTCGCACAGTCGGGTGGCCCAGCCCTGCCAGACCGCGCCACCCAAATGCGGGCGAAATTCGGCCAAACGCTGCATCCAAGCCCTTGCCAATTCGCGCAAAGCCAACAACTCACTGGGTTGGGTGTCTGAGCAAAACAAAGCGATGTAATCGTGCACCTCAGACTCAACTGCGTCATTGGTAGGCAAAGCCGTGCGCCCCGGCAAACCCAACTCCTTGAGCGCACGGTGTTTGGCAGGCCCAAAAGCCAAGCCCTCTTCCACCACCAGACGGGCTGCAGTCGCAGCAATTTCGAGTGCAACATCGTTCATGGTTGCCCATTGTGCCCGCACGAATGCATAAAGCCTTCCTGCGCCACCTAAAATGCCCCCATGCATATTCATATATTGGGCATTTGTGGCACCTTCATGGGTGGTTTGGCAGCGCTGGCACGAGAAGCCGGTCATCGGGTCACCGGTTGTGACGCTGGCGTTTACCCGCCTATGAGTGATCAACTCCGCGCCTTGGGCATCGACCTGATCGAAGGCTTTGATGCAGGGCAAATGGCCCTGAAACCCGACATGTACGTGATCGGCAACGTGGTCAGCCGAGCACGACTGGCCGACGGCAGCCCCAAATTCCCGCTGATGGAAGCGATTTTGGAATCCGGTGCGCCCTATACCAGCGGCCCGCAATGGCTGTCTGAGCATGTGCTGCAGGGTAAGCATGTGCTCGCCGTCGCTGGCACGCACGGCAAAACCACCACCACCTCCATGCTCACATGGGTGCTGGAACAAGCTGGTTTGCAGCCGGGCTTTCTGGTCGGTGGTGTGCCGCTGAACTTCGGCATCTCAGCCCGCTTGGGTGGCGGACAGTATTTCGTGATCGAAGCCGACGAATACGACACCGCTTTCTTCGACAAGCGCAGCAAGTTTGTGCACTACCGTCCGCGTACCGCCATCCTGAACAACCTCGAATTCGACCATGCCGATATTTTTGACGACCTGGCCGCCATCGAACGCCAGTTCCACCACCTGGTGCGCACCGTGCCCGGTTCGGGCCGCATGGTCATCAATGGCTTGGAAGAAAGCCTGACCCGTGTGCTGGGCCAAGGCTGTTGGAGCGAAGTCCGCACATTTGGATCCGCCGTGAGCGACTTTGTGGCCGAAGGCGAACCCTCGCATTTCAAGGTTTTGCAGACCGGTAAGCCCGTGGCCGAGGTCCAATGGGCGATCGGCGGCGTGCACAACCAGCTCAACGCACTGGCCACCATCGCCGCTGCCGAACATGTCGGAGTGAGCCCGGCTGCGGCAGCACAAGCCCTGGCCACGTTTGAAAACGTCAAAAGGCGCATGGAAGTGCGCGGCACGGTCAATGGCATCACCGTGTACGACGACTTTGCCCACCACCTCACCGCGATTCGCACCACCGTCAACGGCCTGCGCCGACAGGTCGGTGATGCGCGCATCCTGGCGATCTTCGAGCCCCGAAGCAACACCATGAAGCTCGGCACCATGAAGGCCCAACTGCCTTGGAGCCTGGAAGAAGCCGATCTGGCCTTTTGCCACTCGGGTGGTTTGGGCTGGGACGCCGTCTCTGCACTCGAACCCATGGGAACCAAAGTGCAAGTGGGCGCCAACATTGACGAAGTGATTTCGCAAGTACTGGCGCAAGTGCAAGCCGGCGACCACCTGCTGTGCATGAGCAATGGTGGCTTTGGCGGGATCCACGCGAAACTGCTCGCCGCCCTCGAGAAGTAAACCCCACAGCGATAGCGCACGGGCGTTAGCCGCTTTGAATGCGGTGCCTGCGAAACAGGCACCGGCACGCTCAACGCAAGCGACGCGCCTTCACAGCATCCGACAGCGCCTGCAACACGCCTTCGCTGTCGTCCCAGCCGATGCAGGCGTCGGTGATGCTCTGGCCGTAGGTCAGGTTGGCCACATCGTGCTGACCGGGCGTGAACTTCTGGGCACCGTCCACCAAATGGCTTTCGACCATGACGCCGAACACCTGGCGTGAACCACCGCTGATTTGGGCCGCAATGTCTTTGGCCACATCGATCTGGCGCTCGTGCTTTTTGCTGCTGTTGGCGTGGCTGCAGTCCACCATCAAGGTGGCGGGCAGCTTGGCGGC
>JAGNVG010000159.1:0-2535 GCA_017986605.1 Limnohabitans sp.
CCGCCTTTGGCCGCCACGGTCACGTGCACATGGTGGCCGGGCACGATCTTGGTGAAGATCACGGCGGGCGTGTTGTCCTTGGTGTTTTTGCGATTGAAGTGCGGGTCGGACACGACGGACGCGCGCAGCATATTGTCGGGGTGGTTGTAGCCACGGCGCACGCCTTCGTTGACCGCGTCTTCCAGGCTGCCGGTGAAGCCGTCGAATTTCACATCCATGCCCACTTCAAGGAACACGTTCACGATGCCAGTATCTTGGCAAATCGGGCGGTGGCCAAAGGCGCTCATCTTGCTGTTGGTCAAGATTTGCGCAATCGCGTCCTTGGCTGCTGGGCTTTGCTCGCGCTCGTAGGCGCTGGCCAGGTGCGAGATGAAGTCAGCCGGGTGGTAGTAGCTGATGTACTGCAATGCGGCAGCAACGGATTCGATCAGGTCGTTTTGTTTGATCAGGGTGGTCATGGTTGGTGATTCCAGTCGAGCGTCAAAAATAAAGGTTTTCAGTGGCCAGCTTTGTCATGGTGTGACATCAGGCGGTCGGCATAAGCAATGGCAATGGCGCTGAGCAAAAAGGCGATGTGGATGATGGTTTGCCACATCAGTACTTTCTCATCGTAGTTGGCTGCGTTGATAAAGGTTTTGAGCAAGTGAATCGAGCTGATGCCGATGATGGCGGTGCCCAGCTTGACTTTGAGAACGGATGCGTTGACGTGGTCCAGCCATTCAGGTTGGTCGGGGTGGCCCTCTAAGTTCAGGCGCGAGACAAAAGTTTCATAGCCTCCCACAATGACCATGATCAGCAAGTTGGAGATCATGACGACATCGATGAGGCCCAAGACCACCAGCATGATCACCGTCTCGTTGAGGCTGGTGATGGCTGCATCACTTTTGTACCCAATGCTGCCAATCAGCGCTTGAAGTGCGTGTTGGTTACCAAATGCGGCTTCGAGCAGGTGTACCAACTCAACCCAAAAATGGAACACATACACCGCTTGTGCAGCGATCAGCCCCAAATACAGGGGCAATTGCAGCCAACGGCTTGCGAAGATGAAATTGTTGAGCGGGCTGGTGGGGCGCTTGGCGCCCGATGATGGTTTGGACATGGTTTTCCTGAAATTTCCCTGGACCCAAAGTTTGAGCCTGCTTTGAATTTTAGGCGGTAGAACATCGATTCAACAGCCAGTGCCTGCAAGTCTGATGTCAGTCAGTGCTTTGTAAGAGCGAAAGCCGACATTTGCACCAGTTTTGAAAACGCCCATGTCATTGAGGAGACAAATCTGATGAGTTCCAACATTTACCAACCCAGCGCAGACTTCGTTAAAAACGCCAACGTCTCCGGTATGGCTGCCTACGAAGCCCTGTGCAAAGAAGCCGAAACCGATTACCAAGGTTACTGGGGTCGTTTGGCCAATGAGCTGATCACCTGGAAGACACCTTTCACCAAAGTGCTCGACGAGTCCAACGCGCCTTTCTTCAAGTGGTTTGAAGACGGCACGCTGAACGTGTCCTACAACTGCCTGGACCGCAACATCGAAAAAGGCCTCGGCGACAAGACTGCCATCATCTTTGAAGCCGACGGCGGCGAAGTGACCAAGGTCACTTATAGCCAGTTGCTGGCCAAGACCTGCCAATACGCCAATGCCCTGAAGAGCTTGGGCATCAAAAAGGGTGACCGCGTTGTCATCTACATCTCCATGTCCATCGAAGGCGTGGCCGCCATGCAAGCCTGCGCCCGCATTGGCGCGACCCATTCTGTGGTGTTCGGTGGTTTCTCGGCCCAGTCGCTGCGTGACCGCATTGAAGACACGGGCGCTGTGGCCGTGATCACGGCCGACAACCAAGTGCGCGGCGGCAAGTTGCTGCCCCTCAAATCCATCGTGGACGAGGCCATCAACTTGGGCGGCTGCGGCTCCATCAAGAATGTCTTGGTCGTCAAGCGCTCGGGCGCAGACATCGCCATGACTGCTGGCCGTGACCAGTGGATGGCCGACGTGGCTGACCAGCAAGCCACCACCTGCGAGCCAGAGTGGGTCAGCGCTGAGCACCCCTTGTTCCTCTTGTACACATCCGGCTCCACCGGCAAGCCCAAAGGCGTTCAGCACAGCACCGGTGGCTACCTGCTGCATGCTGCGCTCACCACCAAGTGGACCTTCGACTTGAAACAAGACGACGTGTTCTGGTGCACGGCCGACATCGGTTGGGTCACAGGCCACACTTACATCACCTATGGCCCATTGGCCTTGGGCGGCACCGAGATCGTGTTCGAAGGCGTGCCTACTTACCCTGATGCTGGCCGCTTCTGGAAGATGATCCAGGACCACAAGGTCTCGATCTTCTACACCGCGCCCACCGCAATTCGCTCGCTCATCAAGGCTGCTGAAGCCAATGATGCTGTACACCCCAAGAGCTACAACCTGTCGAGCCTGCGCTTGCTGGGTTCGGTCGGCGAGCCGATCAACCCCGCCGCTTGGGAGTGGTACTACGAGCACGTGGGCGGCAGCCGTTGCCCCATCGTGGACACTTTCTGGCAGACCGAGAC
>JAGNVG010000159.1:2635-3937 GCA_017986605.1 Limnohabitans sp.
CTGGCCAAAGGCGAAGAGATCACGCAAGACATCTCGACTTTAGAGAACCCTGCCATCTTGGGTCAGTTGGGTCAGGCGTACTGATCTTTGTATCAGGTCACAAAAAACGGCAGCCTCGGCTGCCGTTTTTTATGGGGTCGCTGGCTGGGCACACGACCTTGGCTGTGCGCTCAGGTTTTGATGCCGAGCCCCAATTTTTCAATCAGCCGCTTTTCCTTCACATAACTGGCCAGGATGAACTGCGTGTAGGTTTCGCTGTCCATGTAAATGACGGGCTGGTCGTATTTTTCGAAGGCCGCCTTCACGCCCGGATCGTTCAATGTTTTCTTGAATCCGTCTTGCAGTTGGCGAACGATTTTGGGGTCCATGCCTCTGGGGCCGGCAATGCCAAAGGGTGAATCAGAGACCGTGTCGTAACCCAACTCGTTGAGGGTGGGTACATTGGGCCAGCGTTTGGTGCGTTTGCTGCCGTAAGTGGCCAAAAGTCGCATGGTGCCCGCCTCGACGTGGGGGCCCCAGCCTGTGGCATCGCTGTGCGCGTCGATGTGGCCTCCCAACAGGGCCTGCAGGCCGTCCGAGCTGCCCTTGAAAGGCACATGGGTGAGCTGAATACCGGCCTTGTTGGCGAACTCTTCAACCGCCAAGTGGGGGGTGGTGCCGTTGCCGGTGGAGCCGTAATTGAACTTGCCAGGGTTGGCTTTGGCGTAACTGACCAGGTCTTTGATGGTCTTGAAAGGCGAGTCTGCCTTGACCACGATGCCGAAGGTGTAGCCTGTCAAGCATGCGATGTAAGTGAAATCCTTGAGCGGATCAAACTGCATTTTTTGCATATGGGGCAGGCGTGCCACGCCGATGGTGACTTGCGAGAGCGTGTAGCCATCCGGGGCCGCTTTGACCAACTCATTGGGGCCGAGCATGCCGCTGGCACCGGGCTTGTTTTCAATGACGACTTGCTGCCCCAGCACCTTGGTGGCGGCTTCAGCAAGGGCGCGCATCACGATGTCGCTGGAGCCTCCTGCGGGCCAAGGGCAAATCAACTTCAAGGGGCGTGCCGGGAAGGTTTGGGCCATTGTGGGCAGCGCGAACGAGGCGGCCGTGGCGATGCCAGTCTGTACAAATTGGCGGCGTGTGGTGGGGTTGAATTTCACAAGGCTCTCCTGGTCAGCTGAAGAATTCAAAGCACAGTATGAACTCAGAGACCACGGTTGCCACACCGGGAATTCCCGGAAACGGTCCCGCGCGTGACCGCAATGCGTTTCAGTCGCCCAACACCATGCCTTCTCGCCGGGGGTCTGCGCCACC
>JAGNVG010000064.1 GCA_017986605.1 Limnohabitans sp.
GGGGAAACATCCAATAGCGGGCGCTGGTGCGGCGTGCATAATGGACACAATTTAAAAATTTGAGGTTGATTATGCTTGACCGTGAAGGCTTTAGGCCGAACGTCGGCATCATTCTGCTCAACCAGAGAAACCAGGTTTTCTGGGGCAAGCGCATACGCACCCACAGCTGGCAGTTTCCGCAGGGTGGCATTGACCGGGGTGAAAGTCCCGAACAGGCCATGTTCCGCGAACTGCACGAAGAAGTGGGGCTCCACCCGGAGCATGTGCGCATCGTGGCCCGAACCCGTGACTGGTTGCGCTATGAGGTGCCAGACCGCTTCATCCGAAGGGATGCACGCGGCTTTTACAAGGGCCAGAAACAAATCTGGTTCCTGCTGCAGATGGTCACGCACGACCACCACCTGAACCTGCGCGCCACCGACCACCCTGAGTTTGACGCTTGGCGTTGGAATGACTATTGGGTCCCGCTCGACGTGGTGGTGGAGTTCAAGCGCGGCGTTTATGAAATGGCGCTGACCGAGTTGGCCCGTTTTCTGCCTCGCAATGACCGGCAAAACCGTTATTTGCGTGGCGGCCCTCGTGGCCCCCGCGAAGGCATGGAACCAGACAACGGCCCCATGACAATGCAAGCACCGCCGCACATGGAATTGCCTCCGGGCGCCAGCTTCGACCCCAACCCGCAAGGTTAAACTGGGGTGAGCAGAAAGCAAAAAGCCCACCTAACGTGGGCTTTTTTGCGGTCCATTGGCCAAAACCTGAGCGTTTCAATGACTCAGGATCAAATTGTCGCGGTGCACCATTTCCGGTTCTGCCGTGTAACCCAACAAAGCCTCGTATTCGTGCGAAGGCTTGCGACAGAGCAAACGCGCTTCAGCGCTGGCATAGTTGGCTAGGCCACGCGCAATCTCTGCACCTTGTGCATCGCGAATAGCGATCACGTCACCGCGTGAAAAATCTCCAGACACGCCCGTCATGCCAATAGGCAGCAAGCTCTTGCCTTCGGTCAGCACTTTATGGGCCGCACCGGCATCCACCGTCACAGAGCCGCGCAATTGAAGGTGGTCGGCCATCCATTGTTTGCGCGCTTGCTGCTTGGCCGTTTGAGCCACCAACAAAGTGCCCATGTTGTCGCCCTGGCCTAGGCGCAGCAAGGCATCGGGCTCGCGGCCCCAAGCGATCACGGTGGACGCACCTGAACCCGCCGCGCGCTTGGCTGCCAAGATTTTGGTGATCATGCCGCCCTTGCCGATGCTGGAGCCGGCACCACCAGCCATCGCCTCCAGCGCCGGATCACCGGCTCGGGCCTCGTGCACAAATGTGGCTGAAGGGTCTTTGCGTGGATCAGCGGTGTACAAGCCCTTTTGGTCGGTCAAGATAACCAACAGGTCGGCTTCAATCAGGTTGGCCACCAAGGCACCCAAGGTGTCGTTGTCGCCGAATTTAATCTCGTCGTTGACGACTGTGTCGTTTTCGTTGATGACCGGCAGCACACGATGCTGCAACAAAGTCAGCAGCGTCGAGCGGGCATTGAGATAGCGCTCGCGGTCGGCCAAATCAGCGTGTGTCAACAGCACCTGAGCACTGCCCATGCCGTTTTCACGCAGCTTGGTTTCGTACATTTGCGCGAGACCCATCTGCCCCACGGCAGCCGCCGCTTGCAAAGCGGGCACTTCACTGGGGCGGGTCGTCCAGCCCAGTCGCTTCATGCCCTCGGCAATCGCGCCACTGGAGACCATGACCACTTCTTTGTCTTGGGCGCTGAGCAGTGCCATCTGCCGGCACCACTCGCCAATCGCGACTTCATCCAGCCCTCGACCTTCATTGGTCACCAGGCTGGAGCCGACTTTGACGACGATGCGGCGGGCGTCGCGCAACAGGGTGGAAACGGCTGCAGAAGTCATGCTGGGGTCTACTGGACTTGAAAGACAAGGAAGCGTAAATGTCGGCTCAGGCCGCCGAATTAATCGGCGTCAGAAGGCAATGGCTTGAAACGCGGATCATCGGCATCCGGCTCTAGAGGCTTGTCCTGCTCCTTGAATCGGGGGTCAATGTCCACGACACCCTGCTCAATGATCTGCTGGGCACGGATGTGCTTGTAGATCTCTTTGATCAGGGGCTCGCAACCTTCACGGGTCAAGGCGGAGATCTGGAAAACTGGGCCTTTGTAGCGCATCCGCTTGATGAAGTCCTTGACACGGGCCTCGCGCTCATCAGCAGGCACCATGTCCAGCTTATTGAGCACCAGCCAGCGCGGCTTGTTGTAAAGACCCGGATCGTATTTTTTGAGCTCAGCCACAATGGCTTTGGCTTGCTGCACCGGGTCAACGTTCTCGTCAAACGGCGCGAAGTCCACCACATGCAGCAACAAGCGGGTGCGCTGCAAATGGCGCAAAAACAAATGCCCAAGGCCTGCACCTTCGGAGGCGCCTTCGATCAAGCCCGGCACATCGGCCACCACAAAGCTCTGCTCGGGGCCCACGCGGACCACGCCCAGATTGGGGTGCAAGGTGGTGAAAGGGTAATCGGCAATTTTGGGGCGGGCGTTCGAGACGGCCGCAATGAAAGTGGATTTGCCTGCATTGGGCATGCCCAGCAGTCCCACGTCGGCCAGCACCTTCAGTTCGAGCTTAAGCTCTTTCTTTTCACCGAGCCAGCCCGGTGTTTTCTGACGGGGCGCACGGTTGATCGCGCTTTTGAAACGCATGTTGCCAAAACCACCGTCGCCGCCTTTGGCGATCATGATGGTTTCACCGGGCACCAGCAGCTCATACAGCACTTCACCGGTTTCAGCGTCGGTGATGATGGTGCCCACGGGCATTTTGAGGGTGACGTCGTCTCCGGCCGCACCGAACATGTCGGAGCCCATGCCGTGCTGGCCACGCTTGGCTTCGTGGCGACGCGAATAGCGGTAATCCACCAACGTATTGAGGTTGATGTCGGCATAAGCAAAAACATGCCCGCCGCGACCGCCATCTCCGCCGTTGGGGCCACCGAATTCTTTGTACTTTTCATGACGGAACGAGACGCAGCCGTTCCCGCCGTCACCCGCGGAGATGTCAATATAGGCTTCGTCAACGAACTTCATGAGATTTCCAGTGTAGCTTGGGGCTCGCCATCAAAATACCAGCGAGCCAAAATGCGAAAAGCCCCGGCTTGCGGGGCTCCTCTTCGCAATGGGCGAGACAGGCTTAAACAGCCGGTGTCACGTTAACCATGTGCTTGCTGAGCTCACCTTTGGTCGAGAACGACACGTGGCCGTCCACCAAGGCAAACAAAGTGTGGTCTTTGCCGATACCGACGTTGTTGCCGGCATGGAACTTGGTACCACGTTGACGAACGATGATCGAGCCAGCGCTGATCAGTTCACCACCGAAAGCCTTGACACCCAGCATCTTTGGCTTGGAATCACGACCGTTGCGCGTAGAGCCGCCGCCTTTTTTCTGTGCCATGACCTATTCTCCTCAGGCAGAGATCGCGCCGATTTGCAGTTCGGTGAACTGCTGGCGGTGACCCTGACGTTTCTGATAGTGCTTGCGACGGCGCATCTTGAAGATGTGCACTTTGTCGTGCTTGCCATGCGCCAAAACTGTGGCTTTGACTGTGGCGCCGGACACCAGGGGCGTGCCGATCTTGAGTTCAGCGCCGGTACCGACGGCCAAAACTTGATCAATCACGATTTCCTGGCCAACGTCCGCAGCAATCTGTTCTACTTTAATTTTTTCGCCAGCGACAACACGATACTGTTTGCCACCGGTTTTTATGACCGCGTACATAAATGACCTCTTTGAATGGAAGTTTCCAAGGGCTAATCCCCAAGGAACCGAAGATTCTAGCACGGCCCGAGGGATCAGGCAAATCCCACCGCGTCAACGATCCCAGTGCCGGGATCGGCAAACCCGATCCCTATAATGTGTGCAAGCTCAAAACGCACCCTCCCCTCGTCCTTTCCAGACTCGGCCCTGCCGGGTAACCAGCCGGATATTCCACTTGTCTGCCTCTGATCACAGCACCGCCACCGTCCTCGAACTGGTGGCTCCCGACATGGCCGAAGTCGACCGGGTCATCGCCCAGCGACTGGATTCAGGCGTCCCCTTGGTTGGAGAAGTGGCACGTTACATCATTTCAGCCGGCGGCAAACGCCTGCGTCCCGTGCTTTTGCTGCTGGCTTGCGGTGCTTTGGGGTTTACTGGCACACAACGCCACAACTTGGCAGCTGTGGTCGAGTTCATTCACACAGCCACATTGCTGCACGACGATGTGGTGGACGAATCCACCCTGCGCCGCGGCCGCCCCACAGCCAACGAAAGCTTTGGTAACCCAGCCAGCGTGCTGGTGGGCGACTTTTTGTATTCGCGAGCCTTCCAGATGATGGTGGATGCCGAAAGCATGCGCGTCATGCAAACCTTGGCCGATGCCACCAATGTGATCGCCGAGGGCGAAGTGCTGCAACTGATGAACATGCACGACGCCTCACTGGATGAAGAAGGCTATTTACGGGTCATTCGCTCCAAAACAGCCAAATTGTTCGAGGCCAGTGCCCGTTTGGGTGCAATTTTGGCAGGCAGCACGGCCGCTGTTGAGACGGCTTGCGCTGACTACGGACAGGCTTTAGGGACCGCTTTTCAGGTCATTGACGACGTGCTCGATTACGACGGAAATGCGGCTGAAATGGGCAAAAATCTGGGCGATGACTTGCGTGAAGGCAAGGCCACTCTGCCGCTGATTTTGGCCATGCAACTCGGTAGCGAAGCGCAGCGTCAAACCGTTCGCGAAGCCATCGAAACCGGCAGCGTCGAGCGATTGGCGGAGATCGTGGCCATCGTTCGAGAAACTGGGGCCTTAGAAGCCACACGCAACGCCGCTGCGACGGAAGCGCAGCGCGCCATCGATGCCGCCCTGCAACTGCCTGACAACCCGCACCGCCAAGCCATGGTGGTGCTGGCCTCTCAATTACTCAACCGCCGAACCTGACAGTTTTGTCGCTGAGAGGGCCATCTTTGAGTCCGCACCACGCTTGCCATTCAACGATGGTTCACGACTGCAGCAACCACCCGACCCCATTGAGCGCCATGAAACTGACCCACCCCATCGCCTGCGCCCTCATGGGCGTGTCTATATTGCTGTGCTTCGGAGCCAAGGCCAGCACCAAATGGGAGGCCGTCATGCTCAACGACCAAGGTTTGTTCTACATTGACCCCAAGTCCATCGAGGAAGAAGATGGGCGCAAAACAGTGTGGAGCGCACTGGATTACAAAAAGCCCCAATCCACAGGTGACGGCAAGCCCTATTTATCCATTCACTCACAAATCCAGGTCAATTGCCGTTTGAAAATGGCCAGGGTTTTGCACTTGACCTATTACACAGGCCCTATGCTCACAGGCAAGGTGGTGAGTCGGCAAGGCATGCTGCACGAATGGCTGGACATTGACCCGTCCTCACCCATTCAGAAAATCGCCCGCCGCGTTTGCTAACGGCCAAGCAAACGGTGCCCCGCACTCAGTCCGTCACAATTCGGCAGGGCTCTTTGATCTTCATTTCTTGCCTTTTCTCTTCGCAGTAGCGCATGGCCCGGCGTGCGCCTTCGGCCGCCATTTTGATGTGAACCGAGCACTGCAAAGTCATTTTCTCCACGTCGCTGTGGTTATCAAAAGCTGCCGCACAACGGCTGTTTTCCGTCATCTCCGGCTTGGTCAACCGCCAGACCATCTTGAGCCCCTCAGGAATTTCCCTGACAGGGACCGATGGATAAACACCCGCTGCCATCACCTGGGCCACGCTGGTAGATAAAAGAATGGTCCAAAAACAATTTTTCATCAAACACCCATCTGCGCTCTGACGTGGCAGCACCACCCTTGACGCGTACAAACCATCATTGCTGTACAGCCCCCGCATCGCGCAAGCGAGCCACCTCTGCACGCAGGGCAAGGGACCAAGCCCGCCGGTCACGGCCATCAGCCTGTTGCAATTGACCAAAATGGACCACCGCCGTGATGCGCGGGGCGGTCAGTGTGCGCCAGATAGAACCCAGCAAAGTGTCATCGCCAATATAGCAAGGCGCAAAAGTAGGCTCACCCGTTGCGGCATCTAAAAATTGCAGCGACATCGGCTGTACAGGTGCTTGGGCTTGTATCGCGGACTGAATCAAGTTGGCATGAAAGGGCAGCAAATCACGGCCATCACTGGTCGTTCCTTCAGGGAAAACCGCCACCACATCACCGTTTCTCATGGCATCGGCCATGTCTTTGACCATGCGCAACGCATCCTTGCGGCTGGTGCGCTCTATGTAAAGTGTGCCCGCCCCGGTCGCCAGAGCCCCCACCAAAGGCCAATCCCGGATGTCCGACTTGGAGACAAAGCGGCAATGCCGCGCTGCATGGATCACGGAAATATCCAACCACGAAATGTGGTTGCACACCATCAAGACAGGGCCTTGTGCCACAGGTTGACCCAAGACCTTGAGGTGGATATCCCAGAGGGCCAAAAACTGCAAGGCCCAAGCCTGCACGCGCATTTCGCGTTGCTCCGGGCCTAGCTGTGGAAAGCGAACATAAATGGTCCACATGCCCACCAGCACATGCCACAGGCCACGCAGCAGTTTCCAGACGGCTCTCAGCGACCGCATATCAGCACATCACCCACCGACACAGCCCGCGTGAAGCTGATGCAAAGGGCCGGCATGGCGCTTGTCATCCATGTGCTTCAAACGCCACATGCCCCGCGACCACTGTGGCCAAGACACGACCGGGCAACTCATAGCCCGAAAACGGCGTACTCTTGCCCTGACTGCGCAAGGCCTCGGCGGCGACCAACCAATGGCCTTGATCCGACAAGACGCACACATCAGCAACACTTCCCACCGTCAACTGTCCCACGCCGCCTTGCAAACTATTCAGCGTTGCACCCAGCACTCGAGCAGGGTCGGCCGTGATGCGAGAGAGCACTTGCATCAAAGGCAAGCCAGCATCGCGGCCCCATTTGAGCGCCAAGCTCCAAAGCAATTCCAAGCCCGTTGCACCCGGCTCGGCTTCGGCAAAGGGCAGGGCCTTGGCGTCAGCGTCGACCGGGCTATGGTCGGACACCAGCACGTCGAGCGTGCCGTCGGCCAGGCCTGCGCGCAGCGCATCGCGGTCGCGCTGTTGTCGCAACACGGGCGTGAGGCGCGCACGGCTGTCGAAGTAGCCCATATCGGCATCGGTCAGGTGCAGCGAATTGATGCTCACATCGGCGGTGACCGGCAGGCCCTCGGCTTTGGCCTGACGCACCAGCGCCACGCCCGCTGCACTGCTGATGCGGCACAGGTGCACACGCGCTTGCGTGGACCGCACGAGTTCAAAGATCGTGTGCAAAGCAATCGTCTCGGCCGCCACCGACACGCCGGACAAGCCCATGCGCGTGGCGAGAGGTCCACTGGCGGCCACGCCCTTGCCCAAGTGCAGCTCTTGCGGGCGCAGCCAAACGGCGTAACCAAAGGTACTGGCGTATTGCAGCGCGCGTTGCAGCACTTGGGTGCTGGGGATCGGCACCTCGGCCTGAGAAAAACCCACACAACCCGCTGCCGTGAGCTGCCCCATTTCGGTCAACACATCGCCCTTGAGGCCCACGGTGAGTGCACCCAGCGGCAACACACGGGCTTGGTGCAGTTTTTCGGCGCGGTAGCGCAGCATCTCGACCAGACCCGGCTCGTCGAGCACCGGATCGGTGTCGGGCGGGCAAACCAAGCTGGTCACCCCACCAGCGACAGCCGCAGCCATTTCGCTCTCGAGCATGCCCGCGTGCTCCTGGCCGGGCTCGCGCAGGCGGGCTGCCAAATCCACCAAGCCGGGGGCCACGATGCAGCCTTTGGCATCGATCACCCGGTCAGGTGTGAAGTCGGCGGGTGCTTGCCCCACCGCCACGATGCGGCCCGCAGCGATGGCCACATCAGCGGTTTTATCGAAAGCACTGGCGGGGTCGATGACGCGGCCGTTTTGAATCAGGATCTTCATGTTCTTATCCTTATGCCTCGTTGCCGGCCACGATGCTCATCACCGCCATGCGCACGGCGATGCCGAAGGTCACCTGCGGCAGGATCACGCTTTGCTGGCCGTCGACCACCGCCGAGTCGATCTCGACCCCGCGGTTGATCGGGCCGGGGTGCATGACGATGGCATCGGGCTTGGCCAGTTGCAGCTTCTCGGGCGTGAGGCCAAAGCTCTCGAAATATTCCTGGCTGGAGGGCAGCAGCGCGCCACTCATGCGCTCGTTTTGCAGGCGCAGCATGATGACCACGTCGCAGCCCTTGATGCCCTCTTCGAGGTTGTTGAAGACACGCACGCCCATCTGAGCCATGTCAGCGGGCACCAGCGTTTTGGGGCCGACCACACGCACTTCGGCGCAGCCGAGCGTGGTGAGCGCGTGGATGTCGGACCGCGCCACCCGCGAGTGCAGCACGTCGCCCACGATGGCCACAGTGAGGTTGGAAAAATCTTTTTTGTAGTGCCGGATGGTGTACATGTCCAGCAGCGCCTGAGTGGGGTGGGCGTGGCGCCCGTCACCGGCGTTGACCACATGCACATGGGGCGCCACATGCTGGGCGATCAGGTAAGGAGCACCCGACTCGCTGTGGCGCACCACAAAGATGTCGGCGGCCATAGCGCTCAGGTTGGCGATGGTGTCGAGCAGCGACTCGCCTTTGCTGGCCGAAGAGCGCGCAATGTCGAGCGTGTAGACGTCGGCCGACAGGCGCGTGGCCGCGATATCGAAAGTGGTGCGGGTTCGGGTGCTGTTCTCGAAAAACAGGTTGAACACGCTCTTGCCACGCAAGAGAGGCACCTTCTTGACCTCGCGGTCGTTGACACTCACAAAGCCCTGCGCGGTGTCGAGGATGTGGGTCAGGATGTCCTTGGACAGGCCTTCGGTGGAAAGCAGATGGATCAGCTCGCCGTTTTTATTGAGTTGGGGGTTGTTGCGTTTGTAGAGCATGTTGTTTTCACCTCAATCAGGCTTTGTTCTCCACTTCAAAACTGAACCGACCCTCTGCGTCGCGGGCCAGCGCCAGCGATTGCGTCTCGGGCAGGGCCACACGGGCGGCGGCGTAGTCGGCTTGCACCGGCAACTGGCGGCCACCTCGGTCCACCAACACGGCCAGCTGCACGCGGGCGGGTCGGCCGTAGTCAAAGAGTTCATTGAGCACGGCGCGGATGGTGCGGCCGGTGTAGAGCACATCGTCAAGGATCAGGATGTCTGCGCCATCGACCTCGAAGGGCAGGCTGGTCTGGCCACCGGCCGCGAGGCCGCGCTGGGCGTAATCGTCGCGGTGCATGACCGAGGACACTTGGCCTGACTCCCCGGCCAGGCCTAGGTCGCGCTGCAGACGCTGAGCCAGCCAGGCGCCACCCGAGGTGATGCCGACCAAGCGAGTGTCGGCTTGGCACAGGCTGCGCGCCCCGCGCAGCAGTTCTTGGTACAACGCCTCGGCGTTGAGAGCGAGGGCACTCATGGGAGGCTCCTTAAAAATTGTTCAAGAATGATGGCCGCCGCCGCGGCATCGGCGTCTTTGGCGCCTTGCGAATGGGCCTCGGTGGTGCTGTAACGCTCGTCCACCTCGTACACCGCCAAGCCAAATCGACCACGCAGTTGGCGACCAAACTTGCGAGCACGCAAGGTGTTCTCGTGTTCTCCGCCATCGGGGTGGGTAGGCACGCCGATCACCAGCGCGTCGGGCTGCCACTCGTTGATCCGTTTGGCGATGTGCTCAAAACGGGCATCGCCCTCGGCGGCTATCGTGCCTTGCGGCGTAGCACTTTTCATCAGCCGATTGCCCACGGCCACGCCGGTGCGTTTCAGGCCGTAGTCAAAGGCCAAAAAAGTTTGCTGGTTGGCGGGAACGGTGTTTTCTGGCACGTCACTCATGCATGCCCCGCTTCTGGCGAAAGCATCCAGCTTTTGAGGCCCAACAGATCCAGCGCACGATCGTAGCGCTCGGCCATGGGGACATCAAAAATCACTTCGGCCGAGGCGGGCACAGTCAACCAAGTGTTCTCACCCAGCTCGGACTCCAACTGCCCTTCACCCCAAGACGAATAACCCAAGGTGATCAACACACGACGAGGGCCAGCCCCGGAAGACAAGGCCTCCAGCACATCGCGCGAGGTGGTCATCTCCAGCCCCCCCGGCACGGCGAGGGTCGAGGCGTAAACAGAGCCCCCACCCTCTTCGGTCTTTTCCATCACCACAGGGTCGTGCAGGACAAAGCCCCGTTCGGTTTGCACCGGGCCGCCCTGAGACACCGGGTTTGGCACCAGGTCTTCGCGGCGCAGAGGTAAATCCACCTTGTCAAACAGCAAACGCATGCTGATATCGGCGGGTTTATTGATGATCAGGCCCATGGCACCACGGGCGCTGTGCTCGCACATGTAAATAACGCTGCGGGCAAAAGTCTCGTCCTCCAACCCGGGCATGGCGATCAGGAAATGATGCTTGAGGTCGATAGAGGCACAATCTGTCATGCACCGATTTTAGCGGTCTGGCACCTGAGGGTCAGTCTGAAGGTGTCTTGATGGAACCAACCCGGCAAACCTTGATGGAAACCCCTTTTTCTTGTGGACTGGTCTGGCTGCGGCGCGACCTGCGCGTGAGTGACAACAAGGCCCTGCAGCAAGCCCTGAAACACTGCCAACGGGTGCATGTGGTGTTTGTGTTCGACACCGAAATTCTGGACACACTGCCCCGCGCCGATCGACGGGTCGAATTCATCCGCGAATCGCTGGTCGAAGTCGATGCGCAATTGCGCGCGCTGGCCGGACACCCCCAAGCCGGACTGATCGTGCGGCACGGCGTGGCCAAGGACAAAATCGCCAAACTGGCCCAGCACCTGCAAGCCCAAGCGGTGTTTGCCAACCACGATGACGAGCCTCTGGCGCTGGCACGCGACATTCAGGTGCGCGGCCATTTGGCCGACCACGGCATCGTGTTGCACACCTTCAAAGACCACGTGGTCTTTGAGCGCCATGAAGTACTGACCCAAATGGCCAAGCCCTTCAGCGTGTTCACACCTTACAAAAACGCCTGGCTGAAGAAAGTCACGCCTGAAGACCTGCAGGCTTTCGACGTGACAGCGCTGGCCAAACGCCTAGCGCCTCGTCCTGATGACTTGGCCCATCCCGTGCCCAGCCTGCAAGACATCGGATTTGAGCCCAGCAATCTCAAAGCCCTGAAAATCCCGACTGGCGAATCGGGGGCCCAAGCCTTGTTGCAAGACTTTCTGACCCGAATCGACGCGTACGAAGACACCCGCAACTTTCCGGCCATCAAAGGCCCCAGTTATTTGAGCGTGCATTTGCGCTTTGGCACCGTGTCGATTCGCCAGCTCGCCCGCGAAGCTTACCCACGCATGCTGGCAGGCAGCACTGGGGCCAGTGTTTGGCTGTCCGAATTGATCTGGCGCGACTTTTATGTGCAAGTGCTGCACAACTTTGCCCATGTGGGCCATGGCCAGAGCTTCAAACCCGAGTACGACGCCATCCACTGGGAACACGGCCCGCACGCCCACAAACTGTTTAATGCTTGGTGCGAAGCGCGAACGGGCTACCCTCTGGTGGACGCAGCCATGCGCCAACTCAATCAGACCGGCTATATGCACAATCGGCTGCGCATGGTGGTGGCCAGCTTTTTGGTCAAGGATTTGGGCATCGATTGGCGTTGGGGCGAAAAGTATTTCGCCACACATCTGAACGACTTCGACTTGTCGGCCAACAACGGGGGCTGGCAATGGGCCAGTTCCAGTGGCTGTGACGCACAGCCCTATTTTCGCATCTTCAACCCCATCAGCCAGAGCGAGAAATTTGACCCGGAAGGCAAATTCATCCGACGCTATGTGCCCGAACTGGCGGCTTTACCGACCACAGACCTGCATGCGCCTTGGTTGGCCAAGCCACTGGCACTGCAAGCGGCCGAAGTGGTCATTGGAAAAACCTACCCCTGCCCCATCGTGGACCATGCCGAAGCCCGTGAAAAAACACTGGAAAGGTATGCGGTGGTCAAGAAAAAGCCGTCTGAATAGACGGCTGGGTGTGGGTGGATGATCTGTTCAGATCAGATCGCCACCATCTCGAAATCTTCTTTACGGGCAGCGCACTCTGGGCAAGTCCAGTTCATGGGCACGTCTTCCCATTTGGTGCCCGGCGCAATGCCGTGCTCGGGGTCACCCTCGGCTTCGTCGTAAATCCAGCCGCAAATCAGGCACATCCAGGTTTTGTGTTCCATCACAGTGTCGCAATCAAAGAGTCGAATAGAATGATTTGATTGTATCGGGACCTGCCGAGTACCCGGCTGAAGACCTTCTGAAGCCCCCTGCAATTCGCCTTCCATGACCGATCACAAACCCGAATCCCCACTTGAAACCGAGATGCGCCTTGATGAGGATGAATCTGCCGGTCTGGCCTGCGTGTTGTCCTTCAATGCCAACGACCCCAGTGGTGCTGGCGGCCTGAGCTGCGACGCGACAGCCATGGCCTCGGTGGGTGCACATTGCCTGCCTGTCTGCACCGGCACCTATGTGCGAGATACCAGCAGCATCACCGACTTCTATCCGCTCGACGAAGAAGCCGTGAACGACCAGGCACGGGCCGTGGCCGAAGACGTGCCGGTGCAAGTGATCAAGGTCGGCTTTGTCGGAACGCCTGAAAGTTTGGCCGTTATTGCCGCGCTTGCCGACGATTACGACGGTGTGCCGGTCGTGGCCTACATGCCCAACCTGTCTTGGTGGGAAGACGACAAGATTGACGCTTATCTGGACGCCTTCCGCGAGTTGTTATTGCCACAAACCAGTGTTTTGGTGGGTCATCACAGCACGCTGCGCCGCTGGTTGCTGCCCGAGTGGACCGGTGAGCGCAACCCGGGTCCCCGCGATATCGCCAAAGCAGCCTCCGAACTGGGCGTGCCCTACACATTGGTTACAGGCCTGCCACTGCCCGAACAGCACATCGACAACGCCTTGGCATCACCCGAAACCGTGTTGGCCCACGAAAAATTCGAGCGCATTGAAGCCGTGTTTGTCGGGGCTGGCGACACCTTGACTGCGGCCCTGGCCGCCCTGTTGGCCACGGGCATGGACTTGCCAGAAGCCACCGGCGAAGCGCTTCATTACCTAGACCGCTGCCTGGACGAAGGTTTCCGGCCTGGCATGGGCCAAGTCATTCCCGACCGCCTGTTTTGGGCCCTGCCTGAGGGCGAAGAATCCGACGACGAAGACGACCCCGAAGTACACCCTGGTGCCGACTACTTTGAAGTGCCCTTCAACGAAACCAAACATTGAACCTTTCGAGAACCGACATGACCGATCGCAACCAAACCCTTTTTGACCGCGCCGCCCAAGTGATACCTGGTGGCGTCAACTCGCCCGTTCGCGCCTTTCGTGCCGTGGGCGGCACACCCCGCTTTGTGCAGCGTGCACAAGGCGCTTATTTTTGGGACGCCAACGGCCAAAAATACATCGACTACATCGGCTCCTGGGGCCCCATGATCCTGGGCCATGGCCACCCCGCCGTGCTCGAAGCGGTGCAAAAAGCGGCGCTGGACGGCTTTTCTTTCGGGGCGCCTACCGAGCGCGAAATCGAGTTGGCCGAAGAAATCCTGAAGCACGTCCCCTCCATGGAGATGGTGCGCTTGGTCAGCTCGGGCACCGAAGCGGGCATGAGCGCCCTGCGCCTGGCGCGTGGCGCCACCGGCCGCAGCAAGTTCATCAAATTTGAAGGCTGCTACCACGGCCACGCCGATGCCCTGCTGGTCAAAGCCGGTTCGGGCTTGGCCACCTTTGGCAACCCGACCAGTGCGGGCGTCCCACCGGAAGTGGTGCGCGACACCTTGGTGCTCGAATACAACAACATCACGGCGCTGGAAGAAGCCTTTGCCCTGCACGGCAAGGACTTGGCCTGTGTGATGATCGAACCCATTGCAGGCAATATGAACTTTGTTCGCGCCAGCGTCCCCTTCATGAAGCGCTGCCGAGAGCTGTGCTCAGAACACGGTGCACTGCTGGTGTTTGACGAAGTCATGTCCGGATTCCGCGTGGCTTTGGGCAGCGCGCAAAGCGTTTACGCAAAAGCCATTCCTGGCTTCAAGCCCGACATGACGGTGCTGGGCAAAGTGATTGGCGGCGGCATGCCTTTGGC
>JAGNVG010000065.1 GCA_017986605.1 Limnohabitans sp.
CCAGAGGCGGCCCATGCCCCGCTTAAACTACCTGTTATGCGAATTTTGGGTATCGAATCATCCTGCGACGAGACGGGCGTGGCCTTGGTGGAAACCACGGGCGATGCACTGCCGCGCCTCTTGTCACACGCGCTCTACAGCCAAATCGAGATGCACCAGGCCTATGGCGGCGTGGTGCCCGAGTTGGCCAGCCGCGACCACATCCGTCGGGTGCTGCCGCTCACGCGCCAGGTCATGAGCGAGGCCGGGGTCAGTTTGAGCGATGTCGATGTGGTGGCCTACACACGCGGGCCGGGTTTGGCCGGGGCGCTCTTGGTGGGCTCTGGCGTGGCCTGTGCACTGGCCGCGTCTTTGGGCAAGCCTGTCTTGGGCGTGCACCATTTGGAGGGGCATTTGCTCTCGCCATTTTTGAGCGCCGATGCGCCCGAGTTCCCCTTCATCGCCTTGCTGGTGTCGGGTGGTCACACCCAGCTGATGCGGGTGGATGGCGTGGGGCGTTACGAGCTGCTGGGCGAGACGATTGACGACGCCGCTGGCGAGGCCTTTGACAAGTCGGCCAAGCTCATGGGCTTGCCTTATCCCGGTGGCCCGGGCCTGTCGCGTCTGGCCGAGCAGGGCAACCCGGCCGCCTACAAGCTCCCGCGCCCGCTGCTACACAGTGGCGACTTCGATTTTTCTTTTGCGGGCCTCAAGACCGCCGTGCTCACCCAAAGCCAAAAAATCGGCCCCGCCGCCCACACCGAAGGCGCCCCCGAGCGGGCCGACTTGGCCGCATCGACCCAGGCGGCGATTGTGGAAGTGCTGGTCAAAAAATCCATGAACGCCCTCAAGGCCACGGGCATGAAGCGTCTGGTGGTGGCTGGGGGCGTGGGGGCCAACCGTGAGCTGCGGGCCCAGCTCAATGCAGCCTGCGCCAAAGCCGGGGTGCGCGTGCATTACCCCGAGCTGCACCTGTGCACCGACAACGGCGCCATGATCGCCATGGCCGCTGCCATGCGTTTGCAGTCGGGGGCACAAGTGGCCGAGGCGCGTTACAGCTTCGACGTCAAACCGCGCTGGCCTTTGCATGAACTGGTTTAAGCCGAGCCGTTAAACTGCGCGACTTTCGGCCCTAACCCGTGTGAGCGCGGGTTCTATTTTTGATATGCGTTTGTCCTTGATCTCTTCCCGTCGTGCGCTGGTTTTGCTGGCTGCGGCTTTTTGTTTGGCGCCCGCTGGGGCGCAATCGCCAGCCCCCATCAAGCTGGCGCTGATCGAGGGCCTGAGTGGCCCCTTTGGCAACACGGGTGAGGCGGTGGTGCGCAACATCGCTTGGGCGGTGGAGCGCGTCAATGCACGCGGCGGCGTCAAGACCGCGCAGGGCTTGCGCCCCATGGTGCTAGAGCGTTACGACAGCAAAGGCCAAAGCGAAGAGGCTTTGTCTTCCCTCAAATCGGCCATTGACGACGGGGCGCAAGTGGTGCTGCAAGGCAACTCTTCGGCCAATGCCGCCGCCCTGATCGATGCCATCAACAAACACAACGAGCGCGAGCCGACCAAGCGCGTGCTGTTTTTGAACTACTCGGCGGTGGACCCGGCGCTGACGAACGAGAAGTGCAGTTTTTGGCACTTCCGCTTTGACGCCCACGCCGACATGCGCATGACGGCGCTGATGCAGGTCTTGCAGGCTGACAAAAAAATCGAGTCGGTTTACCTGATTGGGCAGGACTACAGCTTTGGCCAGGCCGTGCTGCGCGAAGCCAAACGCCAACTGGCCAAGCAACGCCCTGATGTGAAAGTGGTCGGCGATGAGCTGCACCCCATGGGTCGGGTGAAAGACTTTTTGCCTTATGCAGCCAAGATCAAGGCCAGCGGGGCGCAAGCGGTCATCACGGGCAACTGGGGCAATGACCTCACACTGTTGGTCAAGTCGGCTCGTGAGGCAGGCTACGAAGGCAAGTTCTACACCTTTTATGGCAACGCGTTGGGTGCGCCTGCGGCCTTGGGTGATGCTGGTGTGGACCGCGTGATTGCGGTGGCCGACTGGCTGCCCAATGTGCCGGGCAAGGCGAGTGAGGCGTTTTACCAATCGTTTCGCCAACGGTTCAGCAAGCCTTCTGAGGACTATGTGCATGTGCGCATGCAGTTGATGGTCGAGGCCCTGGCCCAAGCGGTGGAAAAAGCGGGCAGCACCGAGCCCGTGGCCGTGGCGCTGGCGCTTGAAAAAGCCCGGGTCAGCATGGCCGGGCAAACCGGCTTCATGCGTGCCGAAGACCACCAGTTTCAGCAGCCTTTGGTGGTGGGCGTGATGCAGCGCCAGGGCAGCCCCGGTGTGCCCTTCGATGTCGAAGGCTCGGGCTACGGCTTCAAGGTGGTGCGGCAGATCAAGGCCGAGCAGGCGCGCTTGCCCAGCACGTGTCAGATGGTTCGCCCCGGCTGATCTTGCTCGGCTAAGGGCTTGGCAGGCGGCTATTGCGGGCTGCTGGCCAGCCGGGAAGTGTCGCTTTGTGCCGTTTGCCGTTCAGACTTCATGCGCGCACGGTATTCCCAAGGGGGCTCCGGACGGGTGGGGCCTTGTCCTTGCCACAGGCCCTGGCGCGCTTCACTCGCTAGGCGCTGCGCTTCTTCATAGACAAGGCGGTCTTCGGGGCTTTGTTCGCGTTGGTATTGTTTGTAATGCCACGCCCAACCCGCTTGGACTTGCTGCAGATTGATGTCTTGGCCCCCGACAAGGATCTTGCCGACGATGCGGCCATAGCGATCGCGTTTGTCAAATGCCACGGTCACGAATTGCGCGAACACCGCTTGGGACAAGTGGGCCTTTGACTTTTGTCCGTAGGCCTGGGTTTTTTCTGGGGCGTCAATGCCCCCTAGCCGAATCACATGCTGTTGGCGTTGGGCATCCAGCACGGTGACGGTGTCTCCGTCAGCCACCTTGACCACCCGGCCTTGCAGCTCATCGGCCCCGGCATGGGACAGAACCCCAAGCGCCAGCCAAACGATGTTCAGAGTTTGTCGAAGCAGCCGAGGGATGGGCCACGCGCCCGTCAAACCGCTTCACCCACAGGGTCTTTGAGGTATTTTTTCTCGGTGGCCGCAGCCGAGCGGCTCGTGTCCTGCGCGTGCAGGGACGTCAACAGCAAAGTGGAAGCTAAAAATGCGAATAATTCCGACATGGTGATTTTGATGATTAATTCATCAAAATCATATCCAATATTTTTATTGGCAACTTTGTGGTGGTCGTGCCCCCGATGGGCGCGGCAAAGGCCTCAGCGTGTTTCCCGCTCGACGTCGTGCTGAAAATTGGCGTTTTGCAGGGTGTCGTGTTCGGCCATCCAGCCGCTGTAGAGGGTTTTGAAGTCGGCCACGATGTGGTCCAGCGGCATGTCGTCAAAGGTGCCGCGCTGGTTCACATATTCCATGTGCCGGTTG
This sequence comes from Limnohabitans sp., assembly GCA_017986605.1. Lineage (GTDB taxonomy): Bacteria > Pseudomonadota > Gammaproteobacteria > Burkholderiales > Burkholderiaceae_C > Limnohabitans_A. The sequence goes on from JAGNVG010000065.1 coordinate 3,412, forward strand.
CCCGCTTTGTCAAATGGGTGGTAGATCGAGTCACTCAGCCCATCAAACTCCAAAGGCAACAGGCCGAACTTGTCGCACAGCTCTATGTTGAAGGCGGGCGTGGCCTTGACCCATTGGCCCTCTAGCCAGATGTCGGCGTACCCGTGCCAGATGAACACATCGGTCTGCATGGTCTGGCGCAAGCGCTCGGTGCTCAGGTGGTTGCGCACATCGGCATAGCCCAGGCGGGCATGCAGACCCACGGCACGGCAGGCCGCAGCCATCAAGGCAGCTTTGGGCACGCACCAACCCGAGCCTTGTGCAATCACCGAGCTGGCCCGCATGCCTTGGGGTGAGAGGTCAATGCGGTAAGGGTCGTATCGGAACTGATCACGGACCGCCAAATACAGTGACACCGCCCGTTCGCGGTCGTCGCGGCCTTGCGCGTGCTGGTGCGCAAACGCCATCACCACCGGGTGGTCGCTGTCGATCAGGGGCGTGGCCGTCAGGGTGGCGGCAGAGGGCAGGGTGTTCATGCCAAGACTGTAGCCTGTGTCTCAGCCATGCGCTGAGCGCAAAAAAAACGCCCCAAGCTGAAAAGCCGGGGGCGTTGAACCGGAAAATGTCAGGCAACTGCAGGAAGCATGACCCATTCAGTATACTGTAAATATAAACAGTGTTTTGTGTCCATTTGCGTTTATCCACCCTTGAAAGCCAAGCCTTTGCCACGACACCGCCGCGCTGATGTTGACGACAGTCGGGTTCACGAATACCCGCAGCACTTGCGTGCAGCCATAGAAGACGCCCCCACCGGCGCGGGCGTTTACATTTTTCATGGTCAAGAGGGCGACTTGCCGCTGTACATCGGCAAAAGCATCCACATCCGCACCCGGCTGCTTTCGCACCTGCGCACGCCAGATGAAGCTCGCATGCTGCGCCAGACCCAGCGCATCAGCCACATCCGCACGGCGGGCGAGATCGGTGCCTTGCTTTTAGAGGCCCAAATGATCAAGGCCCAGCACCCGCTGTTCAACCAAAAGTTGCGCCGCAACAAGCAACTGTGCAGCCTGCAAATGGCGGGCGATGTGCCTCAAGTGGTCTATGCCAAAGACATCGACTTTGCCAGCGAGCCCAACCTCTATGGCCTCTATGCCAGCCGCCACGCCGCGCTGGATGCGCTGCGTGCGGTGGCCGACCAGCACAAGCTTTGTTACGGTCCGCTGGGTTTGGAAAAATCGCCACCTGGCAAAGCGTGCTTTCGGGCCGCGATTCGCCAGTGCGCAGGCGTCTGTCGGGGCGATGAAAGCCCTGAGGCGCACCGGGAGCGGCTGTTCAGCAGCTTGTTGCCGCTGCGCGTAGCATGCTGGCCCTATGAAGGCGCTGTGGGCTTGGTTGAGCGCGACGCCGAATTCACGCAAATCCACGTCGTGAACCATTGGTGTTATTTGGGCAGCGCGCCCAACACCGAAGCGGCCCGCCAACTGAGCCAAACGGCCAACCACGCAGCCGCCCATTTTGATGCCGACAGCTACCGAATTTTGTGTCGTCCGGTGCTCACACGCAGCGTGGAAATGGTGCTGTTGTAAGCGAGGCGCGTCATCCGCTGTGCTTGGGCACGGGGCGCAATTGGATTTGGGGGTCGAGCGGACGGGGCAGGGTCTGCACGGTTTCGGCAGACGGCATCACAAAGTGCACGCGCCAGCCTTGGTCTTCGGGTGTGACGGTGACGGGAGCGGTCATCGAAATTTTGCGCTCTGCACCCGCTTGGGCCTGCAAATTGTCACCAAAGATGTAAGCCGCAATGCGCCGAAAGCCTCCGCGGCTGGCCGCATCAAAATCGCCACTGATCAGTCTCCTGGCGCACATCACACACGCTGCAGCCGCTCTGTGCGAGAGCCGCCAGGCATAGACCCCATGGGGCGTTGTCTGTGCAGTGGCCCTCAAGCCAGGGCGGGTATTGCGCAGCCGTTCGCAGACCGACTGCTAGACTGCAGCACTTGAAAAAAAACCAACGCAGACATGCCTCACGATTCGCCCATCGACATCGTTTATTTGTGGGTTGACGGGAACGATTCGAGCTGGCGGGCCAAACGTCAGGCCGCCCTGCAGCAACTCCCCAGCGATTCCAGCGCCGCCATGGCCCGCTACAGCAATGTGGAAGGCCGCTTTCGGGACAACCACGAACTGCGCTACAGCCTGCGTGCGCTGGAAAAGTTTTTCCCCGAGCACGGTCATGTTTACATCGTCACCGATGCCCAAGCGCCCGATTGGTTGCGTCCTTCGGACCGCCTGACGCTGGTGGACCACCGTGACCTCATGCCAGAAGCCTCATTGCCCACCTTCGATTCCGGGCACATCGAGTCCTGGATTCACCACATCCCCGGCCTGTCCGAGCGGTATTTTTATTTCAACGACGATGTGTTCTTTGGTGCGCCGGTGCAGTTGAGCGACTGGTTTCATCCCGATGGTTTTCACGTGACGTGGTCCGATGAACCCGAGGTCACGGACGAGGCCATGCGCATGGACGCCACGTCGCTCGAAAACGCTTGCCGCCTGTCGATTCAATGGCTCACCGACAAAGCCCACTCGGGCACGCCCGCACTGCGCGAGCAAGACCCGCTGTACCAAAGCACATTTCGCACCTTCGCGCATTCGCCCCGGCCCATGCTCAAGTCGATCCTGCTGGAGCTGGAAGACACCGCCCCTGAATTGTTTGCGGCCGTGCGCTCGACCGTCTTTCGCAGTTGGGACAAGCCCACCATCATTTCGGATTTTGTATTGCGCTGGGCCTTGGCGCACGGGGTCGCCAGCATCAGGCCTTACCGACACCGGTATGTGTCGACAGGCGAAGGCGATCAGCAATCGCAACTCCAAGCCTTGGTGGCCGAATTCGGTGCGCTCGAATTTTTTTGCATCAACGACACCACCGACGATGCGCAGACCAATGACCCGCGTCTGCAAAACGTGCTGAGTGTGTTGCAGTCGATCCTGCCCCAGGCCTCGTGTTTTGAAAACACCGCATCACCCGAGCCTGCGCACGCCCATGCGTCCACGGCCTCGCCTGATTTTCAAGCGCACGCCACCTTGGCCGATGCCCCATGGCCGCCCAATGCGCCGGGGCTTCAGCAACGCGCTTGATGGCGCATCGCGGGCCAGATCTTGGCGCTTTTCAGCGCAATGACTCGCGGGTCAGAGGCGAAGGGGGCAAGGGGTACAAATCATTTTCGGAATCTGCCATGGCTTGACGCACGGTCGCTGCCGATGCCTGATGGCCAAGCCCCAAGTCTTGGCTGGTGAGCTTGGATTGGTGTTTGCTTGCCCGACCGCGTACCCGCGTGCGCCACACCTTGAATGAGCCGGCTTTCAGGTGTTTTCGCATCAAGGCGATGACCTCGCTTTCGCTCAATCCCAACTGCGATTGGATGGCTTCAAAGGGGATGTCATCTTGCCAAGCCATGGCGATGAGGTGGGACACATCGGCTTCAGCCCAAGGGGTGAGCTGCGCAAGGCCAAGGTCAGTTTTTTTCATTTTTGATCATGCCAGTGGCCAAGAGACGGTATCTGGAAGAAGTCGGTAGCGCTTCAGCTGAGCGCGTTCGCCAGTTGAACCGCCGACCCAAACGCCAAAGTGAAGCCCAAAGCGCCTTGCCCGGCGTTGATGAAAAGATTGCCCGGGCCCGTGGCTTGGCGGCCGATGATGGGCAAGCCCGTGGGCGTGGCCGGGCGCATGCCAGCCCAGGGCTGGATGTCGGTGTAGCGCGAGCAATCGGGAAACAGGGTTTGCGTGGCTTGCTGCAAGGTCTCAATCTGGCGGGTTTGAACGCGGGCATCTTGGCCCACCAACTCCACCATGCCCGCTGCCCGCAGCCGCTGCCCCAAACGTGCAAAGACAATTTTGCGGGCACTGTCGGTGATGCTGACCTGCGGCGCCAAGCCCTGTCCATCGGTGGCCACCGTGATGCTGTAACCCTTGAGTGGATACACCGGCAAGTGCACACCCGCAGACGCCGCCAAAGCCGCCGCCGTGTGACCGGTGCACAGCACGAACGCATCGGCCGAAATTTCATCGCCATTGGCCAAGCCGATTGCCCTGACGTTCTCGCCCGAGCGGACCCAGCGCTGAATGTCCTGACCCAGACGCAAAGTCACACCCCGCGAGATCAGGATCTGCGCCAAGGCTTCGCACACCAGTTTGCAATCGGCCGCGCACTCGCTTTCGGTGTAAATCGCGCCCGAAAAAGGTTCGCGCTGGTGCACCAAAGCAGGTTCAATGGCGCAGGCTTCAGACGCCGTGACCGCCTGTTGTGCAGCCCCCCCCAATTGCTGTTGCAAGCCCATCTGTTGACGCGCCGCTGCAAATGAGGCTTCTGAGCGAAACAGCACCAGCTTGCCCGATGCCGCAAAGTCACAGTCGATGTTTTCGCGCTCGCGCAGCGCGTCAAACACCGCGCGGCTTTGCGCGGCCAGGGTCAGCAATTGCGACGTCGTGTGTTGCGACTGCTGGGCATTGCACGCACGCAGAAACTGCCACACCCACATCCATTGGCGCGTGTCCCATTGGGGCCTGATCTTGAGTGCAGAAGAAGGCGACAGCAGCAGCTTGGGCAACTGCGCCCAAATGCCTGGATCGGCCAAAGGTTGTACATAGGAATAGCTCAGTTGTGCGCCGTTGCCCCCGCTGGCGCCTGCAGCCGGTGCCGTGCGGTCGACCACGGTGACCCGGTGACCGCGCTGTGTCAACTCGTAAGCCGTGCTCAGTCCGATGATGCCAGCGCCCATTACGCACACATGCATGGGTTTCCTTTATGCCGATAAATGCCCACACAAGCGGGTGATTGACCCAAAGGGTTAGGGGCATCGATATCAGAGTCTACCCTGATGTCGGCTCAATTTTTGACCTCATCAGGCACAAGTTGTGCTACACATGAGCTCTCAGTTTCTTTAACGCACCAAAGAGGAATCACATGAAGCGTCGCCATCTGTTTTGGGTCTTGGGTTTGGCTGCTGCCATGACCGCACCTGTGCAAGCACAGCAATTTTTCCGCATCGGCACCGGTGGTACCGCAGGCACTTATTACCCCGTGGGCGGCATGATCGCCAACGCAGTCAGCCAGCCCGGCAAGATCGTGGCGACAGCGCAAGCAACCAACGGCTCTGTGGCCAACGTCAACGGCGTCGCCGGTGGTGCCATGGAGTCCGGTTTTTCGCAGTCAGATGTGGCCACCTGGGCCTACACCGGCACCGGCGTTTACGAAGGCAAGCCTAAAGTGACCGACCTGCGCATGATCGCCAACCTCTACCCTGAGAGCATCCACCTGGTGGTCAAAAAAGGTTCGGGCATCAAGTCCGTGTCTGACCTCAAGGGCAAGCGCGTGGCGCTGGACGAGCCAGGCTCGGGCACCTTGGTCAATGCCCGCACTGTGCTGGCCGCTTATGGCGTGAAAGAAAGCGACATCAAGCCCGAATACATCAAGCCCAACCAGGCTGGTGACAAGCTCAAAGACGGCGCACTCGACGCTTTCTTCTTTGTGGGTGGTGCGCCAGCGGGTGCAATTGCCGAGTTGGCTTCCAGCGGTGCAGGCATTGAGCTGGTGCCTTTGGCTGGTCCACAGGCCGATGCTCTGCGTAAGTCCAACCCCTACTTGGCGGTGGACACCATTGCTGCAGGTACTTACAAAGACGTGCCTGCCGTGCAGACCATGGCCATGGGCGCCCAGTGGGTGACCAGCGCCAAGGCCGACACTGAAACGGTGTACCAGATCACCAAAGCGCTCTATGGCAAAGCCGCCCAAGATGCACTGGCGGCCGGTCACGCCAAAGGCAAATTCATCACCAAAGAAAACGCGGTCAAGGGTGTGGGCATTCCTTTCCACCCCGGTGCCGAGAAGTTCTACAAAGAAGCCGGTGTGCTGAAGTGATGCAGGCTGCACAGAGCGCCACGGTGCTCTGTGTTGTTTTGGACAAGGGTGCATTGCACCCCTCAATGTGAAACAGGGCGCATGTGCGCCCTGTGCTTTGAAGGACAGGTATGACCGAAGCCCGCGAGCGCGACATGCGCGATTTGCAGGAACTTGAAGAAAAGTTTGACCCCGAGATGCGCTTTCGGCCCACGCTGCCGCCCGCATCGGTGATCGTGAAATGGCTGTTGGTCATTTTGTCGGGCTTCCATTACTACACGGCGGGCTTTGGCTTGTTGCGCGAAACCACCCACCGCGGTGTGCACCTGGCCTTTGTGCTGGGCTTGATTTTTTTGGTGTTTGCAGCCTTCAAATCGGATGCAGACACCACCGTCTCCAAAAGCCGCCTGAGCATTGGCGGCGTGCCTCTGGTGGACTGGTTGCTGGGCCTGGCCTGTGCGGCCAGCGTCATGTACATCCCTTATGTGTTTGATGACCTGGCCTTCCGCGTCGGTAACCCGGACACGCTCGACGTGGTCATGGGCTCCATCTTGTTCATCACCTTGCTCGAAGCCACCCGCCGCTCCATGGGTTGGCCCTTGCCCTTGATTGCGCTGGGCTTCACGGCTTACGCGCTGGCTGGCCCTTACTTTCCGGGTTTGCTCAAGCATGCGGGCGCGAGCTGGAGCCAGATGATCAACCACCAGTACCTGACCAGCCAAGGCATTTATGGCGTGGCAGTCGGGGTGGTGGCCACCTATGTTTTTCACTTTGTGCTGTTTGGCGTGCTGGCCACGCGCATTGGTTTGGGCCAGTTGTTTCTGGACATCGCCTCCACCGTGGCCGGGCGTTATGCCGGTGGCCCGGCCAAGGTCAGTGTGTTCGGCTCGGCCATGTTCGGCATGCTCAGCGGCTCGTCGGTGGCCAATGCGGTCACGGTGGGCTCGCTCACCATCCCGGCCATGATCCGGGTGGGCTACCGCCGGGAGTTTGCAGGCGCGGTCGAAGCCGCGTCGTCCACAGGCGGGCAGATCACGCCGCCTGTCTTGGGCGCAGCCGCCTTCTTGATGGTTGAATTTTTGAATGTGTCATATCAGACCATCATCGCGGCAGCCATCGTGCCCGCTTTCATGCACTTTTTTGGCGTGTTCATGCAGGTGCACTTCGAGGCCAAGCGCTACGGCCTGCGTGGTCTGACCGACGAAGAAATGCCCAAGTTGCGCGAGTCTTTTGTGCAGCGTTGGCCCACCTTGATTCCCCTGGTCTTGTTGATCACCATTTTGGTGTCTGGCCGCACCCCTTATCTGGCCGCATTCACCGGCATCACCTCCTGCATGATCGTGGGCCTGACCACCACGGTGTGGGGCAACCGCAGCACCAACTGGCTGTTGCTGGTGGTGCTGCATGTGCTGCTGGCGCTCGTGGCGTTTGTGGACTGGGGCAGCGACGGCGAGACCATCAAGCTGGGCTTTTTGGCGCTGGGCGTGGCCCTGATCTGGGCCGGCCAAAAGTGGCTGGGTGTGATTGGTCGCATCGACAACGCCGTGCTGCTGGAGGCCTTTGAAACCGGGGCCAAATACGCGCTGGCCGTTGGCGCAGCAGCGGCCACCGTGGGCATCGTGATCGGTGTGGTCACGCTCACGGGCGTGGGCTTCAAGATCAGCTTCATCATCACCGGCTGGGCGCAGATGATTGCCGCCTTTTTGATGGACTGGCTGCCCGCCTTCATGGCCGATGCCAAGTCCTTGACTCTGCTGGCGGCGCTGTTCATGACCGGTATCGTTTGTATCCTCATGGGCTGCGGCATCCCGACCACGGCCAACTACATCATCATGGTCACCGTGGCGGCCCCCACCTTGGTGCAACTGGGTGTGGAGCCCTTGGTGGCGCATTTCTTTGTGTTTTATTACGGCGTGCTGGCCGACATCACACCGCCCGTGGCGCTGGCCGCTTATGCGGCTGCAGGCATGGCGGGCAGCGACCCATTCAAGACCGGCAACATGGCCTTCCGTTTGGGGCTGGCCAAAGCGCTGGTGCCCTTTGTGTTCGTGTTTTCGCCTTCGCTGCTGTTGGTGGCCAAAGGCTTCACCTGGGCCGACTTTGCCATCACCTTCACGGGCTGTGTGTTGGGCATCGTCGCGTTGGCGGCTGCGCTCAGCGGCTACCTCATGGCCGAGATGAAGCGCTGGGAGCGCACTCTGTGCGCCTTGGGGGCTCTGTGTCTGATTGCGCCGGGTCTCAAAATCAGCTTGTTGGGTGTGGCCTTCATGCTGCCCGTCTTGATCCACCAATGGACAATGAGCCCCTCTCGCAAACGCGCAACGCTGGCATGACGGAAAAAACAGGGGGCTTTTCAGCGCCCTGTGGGGTTTCGGTGTTTGAGCCACTACACTGGCGGGCCTTGGCGTCAGGCCCGCCGGTTTTCGCTGCAGCTTGGCCTTTGTCCCGTTGACCTTCTTTGATTGCCCATGAAATTCAAAATGTCTGAAAAGTCGCTCTTTGCGGCTTTGTTACGCGCCCCGTGGTGGGTGAGTTTTTTGGTGATGTTCGCCGTGGCCTTGGTGGCTGGGGCTTTGCTGCCTGAGGCCTACAAAACAGCGGGCATGCTGGGCGCCTTTCCATTCTTTGTGATCGGTGTCATGGCGGCTTGGCGACAAAGAAACGCCATCTCGCCCAGCCGTATCCAGGAACTGGTTGAACAGGCCCGGGTCATGGGTTGGCGTGATTTTTCGGTGTTGGTCGAAGAGGCGCTCAGACAGCAGGGCTTTGTGGTGACCCGCTTGAACGAAGGCCCAGCCGATTTCCAAATCGAAAAAAATGGCCGTGTCACCTTGGTCAGTGCCAAGCGCTGGAAAGCGGCCACCGTGGGTGCCGAACATTTGCGCGAGCTGCTGGCGGTCCGTCAAAGCCGCGACGCTTTTTCGTGCACCTGCATGAGCTTGGGCGTCTTCAGCCAGGCCGCCATTGATTTGGCCAACGACAGCCCCATGCAGTTGCTGGGGTCCGCCAACATCGCGCAACTCATGCACGATGGGGCCAATGCCCTCCAAGCCTGAAAACAGGCCCATTTTTCGATCCCTATTTTCGGCACCCCAAGGACTCCCATGACCCGACCTCTTTTGACCGAATCGGCCATTCATCCAGCCATCCGCCAACGTATAGCCGAGCACCACTTGCCCGTGATCCAGCAAGTGCAAAACGCCATCGCCCAACACGCGGTGGTGGTGGTCGGCTTGTCGGGCAACCCTTTTGTGGGCAAAGCCCGCAAGGCGCTGGTCGCTGCAGGCGTGGCGCATGAGTACATCGAATTTGGCAGCTATTTCTCGCAATGGCGCCTGCGCAATGCCCTGAAAATGTGGACCGGCTGGCCCACTTTCCCGATGGTCTTTGTGCGTGGCACGCTGGTCGGTGGGGCAGATGACTTGCGACGCCTCATCGACAGCGGCGAACTCCAGACCTTGCTCAAAGCCTGAGCGATATGGCGCTACTTGCAAAACCCGAGCTGTGGCGCACCGAGGTGGGCGATGCGGTGGCTGTGCTCAACATTCCCGGCGCATTGAAGCGGCCACGCACGTTTGACATCGATGTGAGCCTGCTGGTGCGCGTGCCCGAAGACCATGCCGAGGCTTGGCACGCCTTGACGCTGGAGGTCGACGGCAAGCAGCAATGGCACCGCCGCATCGCCAGCAGCTGCCCGGGTCAGACCGACGGGCTCGATTACCACTGCCGTGTGGTGCTCGAAGCCGGTCCTGCCTTGCGCATCCGCGCAGTGGCGGGCACGCGGGGTGCGGTGGTGCAGCGCCTGCAGATCGAAGCGCGAGAAGACGTGCAAGACTAGCGCTGGATGCTCTGTGCCTCAGGTGACGCCCTGTGGCGCTACCCCTGCGCTGTCCTGGCGCCAAGCCTCACTTGGGCAGGTCGCGGGCACCGCTCTCGGGACGGTACATTTTGAACAGCTGCTCCGGCCCGATGGTGAAGTAATCCGCTGCGCCGCCCCCGCGCAAAATGTGTCCGGCATTGGCTGTGTCATACACCCCGCCTTTGAGCAGGCGCTGGTCAATGTGAATGCCCACCACTTGGCCAAACACCATCCAGGTCTCGACTTTTTGGCCCTGCAGGTCTTGCAGTTGCAGGATCTGCGTGCAGCGGCACTCAAAGCTCACTGGGCTTTGCGCCACACGCGGCACGCTCACCACCTTTGAAGCTTCAGGCGTCAGCCCAGCCAGGTCGAATTCGCTCACCTCGGGCGGCACGGCCTCGCAAGTTTGGTTCATCACCTCGGCCAGATCGCGGGTAACCAAGTTCCACACAAACTCGCCTGTGGCCTCAATGTTGTTGAGTGAGTCCTTGCGCCCGATGCTCGAAAACCCGATCACGGGCGGCACATAGTTGAACGCGCTGAAAAAACTGTACGGTGCCAAATTCAACACCCCGCTGGCGCTGCGGCTCGACACCCAACCAATGGGGCGAGGCCCCACGATGGCGTTGAATGGGTCGTGCTTGAGGCCGTGGCCCAGGTGGGGTTCGTAGAAATGCATCATGGCGGCACTTTAAGGGGAGGCCGGGGGCAGGCCAGTCATGTGCATGACAAAGCCACCCATCTGCTCACATGAAGAAATAAAAGAACACGATCATTTGCATCCGGCGCAGACCGTCGGCTCGGCCAATCGGGCGGCCCGAGCCGTCGTAGAGCCGTTCGCCATCCATGCGGCCCATGGGCGAGCCCGAAGCGCTGTACAGGCGATCGCCATCGATGCGGCCAATCGGGCTGCCCGAAGCGTTGTAAACCCGATCGCCATCAATGCGGCCCAACGGTCGTCCAGATCCGTCATAAACCCGCTCGCCGTCCAC
>JAGNVG010000160.1 GCA_017986605.1 Limnohabitans sp.
TCCGGGCCCATCGACATGCCCGACAAAACCGCCTCCGAAGGACTGTTCGATTTGCCCTATGGCTTTGCCAGCCAGCACATGAGCCATGTGGCCACCCAATCCGGCGTGCCCGTTGGCTTTTGGCGCTCGGTGGGCCATTCGCACAACGCCTTCTTCTCGGAAAGCTTCATCGACGAACTGGCCGCCGCCACCCAGCAAGACCCCTTGGCCTTCCGCCTGAACTGGCTCAAAGACGCACCACGCTACGCCGCCGTGCTGAAACTGGCCGCCGACAAAGCGGCTTGGGGCACGCCTCTGCCCGCAGGCCGTGCGCGGGGCATCGCCTTGCACGAATCGTTTGGCTCCATCGTGGCGCAAGTGGCCGAGGTCTCGCTCGAGCAAGGCCAGATCCGCGTGCACCGCGTCGTCTGCGCCATCGACTGCGGCACCGTGGTCAATCCCGGCACCGTGGCCCAGCAAATGGAAAGCAGCGTCATCTATGGCTTGAGCGCCGCACTCTTCGGCAAGATCGACATCGTGGGCGGCGTGGTGCAGCAAGGCAACTTCCCCAGCTACCCCATGGTCTCGCTCAGCCAGGCCCCGCAAGTGGAAACCCACATCGTGCCCAGCACCCGTCACCCCGCTGGGGTAGGCGAACCGGCTGTGCCACCCATCGCCCCCGCAGTGGGCAACGCGCTGTTTGCCCTCACAGGCAAGCGACAACGGGCTTTGCCCTTGGTCGTCTAAGCTCAGCCCCCGCGCAAAGCCTTGAGGATTTTTTGGCCACCACGGCCAGTGGCCTCATGGCCCAGGCGCTGCTGTTCGGCGCGGATCGCCTGGCGCGAAGCGTCGCCCAGCATCCCGTCCACCGGACCAATGTCGTGGCCGCGCATGGTCAGCAAGCCCTGCAACTCACGCCGCTCTGCGCGTGACAAGCCCGCGTCATCGGTCGGCCAAGGTGTGACCAATGGGCCACCACCGCGCAAACGGTCACTCAAGTGGGCGATGGCCAGACCATAGCTTTCGGCTGCGTTGTAGCTGTAGAGCGCATCGAAGTTGCGCGTGACCAAAAACGCCGGGCCGTTAGCTCCTGCCAGCGTCAGCAAGCCCACGTTGCCCAAACTGGCGGGCAAGGCTGAACCATCCACTCGGCGCACGCCCCGCGCTGCCCAGTCGGCCACCGGACGTTTGCTGCGGCGGCCTTCTCCGGCCAATGACAAGCCTGCAGGCAATTTGACCTCGATGCCCCAAGGCAAGCCGCGCTGCCAACCTGCACGGGCCAAAAAGTTGGCGGTCGATCCCAGCGCATCGACGCTGCTGTCCATCAAGTCAGCGCGGCCGTCACCATCAAAATCCACCGCCAAGCGCTCGAATGCGCTCGGCATGAACTGGGTGTGACCAAACGCCCCCGCCCACGAACCCACCAAACGCTCGGGTGCGATGTGACCGGCCTGCAAAATACGCAGCGCCGCAAAAAACTCACCTCGAAAATAACTTTGCCGCCGCCCATGGCATGACAGTGTGCCCAGTGCTTGCACCAGCGGGTATTTGCCAAATGTCTGCCCGAAATTGCTCTCCACACCCCAAACCGCGACCACCGTGGCCGGGTCCACGCCAAAGCGCTCTTCGGCACGCTCCAGCGCCTGGCGGTGCTGGGCCAAACGCGCCGCACCATCGGCCACACGCTCCTCGTCCACTAAGGCCGACATGTAGTCCCATATGGGGGTGCGAAATTCCGGCTGAAAGTTCAGTTTTTCAATGACGCTGAAGTCCGCCTGCAGCCCCGCTGTGTGGCGCGCCCAAGTGGCGTCGCTCACTTTGCCGCTGCGAGCAGCTGGGCGCAACTCGGCCATGCAGGCCGACAAATCGGTGCTTTGTGCGCCCGCAGCGGGCACAGCCAAGACCCAGGCCATGCACACAGCGGCCCAGCGCCCAGTCATGCCCAGCGGCTTCAGGCGCGCGCCCTTACCAGAGGTCTGCCGTGGTGATGAAAGATGTTTGAACATGAGCCATTTCCATGAAGTGTTGAACCGGTGTGGCCGCGTGTGGGCTACACCAACTAAGCAGGAGAATGTAGAGGGGATGGCCGTCCATACAGCCAAGGCACATCCATCAGCCTCTCGCCCATCAGGCGCATCGACAGGTTGCGCCCCCAAGCCACAGGGCCAGTGGCATGAAAGATGCGCCCATTGCGGATCGCCCGGGCCTGCACGCGGGCATTGCGTGCCCAACGCTGCTCGGCGTAGGCTTGTAATTTCGCGGTCACGCTGCCCGCCTCTGCGCTCAGGCATTGCGCCAACGCCTGTGCGTCTTCGATCGCCATGCCCGCACCTTGCGCAAGGTAAGGCCGCATCGGGTGCGCGGCATCCCCCAACAGGGCCACGCGGCCTTGCGCCATCTGGCTTGCCGCGTTCACGGGCGCGCGGTCGTGTAAAGCCCATTGCCGCCAAGCAGGCACCGTGGCCAGCCGCTCATGCAGGTCTGTGCCTACCGAACCCATGGCCTGCATCAAGGCCTGGGTGTGAGCAGCGCCGTCCCAAACGTCGGCCTGCGCAGGTTGTTCACCCTGCACGATGGCCACCAAATTCAGCCACTGCCCACTGCGCACCGGGTAATGCACCACATGCAGGCGCGGCCCCATCCAGACGGTGACCTCATCCGAGCGCAAATGCACAGGCAAATCGGCCTGCGCCACCAGCGCCCGGTAGGCCACGTGACCGCTAAAACGAGCGGGGGCATCGCCCAGCAACTGTTGGCGCACGGCGCTCCAGACGCCATCGGCCCCCACCAAAGCATCGGCTTGCAGGCTGAGGCCATCGGTGGTGTTGACCTGCAAGCCCTCTGCGGTCTCTCGCCAGCCTTGCACCGCCTGGCCCAAGCGCACCTGCACGCCTGCGGCCAATGCGGCGGCGTGCAGCAAGGCCTGCAAATCAGCTCGGTGGATCGTGGCATAAGGCGCACCATAAAGCGCTTGCGCCCGTTCACTCAAACGCAAGCTGCCCAGCACCTGGCCCGTCTGTGCATCGCGCGCTTGCAATCGCCCGGGGAAGGCCGCCACCTGAGCCAGCGCCTCGCCCAAGCCCCAGGCCTGCAAGATGCGCGTCACATTCGGGCCCACTTGAATGCCTGCACCCACCTCGCTCAGTTGCGCGGCACGCTCAAGCAGCTGGACCGGCACTCCCTGTCGGGCGCAGGCCAAAGCCGCCGCCAAGCCGCCAATGCCGCCACCGCTCACCGCCAACTGTTCCAGCTGTTTTCTTGTCATGCGTCAATTGTGCCCCGGCCGAGATGCGTCCAAAAAATTGGACAATTGGAGGCTATGACGACGATCAAATCTCCTGAACTTTTATTGCCCGCCGGGTCCTTGGACAAAATGCGCGCCGCCTACGACTTTGGTGCCGACGCGATTTATGCAGGCCAGCCGCGCTACAGCCTGCGGGCACGCAACAACGAATTCAAGCTGGAGCAAATCGGCATCGGCATTGCCGAAGCCCACGCCCGGGGTAAAAAGTTTTTTGTGACCAGCAACCTGCTGCCGCATAACGACAAAGTGCGCACCTACCTGCGCGACATCGAGCCCGTGATCGCCATGAAGCCCGATGCGCTCATCATGGCCGACCCGGGGTTGATCATGATGGTGCGCGAAAAATGGCCAGAGATGCCCATCCACCTGTCGGTGCAAGCCAACACTGTGAACTGGGCGGCAGTGAAGTTCTGGCAAAAAATGGGCGTGGCCCGCATCATCTTGAGCCGCGAGCTGAGCCTGGACGAAGTCGAAAAAATCCGCCAGGAATGCCCCGACATGGAGCTGGAAGTCTTTGTGCACGGCGCGCTGTGCATCGCTTATTCGGGCCGCTGTTTGCTGTCGGGCTACTTCAACCGACGCGACCCCAACCAAGGCACTTGCACCAACGCCTGCCGCTGGAGCTA
>JAGNVG010000161.1 GCA_017986605.1 Limnohabitans sp.
CCGCCCGGATGTGGGTGCGAAAGCGCTCGCGCTGCCATTCCATGTCGGCGATGGTTCGCCCGCCTTTGCGCTCGTCCATTTGGTAGTAGTCAAGGCCTGTCTCGCCAATGGCCACGACTTTGGGGCGCGCCGCACCCTCGAGCAAATCTTGAAGGCTGGGTTCTTGCACGCCTTCGTTATCAGGGTGAACGCCCACCGTGGCCCACATATTGTCATGGGCCATGGCCAGGTTATGCACTTCATCGAACTTTTCCATGGTGGTGCAAATGACCATGGCACGGGTCACTTGGGCTGCGAGCATCGCCTCTTGGATGCTGTCGAGTTGGCTCATCAACTCCGGAAAATTCAGGTGGCAGTGGGAATCGGTGTACATGGTTTAACCCTTTGACAAAAGGGTTTGTTGGGCGTCGGCAGTCAGCGCTTCGAGCATCAGACCGGCATTGAAAGGGTGCTCCGCAGTGCGGGCGGACTGCATCAGGCGCTTGAACCAATCGGTCAGCACCGACACCGAGGCGTTGCTCGCGGGCAATTGCGTGGCGTCAAAAAAACGCGGCGCAGCGCCCGATTGGCGCAGCACCAGGTCGTGGCAAAGCTTTTGCAAAGCGTCAATCGCTTGGGCGGGGCTGAGTTCGGCCAAGTGCCTGGCATCGCCTTGGCGCATGGCTTTGGGCAAACCGGCCCACCAGTCGGGCGATAAACCGGCCTCGGCCTGGCGCAGCACATCGGTCGGCCGGCCACCTGCACTGCGCAGCAAAGCCTGCGCCACGGGGGCCTGCACGCCCTGCCCGCTCAGCCAAGTCAGGGCTTCATCGGCCTCGGGCCACTTCATGGTGTGGGCCAAGCAGCGGCTGCGGATGGTGGGCAGCAGCATGTGCGCCGCCTCAGTGGCCAGCACAAAGCGCACGTCGCCAGGCGGCTCTTCCAGCGTCTTGAGCAAGGCGTTGGCCGTGATCGTGTTCATGCGCTCGGCCGGAAACACCAACACCGCTTTGCCACGCCCGCGAGCATCGGTGCGTTGAGAAAACTCCACCGCGTCCCGCATCGCATCGACCCGAATCTCTTTGCTGGGTTTGCGGGTTTTTTTGTCGATCTCGTCCTGGGCTTTTTCCGACAAAGGCCAGCCCAGCTCAATCATCACCGTCTCGGGCATCAGCACGGCCAAGTCGGCGTGGGTGTGCACCGCAATGGCGTGGCAGCTGGCGCATTCACCACAAGCCCCTTGCGGCGTGGGTTTCTCGCACAACCAGGCCGATGCCAAGGCCAGCGCCAATTCGTATTGGCCCAAACCCGATGGGCCTTGCAGCAGCCAAGCATGTCCCCGTTGGGCCAACAAGTCGCTAGCCTGACGGGCAATCCAGGGGGCGTTCAAGACAGCGCTCATGTGCCTGCCCGTTTCAGCCATTCGTTCACCACAAGGCTCACCTCCATGCCCACGGCCTCCTTAGTTTGCGCAGCGTCGATCCGGGCAAAACGGTCGGGCATTTCGGCTTGGCGCTTGGCATAGCCTGCACGCACAGCCCCAAAAAAGTCAGCGGGTTGAGACTCGAACTTGTCAGGCACACGGGCAGAGGCCAAGCGCTGCGCCGCTATTTGCGGGTCCAAATCAAACCACACGGTCAGCTCGGGTTGGCGCAAACGGCCATCGGGCAAGGCCTGCACCATCCGCTCCAACTGGGCCAGCACCTGCCAGTCAAAACCGCGTCCACCGCCCTGGTAAGCAAAGGTGGCATCGGTAAAACGGTCGCACAACACCACATCGCCACGGGCCAAGGCCGGCTCGATCACCTGCACCAGGTGCTCACGGCGAGCCGCGAACATCAACAGGGCTTCGGTCAGCGCGTCCATGGGCTCGTGCAGGACCAGCTCGCGCAGCTTTTCAGACAGCGGTGTGCCACCCGGCTCGCGCGTGAGGACGACCGCCCTGCCCGCATCGCGGAACAACTGGGCCACGCGATCGATGTGGGTGGACTTGCCCGCTCCATCGATGCCTTCAAAACTGATGAACAAACCGCGTGTCATGGTGTGTGAAATTGGGAAAACCCGATTGTCGCAGGCTCAAGCCCTGCATCAATCCTGCACGGTTTTGATGCCGCGCTGGTAACGGTTGACGGCCCGGTTGTGCTCATCGAGCGTGGCGCTGAAATGGCTGCTGCCATCGCCTTTGGCCACAAAGTACAACGCAGACGTCTTGGCCGGTTGCACCGCCGCCAACAAAGCCGCCTTGCCGGGCATGGCAATCGGTGTGGGTGGCAAACCACCACGGGTGTAGGTGTTCCAGGGGTTGTCGGTCTGCAAGTGGACGCGGCGTAGGTTGCCATCAAAGGCGTCGCCCAAGCCATAAATCACGGTGGGGTCGGTCTGTAAACGCATGCCGATGCGCAGCCGGTTGTTGAACACACCTGAAATCATGGGCCGGTCAGCGCCCTTACCAGTTTCTTTTTCGACAATGCTGGCCAAAATCAAAACCTCTTCAGGCGTTTTGACCGACACGCTGGCTTGACGAGCCTCCCAGGCCTGCTGCACATGTTTGTCCATGGCCTTCATGGCCCGCTGCAAAACAGCCAAGTCACTGGCGCCTTTGGCATAGGAATAGGTGTCTGGGTAAAAACGCCCTTCCGGGGCCACACCGGGGCGCCCCAACTGGGCCATCAAAGCCTCGTCACTCAAAACCCGGCTGTCGGGTTTGAGGTTTTCAGCCTTGGCCAAGGCCTGGCGAACCTGTCGCCAGTTCCAGCCTTCCACAATCGTCAACGTACGCAGGCTCTCCTCGCCCCGCACCAGCATGTTGAGCAAGTGCTTTGGTGATGTGCCGGGGGCAATCTCGTAGCTTCCGGCGCGCATTTGACGTGCCTGACCGGACAAACGGAACCACGCGTAGAGCATCGGGGCTGACGCATCGGCCCCTGCATCCACCACGGCTTGGGCGATGGCTTTGGGAGAAGTCCCCGGCTCGATCGACAAATCCAGCGTCATTTGGCGTGTGTCCAATGGGTGTTGAATCCACCAAACGCCCGCCGCACCGAGCATCAAGGCCAACAGGAGAAGGCTTGCCAGTAACTTCATCAAGCCTTTGAGCACGGCCATGTCCTTGTTCGAGTGTTGAAAACGTGGAGGGGATGATAATTCACGCCTTGCCAGACGACAGAGCCGCACATGAACACCCTTGAAGAAAACCGCCCACATTGGATCCACGCGCTGAACGGCGTCAGCGCCCTGCCCCACTTGGGCGTGATTCAGGCACAAGGCGAAGACGCTGCGAACTTTTTGCACAACCAATTGAGCAACGACGTGCTGTTGTTGCCCGTGGGTCAGTCACGCTTGGCGGCTTTTTGCTCGGCCAAGGGGCGCATGCAGGCCAGCTTTATCGTCATTAAAACTGCGCCAGACACCGTTTTGCTGGTCTTGAACCTGGATTTGCTGGCCCAAACCCTCAAACGGTTGTCCATGTTCGTGCTGCGGGCCAAAGTCAAAATGACCGACGCGACGGGCCAATGGCAGTTGCGCGGTTTGCTGGGCGACAGCGCCAAGGTTTTGGTGGGCGATGCCGCACCGTGGCAGACCGTCGAAATGGTGGGCGCGCATGTTGTGGCCTTGTATCCAGCTGTGTTGGGTGGGTCCAAAATTCCCCGCGCTTTGTGGATCGCTCCGATGGAGCAAGAGTTGCCCGCAGGTGCCGACGTGTCAGCCGATGTCTGGTCATGGGCCGAAGTCATGAGTGGCGTGACGCTGGTCAACCAAGCCGTGTTCGAAGCCTTCGTTCCCCAAATGATGAATTACGAATCGGTGGGCGGCGTGAACTTCAAAAAGGGCTGCTACCCCGG
>JAGNVG010000162.1 GCA_017986605.1 Limnohabitans sp.
TCCAGTCGGGCCAACCAAGTCATTGGGTCTATTTTTTGGGGCTGGCCGACGGCATCACACGCACAAAAGCATCCGCTTCATTCACCTTGCGAGCCGCGATGCGCCCAGCCTGTGGTGTGCTTTTCGATGTAGCTGAACAGTTCGTACATGACCATGGCCATCGCACCAACGACGACCAAGCCAGAGAACGCCAGACCCATTTGCATGGCCGAGCCCGCTGAGATCAGCAGGTAGCCAATGCCTTCGTTCGACGCTGTCATCTCGGACACGGTGGTGCCGACAAAGGCCAGCGTGATGGCGACTTTGAGCGAGCCGTAAAAGTAAGGCATGGAGCGGGGCAGGCCGACTTTGACCAGCACGTCCCAACGCTTGGCGCCCAACACGCGCAGCACGTCTTCCAGTTCAGGCTCCAGCGTGGCCAGACCGGTGGCAATGTTGACCATGATCGGGAAAAAGCTGATCAAGAAAGCCGTCAAGATGGCCGGGCCGATGCCGATGCCAAACCACACCACCAAGATGGGCACAAAGGCCGCTTTGGGTAAGGCGTTGAAGGCGGTCATCAGCGGGTACACGGCGGCATAGGCCAGACGTGAGCTACCGATGACAAAGCCCAGCAGCACGCCCACCACGATGGCGATGCCGAAGCCCACCATGGTCACCCAGAAGGTGCGCCAGGCGTGACCGGCGATCACTTCTTTGAATTCGATGGTTTGCTGTGCAATGCGCGAGGGGCTGGGGAAGACGAATTCCGACACGTTGAAGGCGCGGCACAGCCCTTCCCAGATCAGGATGCTGAGGACCAGCAAAGCCCAAGGGGCCCAGCGTTCGAGGGTTTTGTTGTTCATGAAAGGACTCCCGCTCATTGGTTGATCGCCGCACCGGTCTTGCGCATGGCACCGATGTGGCCGCGCAGCTCGTGCACGATGTTGGTGAATTCGGGGGTGTAGGTGATCTCGAGATCGCGAGGGCGCGGCAGGTCAATCTCGCGCTTGACCACAAAGCGGCCGGGGCTCTTGCTCATCACGTACACCGTGTCGGCCAAAAACACCGATTCGCGCAGGTCGTGCGTGACCAGAATGACGTTGAACTTTTGCTCGGTCCACAGATCGCGCAAGATGCACCAGAGTTCTTCACGCGTGAAGGCATCGAGCGCGCCAAAGGGTTCGTCGAGCAGCAGCATCTTGGGCTCGTGGATCAAAGCGCGGCATATGCTGGCACGTTGCTGCATGCCGCCCGACAGTTGCCAAGGGAACTTGTCTTCGTAACCGGCCAGGCCCACGGTGTTCAGCAGCTTGCGGGCGCGTTCGACGTATTCGGCCTTTTTTTGCTTGAAGTTGGAGCGGTAGGGCTCCACGATTTCGAGCGGCAAGAGCACGTTGTCGAGCGTGGTGCGCCAAGGCAAGAGCGATGAGGCCTGAAACGCCATGCCGCTGATCTTGAGCGGGCCAGTGACGGGCTGACCATCCACCAGGATGCGGCCTTTGCTCGGCATCTTCAGGCCCGTGGTCAGCTTCATGAAGGTGGATTTGCCGCAGCCCGAGGGACCGACGATGGCAATGAACTCACCTTGCTTGACCTGCAAATTGATGTCTTCGACGGCGAAGTGGTTTTGCGCCAGCAACTCGTCGTTGTAGGCCAGCCAGACATTCTGGAAATCAACGAATGCGTCTTGGGTCATGGTGAAAACTTGGAGATGGTGTTCGAAAGTGTATACACGCTACGCCCTGTAAAAGCCCACCGACCCGTGCAGAGTGGCGGTGGGCTCGGAGCGCCGGGGCAGCATGCCCCGAAGCTGGCGCTGGATTACTTCTTGCCCTTGGGCAAGATGTCCAGCTCTTTGGCTGCGGGCAAGAAAGAGCCGTTCCAGATGTCGTCGGCTTTCACGCGGGTCTTGGTGTTGAAGGCGTCCGACACTTGCGAAGCCATCAGCGTCATGCGGGGGCCGTTGATCTGGCCAAAGCCTTCGGCGCGGGCCGAGGGGCTGTTGATCACGGTGTCAATGGCCAGTTGCAGGCGGCGGGTTTCCAGCGCCACATTGATGATGCCGTCACGCGCTTTCACCGATTCAATGGCCTTGGCTGGATCAGCGATCACGTCTTTCGCGCCCTTGGTGAATGCGCTCAAGAAGGCTTTCACTGCGGCTGGGTTTTCTTTCAGGATCTTGGGCGAGGCGATGATCGCGTTGCCGTAGAGCTTGACGCCAAAGTCGGGGTACTGCATGACCACCACGTCGTCCGCCTTCACGCCACGCGCTTCGATGTTCAGCAGCGAGGTGAAAGTGAAACCGGTGATGGCATCCACATCGCCGCGCACCAACATGGTTTCGCGCAGAGGTGGGTCCATCGCAGTCCAAGCCACGTTGCCAATGCCGTTGGCTTTCTGGAAGATGGGGAAGGCGCGGCGGCCAGCGTCAAACACGGGTGCGCCCAACTTCTTGCCAGCCAAATCGGCGGGGGTCTTGATGCCGGACTTCTTCAAAGCCATCACCGAAGCGGGGGTGTTGTTGTAGACCATCATGATGGCCACAGGCTTGTTGGGTGCGTCGGGGTTGTTGGCGTGGAATTCCATCAGGGCGGCCAGATCGGCAAAGCCCAGGTCATAAGTGCCCGAAGCCACGCGGGTGACTGCGCCACCCGAGCCGTTGCCTGAGTCCACGGTCACGTCGAGCTTGGCGTCTTTGAAGTAGCCTTTGGCTGCGGGCAGCAAGAAGAAAGCCGAGGGGCCTTCAAAGCGCCAGTCGAGCTGGAATTTGATCGGAGTGGTTTGGGCTTGCGCCAGGCCAAAAGAGGCGGCGGCTGTCAATGCGGCCGTGGCCTTGAGGAAGAAACGCTTGTTCATGAGGGGCTCCAGGGTCTGATAAACGGTGAATCTTGTCTAGCAAATTCGATGCCATTATCGACCATGGTTCTGACGCTGTTTGTCAGGTTCATCCCCTAGAAACTCCCTGTTTTGGTGCCATCAAAGGCCTTGATTGGCACCAAAACAGGGCGATTTAGGTTCGTTGGCGCCAGCGAGGGCTGCCCGGCTTGGATGCCCGGGCTTGCGGCGCCAGAACTCAGTGTGCTTCGGCTTGCTTGGCCGCTTCAATCGCGTCGCGGTTGTCGCCGCTGGCACCGTTGAAGAACAGGTTCAGGATTACCGCGCTGATGGAGGCCAGCAAAATGCCCGACTCGATCAGGGGGTGCAGACCGTGCGGCATCCACTGTTTGAAGTTGGGGGCGATCAGCGGGATCATGCCAATGCCAATCGAGATGGCCACGATCATGGCGTTGAAGCGGTTGTTCTTGAAATCCACACCGCCCAGGATCCGGATACCGGTGGCGGCCACCATGCCGAACATCACCAGACCCGCACCGCCCAGCACCACGGTAGGCAGCGACTCGATCAGTGCGGCCATCTTGGGCAACAGGCCCAAGGCGACCAAGATCAAACCACCGGCTACACACACAAAGCGGCTCTTGACACCGGTCACAGCGACCAAGCCCACGTTTTGCGAGAAGCTGGTGTAGGGGAAGGTGTTGAAAATGCCGCCAATCAGCGTGCCCAGACCGTCGGTGCGCAGACCGCGTGTGAGGGCAGCTTGGTCGACCTTTTTGTCGGTCATCTCGCCCAGGGCGAGGAACATGCCGGTGGACTCGATCATCACCACGATCATGACCAAAGTCATGGTCAGGATGAGCACGGGCTCAAACACAGGCAAACCGAAGTGGAAAGGTGTGATCACGTCGAACCAAGCGGCTTTGCCCACTTTGTCGAAGTTCATCAGGCCCATGGCCGTGGCCACCACGCCGCCGATCACGATGCCCAGCA
>JAGNVG010000066.1 GCA_017986605.1 Limnohabitans sp.
GGGTTGCCCGGTGACTCAAAAGCCATGTGGTTGATGAAGTGCGGCAGCTCGTTGCTGGTGTAGCTGCCCTTGAAGTGCGGCGCGCAGTTGATGTGGTAATTCGCGTTGACCAACCAGTGCGTGTCGAACACCACCAAGGTGTCCACCCCCATGGCACGGCATCGGCGGCTGATTTCTTTGTGGCCGTCGATGGCGCTTTGACGTGTACCAAAACGTGGCCCCGGGATTTCGCTCAGGTACATGCTGGGCACGTGGGTGATTTTGGCGGCGAGGGCAAGTTGTCCCATGGGGTGTCCTTTGAATGGGCTTTGAATCAGATGACGTGCAACAAGGTCAAGCCCCACACCAGCCAAAGCCCAAGCAGGACCAGCATGCTGGCCGCAAAGAGTTTGAAGCGCGTGAACACCACATTGCGGCCGCAATGCACCACACTGTGGCCCACTCTCAGCAACACATAGAGGCAGGCCAACACCAAAGCGCCGATGCTGACCGTTTGCGTGACATAAAGACCGATACACGCCACATAAAACATGACCGGTGTTTCAAACAAGTTGGAAAAATTGTCGGCACAGCGGGTGTCTTTGAGGGCCGCCGCAAACTCGCTGCGTGTGGACACTTTTTGTGGGTGCACACGCAGCGCTTTGAATTGCCGAACGCGCTCGCGAAACGTCAAGTAAGCGACCACCAGCACCAAAGCCATCATGGCAAATACAGGCGCCCAAATGGCCAATGGGTTCACAGTCATCTTGATCTCCGGTTGGTAGGTCGGTGTACTCAAACGCCCCAATGCGGGATGTGGTGACCGCCCAGGCTGACCGCCACGTTTTTGGGCTCACAAAACACTTCATAGCTCCAGGTGCCGCCTTCGCGGCCGGTGCCGCTGGCCTTGGTGCCGCCAAAGGGCTGGCGCAAGTCGCGCACGTTTTGGCTGTTCACAAAGCACATGCCCGCTTCCACCGCAGCGGCCACGCGGTGGGCTTTGCCCAGGTTCTCGGTCCAAACGTAGCTGCTCAAACCGTATTCGATGTCGTTGGCTTTTTCAATCGCATCCTGCTCGTCCTTAAAGGGGATCAGGCAGGCCACGGGCCCAAAGATTTCTTCTTGCGCGATGCGCATGCGGTTGTCGACGTCGGCAAACACAGTGGGCCAGACAAAGTTGCCGTGCTTGACATGCGCGGGCAAGTCAGCGGCATAGCCAGGCTGGTCCAGTCCGCCACAGAGCATGGTTGCACCCTCTTTGGGGCCGAGTTCGATGTAGCTGCGCACCTTGGCCAGATGGGCCTTGGAGATCATCGGGCCGACGATGGTTTTCTCATCCAGCGGGTCGCCCACGGTGATGCGTTTGGCGCGCTCTGCAAACTTGGCGGCAAAGTCGGCGTAGATGCTTTGCTGCACCAAGATGCGGCTGCCTGCGGTGCAGCGCTCGCCGTTGTTGCTGAAGATCATGAAGATGGCGGCGTCCAGCGCTCGGTCCAAATCAGCGTCTTCAAAAATCACAAAGGGGCTCTTGCCGCCAAGCTCCATGCTGAACTTCTTGAGGCCCGCGCTTTGAACGATGCGGTTGCCGGTGACGGTGGAGCCGGTGAAGCTGATGGCCCGCACATCGCGGTGCGACACCAGCGGCTCGCCCGCATCTTTGCCGTAACCGTGCACCAAGTTGAGCACGCCCGCTGGGACACCCGCTTCCAGCGCCAGCTCACCCAAACAGGCTGCGGTCATGGGTGAGAGTTCGCTCATTTTGAGCACGGCGGTGTTGCCAAAGGCCAAGCACGGCGCGACCTTCCAGGTGGCGGTCATGAAGGGCACGTTCCAGGGGCTGATCAGCGCACACACGCCCACCGGGTGAAACAGTGTGTAGTTCAGGTGCGTGGGCGTGGGGTAGGTGTGGCCGTCCACACGGGTGCACATCTCGGCAAAGTAGTGGAAATTGTCGGCCGCACGCGGCACCAGCTGCTTACCCGTCTGGCTGATGGTCTGGCCGCAGTCCTTCGTCTCGGTTTCCGAGATTTCAGGCACATGTTTCGCGATCAGCTCGCCCAGCTTGCGCATGATCTTGGCGCGCTCGGTGGCGGGTGTTGCGGCCCATTTCGGGAACGCGGCTTTGGCGGCGGCCACGGCGGCATTGACTTCCGCTTCACCGCCCGAGGCGACTTCGGCCAGCACCTCTTGGGTGGCGGGGTTGACGGTCTCAAAGTAGTCGTTGCCAGCAACACTTTTGCCGTTGATCAAATGGTCGATTTTCATGGGTTGGCTTTCACGATGGTGTTGGTCAATGCACCGAGGCCTTCGATCTCGGTGACGATCACGTCGCCGGGTTGGCAGTCGACGATGCCGTCGGGCGTGCCGGTCAGGATCAGGTCGCCGGGGTTGAGCGTCATGAAGCTGCTGAAGTACTCGATCAGCGTGGGCACATCAAAAATCATGTCGGCGGTGCTGCCGCTTTGCGTGACTTGGCCGTTGACGGTGGTCTGCAACTTCAACGCCATCGGGTTGGGCACATCCGCTGCATCGACCAGCCAGGGGCCAATGGGCGTGCAGGTGTCGCGGTTTTTCACGCGCAGGTTGGGGCGGTACCAGTTCTCGAGGTAGTCGCGGATGGCGTAGTCGTTGGCCACGGTGTAGCCGGCGATGTAATCGTAGGCATCGGCTTTCTTCACGCGGCGTGCAGTGCGGCCGATGACGACGGCCAACTCGCACTCGTAGTGCATGTACTTCACGTCTGCCGGGCGCTGGGTGAAGGCCTTGTGCCCGATCAGCGAGGCTTCGCCTTTCATGAAGGCCAGCGGTTCTTCGGGGGCCTTGAATGCGAGTTCCTTCGCATGGTCGGCGTAGTTCAGGCCGAGCGCGATCACGGTGCGCGCTTGCGGCACGGGGGCCAGTGGTGGCAGCCAGACGACTTCATCAAAACCCACGCGCCGCCCCTTGTGTGGGCCTTGGGTGATGAGCAACTGCCCATCGGATTCAACGGCTTGTTGAATGGCGCCGGACCAAGCGATGCGTGCGTGTTTCATGCGGCACCTCCCACTTGCACGGTCACTGTTGAGAAGCCCGGCGCAGAAATTTCCACCCGGTCACCTGCTTGGGCACGGGGACGCGTGCCATCGGCCAGGCAGTCGGTGCCCACCATTAGCACATCCCCAGGCTGCAGTGTCATGAATTCGCCCACATCGGCCAGCAGCTCAGGCAAGCCGCGCATCAACTCACGCAGGTCAACGGTTTGCACCACGTCGCCATTGCGGCGCACGGCGATCTGCAGCGCGGCCCAATCCTGAACCTGACCGACCGTGAGCTGAGGTGGCAATGCCAAAAAGCCATCGCGGCAGCGGAACTTGACCGGCGGGCGGTAATAGCTCGCGTGCGGCACAGACCAGTCGCCCAGCAGCGCAGCAGCCACCACCTGGCCGTCGCTCCCGATCACCAGGCCCAGTGTCGCGCCAATGTCGACTTCACTCACGCCGTCTTGCAACAGCAGGTCTTGCCCAGCCGGGCTGAAGGTGTTGGCCGTCTTGACGTAGAGCACAGGCGCTTGGGGCGCGGCTTTGTGCGGGTCTTGCATCATGCGCGGGGACCAAAGGTCCCACTCGCGGCGGAAATTGAGCAAGGTGCCGTACACCGTGCCAGTCGGTTGCCATGCAGGCGTAAACGGGTTCATCGTTCTTCTTCCTCGGCCAGCTCTTCTGGCTTTTCTGTGTCAGGGGTTTCGAGCGCAATCACCTCGTCGAGCAGCGCGTACAGCTGCCCCAACTTGGCCTTGCCCAGCTGCTGCTCCATCCAGCTGTAGTGCGCCTCGATCGTTTGCGACAAGGCCTGCACTTTGCTCAGACCCAGCGCCGTGGCGCGCACCACGGTGCGGCGGGCGTCTTGCGGGCAGCGCGAGCGTTCAATCAGGCCATCGCGCTCCATGCGCGTGAGCACGCCGGTCAGACTGGGTCCGAGCAAATAGGCTTCGCGGGCGACGCGGCCAGTTTCTGTGCCTGCCAAGTCATGGGCATGCTCACCCAGCACCCGCAGCACACGCCACTGCTGGTCAGACAAGCCATGCTCGCGCAGGCTTGGACGCGTGTGAGCCATGACGGCTTCCCGTGCCTGCAGCAGCAGGCGCGGCAAGTTGCGGTGAACAAATGGGGTGGAGGCGCTCATTTATTTAATATGTTAAATGAATTTTGAAATTTGACTTCCCGGGTTTTCCCTTGCGCCTGAAACTTTGGTCACGTTGATTATTTATGAATATTTAAGGCATCAAATTTTTGACAAGAACATTAAAATCGCCGTCTAATTGCCTCAACCTTTGATCGCCCACAGGTCCTTCTTTGATCCTTCATGAAAAAGCTCAGCATCAAACTGCAACTGTCTTTGAGCGTCATGGCCATGGGTCTCCTGCTCTTATTGGTGCAATTGGGCTTGCAGTTTTACGTCTTGCGCAGCGACATTGTTCAGCGAATCGAGACGCACGAATTTCGACAACTCACCAGTTTTGCCAGCAACCTGGATGAAAGGTTGCAAGACAGCATGGACATGCTGTCCGAAGTGGCCCAACATTTGCCCGAAGCCCCGCTGCAAGACTTGAGCAAACTGGAGCTATTGCTCAAACGTGAGCATGCCTTGCTCACGGTTTATGACGATCTTTATATTTTTGATGCCAAGGGGGTTTTGCTGGTGGATTGGCCCATCAAGCCTGGAAGACGCACCTTGGACATGTCCTCCCGTGACTACATCCAGGGCGTGATCAAGAACCACGGACCGGTGATCTCCAAGCCCATTTTGGGCCGCGCGACGCAACAACCCATTGTGGTGGTGGCAGCCCCCATTTTCGATAAAGATGAGAAGCTGGTTGGCATATTGGGTGGGGTTCTCAATCTCTACAAGCCCAATCTGCTGGGCTCCATCGCCAACCGAAAAAATGGTCAGAACGGCTATTACTACCTGGTCACCCAAGACCGCGTGCGCATTGCGCACCCAGACCCCAGTCTGATCCTCAAAAAGGTGCCTGAAAACAGCCCCAACATCCCATTTGAAAATGCGATGACCGGCTTTGAAGGCACACAGGAAGGCACCACCACACGAGGCCTGCAAGGCCTTTTCACATTCAAACGACTCAAAACCACAGATTGGATCATCGCTTCTGTGATTCCATCGGCAGAGGCCTTTGCGCCTATTTCCGACCTGTACACCAAGATGACGACCATCACGCTGGCATTGATGCTGACCCTCATCCCCTTGATGTGGGGATTTGTGTCAAAGCTCATCAGCCCCTTGGGGCAACTCGCTCAAGCCATGCACGATACAGCGGGTCGAATGCGCGAAGGTGGCAAAACTGCGCCGATCGCCGAATTAGGTGGCCCTGAGATCCAGACCGTTGCACACGCTTTCAACGAGTTTGTCGAGGCACGCATACGGGTCGAACGAGAATTGGCTCTGGCTCGCGATGCCGCGCAAGCAGCCAACGCCTCCAAGAGCCATTTTCTGGCGAACATGAGCCACGAGATCCGCACGCCCATGAACGGCATCTTGGGCATGACCGAGCTGTGCCTGCAAACTCGCATGACCACCGAGCAGCGCAGTTACCTGGACATGGTCTCTGCATCGGCCAAATCGCTGGTGGCCGTCATCAATGACATTTTGGATTTTTCCAAAATTGAAGCGCAAAAGCTGCACTTAGATCCGCATGAATTTTCATTGCAGGGTCTGATCCGGCAATCGACGCGCGCGCTGTCCTTGCGGGCTTCAGAAAAGAGCCTTGAAATGGTCTGTGATGTCGCCACCGATGTGCCCGACTTGGTGGTCGGCGACCCTGTCCGTTTGCAACAAGTCATCACCAACTTGTTAGGCAATGCCATCAAGTTCACGGCCCAAGGCGAGGTCATGCTCACCGTCAGCTGCATGGCCTCTCCGCCCAACAACCAAGACATTTGGTTGAATTTCCAGATCAGGGATACCGGCATCGGCATTCCACAAGACAAGCAAAACCTGATCTTTGATGTTTTCACCCAAGCCGACTCCAGCACAGCGCGCCGTTTTGGCGGATCGGGACTTGGCCTGGCCATCAGCCGCAGTCTGGTGCGGATGATGGGCGGCGACATTCATGTCGAAAGCCAGCTGGGGCAAGGCAGCACATTCAGCTTCACCACCCGTCTGCAACGTGCCCACCAACAGGCCACACTGGAACACGGCCTCCATCCACAACTGGCAGGACAACGCGTGCTGGTGGTCGATGACAACGCCAGCAGCCGTGTCATCCTGACACAACGTCTGTCGGGTGCAGGTTTGCAAACTCTGGCCT
Source organism: Limnohabitans sp. (assembly GCA_017986605.1). GTDB lineage: Bacteria > Pseudomonadota > Gammaproteobacteria > Burkholderiales > Burkholderiaceae_C > Limnohabitans_A. Next base: position 6,281 of record JAGNVG010000066.1, read on the forward strand.
GCGAGAGTGCGGCCCATGCGCTGCATCACCCTCAGCTCAAACAGGCACATTACGCGCTGATTGACGTCAACATGCCCGACATTGATGGCTATGCGCTGGCAACGCAATTGCGCCAGATGCGCCACTGCAGCGAATTGACCATTGTCATGATGGGGGCCTTGAGTGAGCAAATCAGTCCCGAAGAACTTCAGGCGATGAACATTCAGGACTTCCTGATCAAGCCGGTCGACCCGCAAGAACTGATTGCGGCATTCAATCGCCAACTCTCGCCCTGCACGCCGGCCCCCACCGCGACAAACGAACCGGATGCGCTTGTGCCGGCGCATCAGCGCAAAGCCTTGCTGGCCGAAGACACGTTCATCAACCAAACGCTGCAAACCATTTTGCTCAACCGCATGGGCTACGCCGTCACGCTGGCCAACAACGGACTGGAGGCAGTTGAGGCCTTCACAAACAACACGTTCGATGTGGTCTTGATGGACATCCAGATGCCCGAGATGGGTGGCATCGAAGCGACTCGCCTCATCCGCGAGCACGAAGCGAAGCACCAAGCCCAACCCACCTCCATCATTGCCGTGACAGCCAATGCTTTGAAGGGAGACCGGGAGAGCTATATCGCCTGCGGCATGAACGGCTATGTCTCCAAGCCGATTTCACTGGAAACACTGAAGAGCGAAATGGAAAGACTGTTGCCAGATCACGGGCGCGACACCCAGATCACTTAAGGCCACAAAAAGGGCCAGGGCTTGCACCCGCGTAACATGTGAGGCTGTCGAAACAGCCCACACCCACGCGAGATGAACCTCAACTGCAACGGATGGTTTTCCAAGGCCGCCAGTCTTTTCCTGTGTTTCACAACGCATTGGGCTGGGGCACAAACACCCAACCATTGCCAACCGGCTCCCACCGATGTGGCTCAAATCGTGACCATACGGCCGCGGTTTCACACGGTCTCCGGCCCACTCGCCACTTTTGATCCGTGTCACAAGTCGGTTCAATTCAAAGTCCCCAGCCGCTGGAACGGCAGCCCATTGCCCGTCAAGCCTGCTTTGGTCATCATCGCGCACGGCGGTGGTGGACTGGGTATGCTGGAAATGAACCTGGTCGCGGCGCTGCAAAAACATGACATCGCGACTTTGGTTTTTGACGCCTACCAACTGAACGGCTTTTACCAAGGCTACCCATTCTGGGGTTCGCAAGCGACCAATGAATCGCGTCAACGCATGATTTACAAAGCGACCAAAGGGGCCTACGAATGGGCCCTGACCCAATCGGACAAAGTGGACACAAGTGCGGTCTTTTTGCAAGGCGTCTCCAACGGCGCTGCTGTGGTCGCCAATCTGGCCAGTGTGGTCAGCCACGACCACGTCAAAGCCGTCATCGCAGAAGGTTTACCGGGCATGGGCATCGGCTTGCCCGACACCGTCGCGGTCCCCGTCAAGCTGGTGTTTGGCAAACTCGACAACTACGGTGGCAAACACCAAGAAGACTGGATGTGGCAACGACAAGACAGTTGCCGAGTCAACCGCATGCCTAGCCCCGAAACACCTCTAGGCAATGCCCAACAATGCAACGGGCGACAAAACCCGACAGGTCTCACCGAAAAACCCATCGACTGGATGAATCGACTCAAAGCACAAGGCGCGGACATCGACATCTGGTTCTACGAGAACGCGGCCCATGGCATTTTGCAAGGCCCCATCGACCGCAAAATGCTGACCTATGGCACCGACAACACCACCTTCTCTTGGACAGGCTCCGAGCCCTCGGCCAAGAGCAAGATGCTGACCGACATGGTCCAACTGATCCAGCAGCTACGCCCTCAACCCTGATACTGCGCCTTCAACATGAACACAGTCACACCATGGCCCGACACCCTGCCCAGGGTCGTGCAAGCGCCCATGGCCGGGGCGCAAAACCACCGGCTTGCGGCCACAGTCTGCGAAGCCGGTGGCCTGGGCTCACTGCCAGCCGCCATGCTCAGCCCAACCGAATTGGAGCGCGAGCTGAACGCCTTGACGCAAGCCACCCAGCGTCCTTACAACGTCAACTTTTTTTGCCACACCTTGCCCACACCCGATGCATCGGTGATGGCGGCTTGGCGCCAAACACTGACCCCTTATTACAAAGCCCTGCAACTGCCCCCGGCCAACACCCCCATCGGGGCCACACGCGTGCCCTTCAACCACGAAGCAGCGGATGTGCTGGAAACCTTTCGTCCACCCGTCGTGAGTTTTCACTTTGGCCTGCCAGCGGCAGACTTGCTGGCGCGCGTCAAAAGCTGGGGCAGTCTGGTGCTGTCGTCGGCCACCACGGTGTCCGAAGCCGTGTGGCTGCAAGCCCATGGTGTGGACGCCATCATTGCGCAGGGGCTGGAAGCGGGCGGGCACCGCGGCATGTTCCTCAGCAAGGACCTGAGCACCCAAATCGGCACCTTCGCCCTGCTGCCGCAAATTGTGCAAGCCGTGCAAGTGCCGGTGATTGCGGCTGGCGGCATCGCCACATCATCCGACGTGGCGACTGCCAAAACGCTGGGGGCAGCCGCCGTGCAAATGGGCACCGCTTACCTGTGCAGCCACGAGGCGGCCACCAGTGCGCTGCACCGGGCCGCCTTACAGTCCAGCGCGGCTCAACACACGGCGCTGACCAACTTGTTCACGGGGCGTCCGGCACGAGGCATCGTGAACCGCGCCATGCGCGAGTTGGGGGCGATGCACCCCCAAGCTCCGGCTTTTCCACTGGCCACGGCAGACATGACCCCACTTCGTGTCGCCAGCGAAGCAAAGGGTTGTGTCGATTTCACGCCACTTTGGGCGGGGCAAAATGCCCGCCACTGCCAAGCCGCTGGGGCAGCGCACATCACCCACGATTTTTTGCAGGCCTGGCTCGCCGTCTGAGCCCCGGCCTCAGGCACACTTGCGTCTTATGGCCAAAGACAAATCCATTTTCACCTGCACCGAATGCGGCGGCACCAGCGCACGCTGGATGGGCAAATGCCCCAGCTGCAATGCCTGGAACACCCTGATCGAAGCCTCTGCCGAACCTGCAGGCGGTAAAAACCGCTTTGGTTCGGTCCACGCATCGCTGGCCCCGACTTCAGACGTGCTGCCACTGGCCCAGATTGAAGCGGCCGACTTCGAGCGCCACCCCACCGGCATTGACGAGCTGGACCGCGTGCTGGGCGGTGGCATGGTCGAAGGTGGTGTTGTGCTGATCGGTGGCGATCCGGGCATCGGCAAATCCACCTTGCTGCTGCAAGCGGTGGACGCACTGCAGCGCAGCGGCATGAACACCCTGTATGTCACCGGTGAAGAAAGTGGCGCACAAGTGGCCATGCGTTCGCGCAGACTGGGTCTGCCCGACTCACAGGTGCCCGTGTTGCCTGAAATTCAGCTTGAAAAAATTCTGCACACCTTGCAAGCGCGCCAGCCCGGCATCGCCATCATCGACTCGATCCAGACGGTGTACTCGGATCAATTGACCTCGGCACCAGGCTCGGTCGCCCAGGTGCGCGAATGTGCCGCACACCTGACACGCACCGCCAAATCAACCGGCACCACCATTGTGCTGGTCGGCCATGTCACCAAAGAAGGCGCACTGGCAGGTCCCCGTGTACTGGAACACATGGTGGACACCGTGCTCTACTTTGAAGGCGACACCCACTCCAACTTCCGTCTGATCCGCGCCATCAAAAACCGCTTCGGAGCCGTCAACGAGATTGGCGTTTTCGCCATGACTGAAAAAGGTCTCAAAGGCGTGAGTAACCCCAGCGCCATCTTTTTGAGTCAACACAGCGAGCCCGTACCGGGCAGCTGCGTGATGGTCACGCTCGAAGGCACGCGTCCGCTGCTGGTCGAGATTCAGGCCCTGGTGGACAGTGGTGGCCCCAGCCCGCGCCGCCTGAGCGTGGGCCTGGACCGCGACCGACTGGCCATGCTGCTGGCGGTGCTGCACCGCCATGCGGGCGTGGCCTGCATGGACCAGGACGTGTTTGTGAACGCGGTGGGCGGTGTGCGCATCAGTGAGCCTGCTGCAGATCTGGCCGTGATGCTGGCCATCACGAGCAGCCTGCGTGGCAAACCTCTGCCCAAAGGCTTCATCGCCTTTGGTGAAGTGGGCCTGGCCGGAGAAGTGCGCCCCGCTCCACGCGGGCAAGACCGACTCAAAGAAGCGGCAAAACTGGGTTTCAAGGTGGCCGTGGTGCCCAAGGCGAATGCGCCAAAGAAAAACGACAAGGCCTTTGAGGGCCTGACCATCTACCCAGTCGAGCGCATCGAAGAAGCCATGCAAGTGGTGCGAGGACTGGACTGAGGCGAGCCCTACTCAGGCGAAAGTGTCTTTCATCAAGGTGTTGAACCACACGCCCATTTGCGTGTAATTGCGCGATGAAATGCTGGCCGACTCCACCGCTGCACCGCCTGAAGTTTGCCCCCCATTGCTGGCCACTTTCATTTGCCCCAGCGAGGCGTCGTATTGGTACACAGCGGTGAGCCAAGATGCGGTGTTAGAGGTGATGGGCGAGTAGCAGGCCGAGTTCGCCACGGGCGCAGCATCAGGCGAGCCACCGCCAAGCAGGCGGACAATAGCGTCCGCGCAAATCTTGGCTTCTTGGTTACCCACATGCCCAGCTTTGGGTAAGCCGCATTGAGCGGCATCGCCAATCACATGCACGCCCGATGCTGCGGTGGATTCATAGCTCAGTGGGTTGACCACAGCCCAACGCCCATTGCCGTTGTTGAGCCCCGCTGCAGCAAACCAACCCGAAGTGTCGTTCGTGTCCAAGTTGCCTGCGCCAATGCCTGCCGCACGGTGAGCAGGGATCGGATTGACGACCCGGGCGTTGATGGTTTGTGTGGCCCCGCTGCCAATGGCATAGGTCACCACCTTGGTGTCGGGGTTGATCTGGATATGGCGTGCATTGCTTTGGTAAGAGATGACACCTGCGTGCACGAAGTCAAAAGCATTTTGAAAAGTGCCGCTCTCCGCCTGAATGTTGGCGTTTTCATCCAAGACGACCACGCGGCAGTTGCTGCGGCCTGTGCGCTTGAGTAAGTCAGCCACCACACACGCCCGCTCGTATGGGCCAGGTGGGCAACGGTAAGGCGCTAAAGGAATCGTCATCACAAACGTGTCGCCGTTGGCCATGTCCGCAATCTGGTTGGCCAACAAAGCGGTTTGTGCGCCCGCACGCCAAGCGTGAGGGGTTTTGGTGTCGTAGTCGCTCACGCTCAGGCCATAGGCCGCCATGAATTCAACGCCGGGTGCCACCACCACACGGTCATAAGACAGTGGTGCGCCATTGGCCAGCAACACTTGTTTATTGACCGTGTCCAAGTTGACCACGCGGTCTTGCACCAAGCTCACGCCATAGGAGGACGCCAGCACATCGCGTTTGTAATCCAACGAGGCCATGGTTCGTTGTTGCGTCAGCACCAAGTTGCTCATGATGTTGGAGGTGTAGCTGGCATCGGTGTCGACCAAAGTCACATGCAGCTGAGCACCACCCCAGAGGCGCAAATATTTTGCCGCAGCTGCGCCAGCCATGCCGCCACCAATCACAACCACATGGCCAGAAATGTCCGTTTGCGCCAAAGCCAAGGACACGTTGGAGTTCACCTCATGGTCGAAGTCTTCTGCGCCGTCATTGTCCGCATGGGCCATCCAAGGCAACAAGCTTGCCGCGCTCAGGCCTAAAGCCGTCAAAACCCAGTTGCGACGAGTGATTGGTGTGAGAGGGATGTTCATGGTTGGCGTCCTCATTGCTGCAGGTATTGAATGATGGTCAGCAGCTGTGCTCGGGTGTATCCCTGTGCATGTGCAGCCATGATGTTGCTTGGGCCTGATTGGGTGAGGTACTCCAGCACCTCATCGGCTTCGCCGCCGCGAATGCGATCAAACCCGCCATAGCCGCCCGTGCCGTGGCACTGGAAACAGTTGGAGGCCAGCAAGCGCCCCATGGTGTTGGCGGCTTGGGTGACGACTGTTTTGCCACCATAGCCACGTGAGGCACGAGATGCGTCGCCGCGATGACGCTCGAAGTGCAACTTGGCTTCGGCTTCACTGCGTGTGAAGCCCTGTGGGAGTCGGCCAGAAACATCGTTGTCGGTGGTCGTTGCACTGGAAAGATCAAGGGGCGATCCGATTCGCAAACGGCGACGTGATTCAGCGGTGATCGTGATGGCGTTGGTTTCTGGATCGCCATCGCTGTCCAAGGATTGCAGAGTTCGCAAGATGCGCACCACGCGAGGGTCAGCACTGGAGTTGGCCCCCGGAACCAAATCAATCGGCGTGACCTTATCACCCGTGGGAACGACACGACCCAGCACCAAATCGCCGATTTTGAGCGTGACGTGGTCCCCTGCACGGTAGTAAAAATTGCCGTTGCCGTCAGTGGTGCCGCTGTAATTGGGGCCATCAAAATCAACACCCGAGACCGCCGAGTCAATGAATGTGGCCACCTTCAGGCCGACCGGTGAAGTGCCGGTATCTCCCCCTGCACTGCCGCCACACCCTCCCAATATGCCAATAGACAACGTCACCACCGATACGCGTAAAACTTTTTCAAAATTAAGCATGAGGTCTTCTTTTGCAACGATTTAAACGTCAGTTTGCGATACCTACATGAAAAAACTCTGAAATCGTCTCAGCCATCTGACTTGATGAACAGTCCGTCACCCTGCGGCCCCAATGCCATGCCCCAACAACAAGGCACAATCTGCCCCCATGAATTTCAACAAACTACTGGCTCCTGCAGCCATCATCATTTTCACTGTAGGTGCTTGGCAAGCCTTTCAATGGGCGGGGATTGCCTTGGCAATTGGTGGTGTGGTCATGTGGATCTTGCTGCATTTCACCCGCATGGTGACGATACTTAAAAAGGCGGCCAATCGCCCGATCGGCCATGTGTCCAGCGCCGTGATGCTCAACGCCAAACTCCAAAAAGGAGCGACCTTGATGCATGTGATCGCCATGACCCGAGCATTGGGTCAATTGCTGTCGGAGAAAGACACACAGCCTGAGGTCTATCGCTGGACCGATGCGGGCCAGTCACAGGTGACCTGCACTTTTGTGGGCGGCAAGTTGAGCGATTGGACATTGGAGCGCCCCAGTACGCCAGCAAACAGCGAAAGCGAATGGGCTGAGGCCCCAAGCTCGCCCACCTGAAAATGGTTCGGCGCGCAGCCCAGAGCACGGCCGCTCTGGCCTGCACCAAGCCTTAAAATGCGCGATAGCATTGTTTATTGCCCCCTCTTTAAAGGACTCTTCCATGAGCGTTGTCATTCCTTCGATGTCAGACCGTGACGGCAAAATCTGGATGGATGGCCAGATGGTCGATTGGCGCGATGCCAAGATCCACGTGTTGAGCCACACCCTGCACTACGGTTGCGGCGC
>JAGNVG010000002.1:0-21792 GCA_017986605.1 Limnohabitans sp.
ACCGATCGCCAACCACGGCAATTTACGCGCAGGCGCTGCTTCCACGGGACTAACTGGAGCTGGAGCCGGAGCCCGAGCCGGAGCCGGGGCTGGGGCTGGAGCTGGAGCTGGAGCTGGAGCTGGAGCTGGAGCTGGAGCTGGCTGCGGCTCGGGGGCAGGCGTCAGGACTGGCGGATTGCTCGTTGGCGTTGGCGTTGGCGTTGGCGTTGGCGATGGCACGGCCTCAGCTTTGTCTTCGGGTTTCACCAAGCTGGTGAATTGATGTCCACATTTCACACAAAACTTACCCGTGCTGGAAGGTGTATCACAAGAAGGGCAAATGACGGCAGGACTGAAACCGGCACCACAGCCAATACAAAACTTGGCACCATCGCGGTTATCGGTTTGGCAAGCAAAACATTTCATGGGGCGACCTTCTTCAACACAGACAAAATTGGGAAAATTGAAAGACCGATTCAGACATCTGCCTTATCGAACACGCAAGAGCTTGATATTGGCTAACGGGGTATCAAGGACCATCGTGTTCGCGTCGATGAGGCGGAAAACTGTCCCCATCGGACTGCCTTCGGGGTACACGGTGACCTGTCCGTCCTTGACCTCGTAACGAACTTTGACCTTGACCCCATTGTTTTGCATCGTGTCCGCAGAAAATTCAAAAGCCATGGCGTCAAAGCCTGGCAGATCAGGTTTCCATTTGCCAATCAACGGATTGGTATTTCCCCAACTCCACAATTTGGAAAACCACCCTGTCATTGACCCGCTCTTTTCAGTGACCGACGATTTGGAGACCTGCTGTTTTTGAGCGGCTGCAAAGCTGGCATCTGTCGCAACCTGCCATTTGCCCTCTTTCAACACCAAAGTGACCTGTCTTTCAACATCACCTACATGCTGAGGTTGCAGCGTTTTCCAATCATTGGTCTGCGTCCAGGGGGCCGGGTTTTTGAGTGCGAAGGTCACAGAAGCCGTTGAAAATTCCTGCTCACCCACTTTCTCTGAAGGCGTAAATTCATTGACTGATTTGAGTTCAAGCCCGTCTGCAAAACACAAGGCTTTGCCGCGAATGAACTTGGCCGACTCTGGCGTTCTTTCGTATTTCAAAAGCACTTCGCTGAAGAATCCTTGGCCATTGCGGACGGATTCGGGACCGCTGTAGAGGCCTGCGCTGGACAAATAGTTCAGCCACCGCTCCGTCCCTGTGTTGTAAGGATTCACATGCACGGAAGTGAGGTCATAGGCAAAATTCTTCAGACAGTAGTCTTCACTGAACAGTGTGGGTTGCTTTAGCAACTCTCGGTTGATGGCATTGGCAAAATTGGTTTTGGATGCGCTTTCTGGCATCAACACATAGGCCGCACCGGCCATTGCCGCGATCACCAGCACTGCAACACCCACTATTCGGGACATTTGGCGTCGAGCTAGCATGCCTATCGATGGTGCAGCTTGTGTCGCACCATGCGGGCTGGACACTGCCACGGGCTTGACCATCGGGTGGCCGCAAGTCTCACAAAAGCGTCCGTCGTCAGGGTTTGAATGTCCACACTGGGTACAGAAAGCCATGCCTTTCCCCTTACTTGAGTTTGTGGCCGCAACCGCCACAAAACACGTCGGCATCTGTGACGGCGGTAAAGCAAATGGGGCAGGTCAGCGTCGGGGGGACCTCTTTTGAGGTGGCTTGTTGCGCCGATGCGGCAGCCGTGGCAGCAGAAGCAGCAACCTGTGTTTTGATTTCTTGCGCACGCTCTTTCGCAGCCTGCAGTTGCTGGTTGACTTTGTCTTCGGCTTCACGGAGAGACAAGCCCGCGATGGCCGTGTGATGAATGATGGCTGCGCCTTTCATGCCCACGAGAAAAACGGGGATCGCTGCAACCAAAAACAAGATCGTGGAGCCCAAGCCCAGTGCCCACACATACCCGCTACCGCCAGAGCCGCCCATCATGCTCATGAAGCTGCCAAAGTCCATCGATACGCCAACGATGCCCGCAGACATGCCCAGTGTGATGCCAACGCCACTGCCGACAATGCCCATCACAATGCCGCTCACCACCACCATCAACAGTCCAAGCATCAAGCTCATGACCACCGCCATGATCAATCGGTGGCGTGCAATTTCCTTGAGCATGACCAGTGCCGATGTGGCCGTCGAACCACTCCAAATGGCCGGGGCAGCCAAGGGAATCGCCACATACAACAGACCAAACAACATCACGCCCGACAAAAGTGCGCCAAGAGGGTAAACGATGGCAAACAACAACGGACCAATGCCTGGAATTTTGCAAACCATAAGCAAGACGCCTAGAGCCAGCAAATACGCCAAGAAGAGGAGCCCTTCAAACAACAAGACCAGCAACAAGCGGTGGCTGGTGAACAGTGAGACAAGCACAGCCTGCGAAATGCTGCGCTGAGTACGCCCCCAAACACCATCACTGACGAGTATTCCAGCTGCGTTCACGCCAACCAAGCCGATACTGAAGGTGATCAACATGCCCAAAAATCCAACGATTGCAGCCATCCCATTGGAAGATCCGAGCAATGACATGGTCAATCCACCGAATGCGGCGGAGATCACCGCACACGCCAAAAATGTGAGTGCCAGCACAGAAAAAGGACGCCATTGCGTCACCGCATCAAGGGCCCCAAGCAGTGAGCTCGACTGGCTCAGGTTGTTACGCAGATCCGCCGATGCATTCTGTGGCGAGGTGTTGTTGTATGCCGCTGTCATGAAGGGTCCTTTTGATTCAAAAATCTGACTGACTGAAGAAGCGATGGCGATGGTTCGCCGTTCTTTATCCCGTTTTGTTCTCTGTGGGCACGGGCCCGGCTTGCACGGTCACCCGCTCAACACCCTTGGGCACGCTAGCGTCGACTTTCCGCACGAAGGTGATTTGTTTTCCCTTGGCGGTGGTGATGACGTCGGGGGTCAGGCTCATCTTGCGAGCTTTGGCTTCTTCTGGGCGCACGGCCAAAATGATGTCTGCTGAACCACGCTCATCGGCCATCTTTTCAGCCAGCTTTCGCAGCTTTTCGACGGCGGCGGCATGCTCAGGCCGATTTTTAGTGGTCATTGGCAATTCGACGGTCAAGGAATCAAACGCTTTGAAATTTTTGGTTTCCTTGCCGTCGTCGGTTTTCATGCTGACGTCTTGCGTTTTCACCTCACCGACGAGCACGCCTTTGGTATTTGCAATGGGCGCGATGGTGGCGATGATTTCTTGGCGAGATGCCGCCGCGTCTTCCAGCTCTTGCCGCCTGGCTCGCTCAAAGCCCAAAAGGCCCCCTGCGGCAGCGCCGACCACACATGCGGTCAAGCGATCACCGCCAACGATTTGCGCCATCAAGACACCCCCCGCACAACCCAGCGTAGCGCCCGCCACGGTGCTGACTGTCTTTTGATCGATGGACTCAAGGCTTTTAGGAATGCTTTCACAACCCACAAGCCAGCCAGCGAGGCAAAGAATGGTCAGTTTTTTCCCCACAAGCAAACCGTGGCGCGTGGTCAAAGAGAATGAATGAAGGTGTGTCATTTGAGGGTGGCATCCAAAATAGCGTTGGCATGTTTGAGCCGCTCGTCGTCGAGTTGCTTGCTCAAAGTCTGTAGTTCGTTGTTGCTTGTTTGCGCAGCGGCTGTTGGCTTTTGTTGACGCACGGGCGCTGGCGGTCGACTGTCAGTGACCACAGGCATCGGCGTCAAAGATGGCGATGGCGGCAGTGAAGCCGTGTTGGCCACTGCACCCGGCTGGGCAACGGGTCTTTGCTGCTCAACAGGTGTGCGAACAGGTAACAAACCCAGTCGATCCAGCAGCTGGCCACCACCGAAAGTGGCCCCCAACAGCAGCAAGGTGTTGATGGGGGCCAAGTGCTTGGCCGTGAAGCTTCTGAACTTTTCGTACAGACCGACCTTGGATGGCGTTGGGCTTTCTGACATGCGTTTTAAAAAAATGGCGTCTGAGGGCAAATATTTTGGGCAATATAGCACCATAAAACACCAACAAAGTACTACAAACAAGACATTTGAATGGCTTGAACAAGCCAAATGGCGAATTCGTTGACTCATGGGTACATCGCACATCGCATGAAGCCGAGGGCCCAAGTCACTGATCGTCCCCGTCGTCGGTCAACCAACGACCCACGCCGGGATCTTTGCAAACATGCCGTTTCGCTTGATCAAGGGTCAAACTCGACAAAACCGTGCCTTGGCCCAGCGGACCTTCATAGGCATAGCCATTCACTGGCTGACCCCCTTGGTCTTGTCGGTATGACTGCAATTTGTAGCTTTCGCCGTTGGCGCACTTGCCTTCAACAAGCGGTGATGACCAAACCTGGGAGGTCTGGGCATTCGTTACCGTCGCCAAAACCAAGAAGCCCAAAGTGGTCAGTACATTGATGCGTTGCATGTTGTCTTCCTCTGAAAGTTGTTAATAACTCTCTTTGGTCGTTGTAAAAATACTTTGGTTCACTTTATTTTTTAAGCTCTTTTAGAATCACCGCATTCAGCCCCCCGCCCAATGTCATGACCGAACTGCCTCAAACCACCTTGCAACATTTGCTGGATCAAATAGAGCAACGGGATTTCAAGGCATTTGAGCGGGTGTACCGGCACTACCACGACCGCGTATTTGCCTTTGTGCTCCACATGCATGCCGATCGCGCTGACGCCGAAGAAATCACCAACGATGTTTTTTTGACTTTGGCCAAGAATTCCATGGCTTACCAAGGCCATGCCCGGTTTTCAACCTGGCTGTTGGGAATTGCCAAGAACAAGGTGTTTGACAGGATGCGTCAACGAGGGCGGTCAGTTCGGACCGAGTCTGTCGACGAAAACACCTACTGTTCGGTGAGCGATACGTCTGATGACATGGTCACTCAGGCTCTAGGCCACGAACAGAGCTTGGCGCTGGACCATTGCCGGGATCAGTTGCCGGTAGAACAAAAACAAGCGCTGTATTTGGCGTACTACATTGACGCCAGTGTGGAGGACATCGCGACAGAACAACAATGTCCCACGGGAACGGTGAAATCAAGGCTGTTCAATGCACGACAAAACATGCGACGTTGCATTGAGCGCTGGCAAGGAGGCGTCACGGCATGAACTCACCCCAAACAGACGAACAACGTTTTGCCGAAAATTTGCCGTTTTACGTCAATGGCAGTTTGCCCACCGACGAACACGCCTGGATGGCGGCGTGGCTTGTGCAACATCCGCAATGGCAAACGGATGTGGATCAAGCTCGACATGAACGCATTGCTAGCCAAAGCCTTTGCTCGGATGTACCGGAGTCGGTTCGCTTGGCACTTCTACAACGTGAACTTGCATGGCCTGATGCCGTCGTTCAAGCGCAACCGGTCACGCAACAGAACTCACGCAACGTACTGACGCATCCTTGGCTCACGGGCTTGTTGGGCATGTTGCTCGGTGGTCTGTTGGTCACAGGCGCGGGCATTTTTGTGCCGAACGTTAACCCCCCCACACACACCGCCTCCAACACAGCAATGCATCGGGGAGAGCGCCGAGATTGCGCCGGAGCACAAGACATTCGCATCTCCCTGTCGCCCTCAATGCAATGGGGAGAACTGGCGCAACTGCTGCGCAAACTTCAATTGCAATTGGTCAATGGACCCAACCAAGATGGCGAAGTGTGGGTGCGCATAAACAAAGGTGCATCCATGACGGAGACCCTGAGCCTGTTGCGCAACAGTCCCGTCATCGAACTGGCACTCCCCGCCAGCACATCAGCCCTGACCGAGCCATGTCCGCCTTGAAAAGACTCCAAATCATTGCCCTCTGGCTGTTTCTTGCCTGGTTTTCTTTTCCCGCACTGACGCAAGAAACAGCGCCCCAGTCGCGTGCCGAGTCGCGCACAGCATCACCCCGAAAACTGGCACTCGTCATCGGAAACAGCCAATACCAAGGGGTCAATCGCCGTCTGAAAAATCCGGCCCATGATGCCCAGTTGATGAGCCAGACATTACTCAAACTGGGGTTTGAAGTGCAGACGCACTTGGATTTGTCTCGCGCAGAGATGGGCAAACGCGTATCCGCCTTTGCGGCCTCCTTACCTACGGGTGCCACATCACTAGTGTTCTATGCCGGTCATGGCGTGCAAATTGGTGGTGCCAGTTATTTGATGCCCACCGACATACAACTGAGCAGCGAGCAAAACGTCCAACTGAGCGCTTACCCTTTGCGGCGTTTGCTGGACGAAGTTTCTGCTGCGCCATCTGCCGTCAATATCGTGATCCTGGACGCCTGCAGAGACAATCCTTTTCAGCCTGCCGCGCCCGTGCGTTACCGCAGCACGGGGCCGATCGGATTGGCAAAAACACGCGCCCCTCGGGGCACTTTGTTGGCTTATTCAACCCAGCCAGGTCAACTGGCCGCCGACGGAAAAAACAACAACAGCGTCTACACGGCTGCTCTGGCCAACACCTTATTGGAGACCGGATTGACGGTGGAGGAGGTTTTTAAAAAGGTCAATGCGCTGGTGCGGGACAAGACCCGTGACGATCAAATTCCTTGGTATGAATCCTCGATCATCGAATCCATTTACTTTTTGCCATCGACGCCAAAAGCATCATCCCCCAAAAATAGCAACGAACACAAAGGGCTTGAACAACTTGGCTTAGAGCCCTACTGGCGGTCCCCATTTCAAGGGATGGATCTGGACAACTACGAGTGGTGGAAAAGTGCGGAGCCAGATCAACCACCCGACTGGCATCTGAATTTGGATGCTTATGAGTGGGGCAAGCTGAGTGATTACATGTATTCCCGAGAACACGACAGCAAGCTGGAAGATATTCCCCCGTGGCTCAAACGTGCCGAAAACGGCAATGTGATCGACATGACTTCTTTGGGTGTCTTGTACCGGGATGGGTCTATTTTTTACCAAAAAGACAAAAACTTCCAATTGCCACCCAACCACGCAAAGGCGCTGTATTGGTTGCAAAGAGCGGCGGAAAAGAAGTTCGCATTGGCCCAACTTTACTTGGCCAACATGTACCAACGCGGTGAAGGGGTCAAAAAAGACAACGCAAAGGCCCGGCAATTACTGAACGAAGCGTCTAAGACACAAGTTCCCGACTGGAGAATACAAGCCGTGAGCCGCGCTTTTGAAAACGACTGAACAGTCAGAGGGATTAAGCGGGGTATTGGTGGCCACGTCCAAAACACCGCAGCAGAGTACAAAGCTACCCCGTTAACGACATAATCCTCCTCAAGACAAGCCACCCTTTCAGGCTGAAACACGAGGAGCCCCCCATGAACGCCCCTATTGCCGCCGCCCACCTGGCCCCCGAAGTCGCGCAACGCGCTGTGTCCGAAGCCTTTTTGGAGGCCCTTAAAGCCAGATTTGGCAACAACTGCTCCACCGCCTTGGTGATCCGCGAACAGCATGGCCGTGACGAGTCGGCCTTCACCCATGTGCCGCCCCCCGCTGCCGTGGTGTTTGCCGAAAACACCCAAGACGTGGCCGATGCGGTGAAGCTGTGCGCCGAGCACAAAGTGCCGGTCATCCCGTTTGGCGTGGGCTCTTCACTCGAAGGCCATTTGCTGGCGGTTCAAGGCGGCATCAGCATTGACCTGACACGCATGAACAAGGTGCTGACCATCAATGCCGAAGACCTGACGGTGACGGTGCAGCCGGGGGTGACGCGCAAACAGCTGAACGAAGAGATCAAGTCCACCGGGCTGTTCTTCCCGATCGACCCCGGCGCGGACGCGACCATTGGCGGCATGAGCGCGACACGCGCCAGCGGCACCAACGCCGTGCGCTACGGCACCATGCGCGAGAACGTGCTGGCGCTCGAAGTGGTGACCTCGTCGGGCGAAATCATCCGCACAGGCACCCGTGCCAAAAAGTCGAGTGCCGGTTACGACCTGACGCGCCTGATGGTGGGCAGCGAAGGCACGCTGGGTGTGATGACCGAAATCACCGTGCGGCTGTACCCCCTGCCCGAAGCCATCTCGGCCGCCATTTGCTCGTTCCCGAGCATCGAGGCGGCGGTGCACACCGTGATCCAAACCATACAGCTGGGCGTGCCGATTGCCCGCGTGGAGCTGATCGACCACAACACCGTGCGCATGGTCAATGCCTATGCCAAGCTCGGTCTGCGTGAAGAGGCGCTGCTGCTGATGGAGTTCCACGGCTCGCCAGCGGGCGTGAAAGAGCAAGCCGAGACGGTGCAAGAGATCGCCAGCGAATTTGGTGGCAACGCCTTTGAATGGGCCACCACACCCGAAGAGCGCACGCGCCTGTGGACAGCTCGGCACAACGCCTACTTTGCCGCCGTGCAAAGCAAGCCCGGCTGCCGCGCCATCAGCACCGACACCTGCGTGCCCATCAGCCGCCTGGCCGACTGCTTGTTGGACTCCGTGACCGAAACCGATGCCAGCGGCATCCCTTATTTTTTGGTCGGCCATGTGGGCGACGGCAATTTCCACTTTGGCTATTTGATCGACCCCAACAACCCGGAGGAATGCGCCACCGCCGAAGCGCTGAACCAGCAACTGGTCAGCCGCGCCCTGCGCTTGGGCGGCACCTGCACCGGCGAGCACGGCATTGGCCTACACAAGATGGACTTTCTGCGCACCGAAACGGGCGAAGGCGCCGTGGACATGATGCGCACCATCAAGCGGGCGCTGGACCCGCACAACATCATGAATCCGGGGAAGATTTTCTCGATGTGATGGCGGTGTTATCCCGCAGAGTGGCGGGGTAACGCTCCGCCTGACATCAAGCTGGGCGTCGGTTCAAAATCAATTCTTCAATTTGCGCGCACAGCTGCGCAGGCTCAAATGGTTTGAGCATGACGTCGTCCAAGCCTGCGGCCTTGAACCGCTCCAGGTCTTGCGGGTTGACGTTGGCAGTCAGCCCCAACACAGGGGTGTTGCGGGTGGCGGCATCGAGTTCCCGGCGCAGGGCCTGGGTGGTTTCAATGCCGTCCATCTTGGGCATCACCATGTCCATGAAGATCACATCGAAACGGTCGTTCTGAACAGCCACCATCGCCTGCAAGCCTTCTTCAGCTTCTACCACCTTGCTGTGCGGCCAGTGGTTGGTCAGCACTTTTTTGACCAGTAAGCGGTTGATGGGGTGGTCATCCACCACCAGAAAATTCAGCCGCTGCGGGTTGGTGTTTTTGTAAATATCGGCGCTGGCCACAGGCTTGGGTGGTGCAGTCTGTGCCGTCAGTGGCAAAGTGAACCAAAACGTCGAGCCCTGGCCCCAGGTGCTGTCAAAGCCGATTTTTCCGCCCATCAACTCGACCAAGCGCTGGGTGATCGACAGGCCCAGGCCCGTGCCACCGTAGCGCGACTGGATGTCATCGCCCGCCTGCGCAAAGCGCTGAAAGATCCGAGGTTTCTGGTGCTCGGCAATGCCGATGCCGCTGTCTTGTACCGTAAATTTCACCCCGCTCGCCCGGCCCAAAGCATCGCCATGGCTGTCGTCTTGTTGCACCACCGCGACGCGCAAGGTCACATGGCCCTGGTGCGTGAACTTGATGGCATTGCCCAGCAGGTTGACCAGGATCTGCATCAGGCGGTGGCGGTCGGTGTTCACCCACTCGGGCACGCCTTCGCAGATCTCGCAGTGGTATTGCAGGTGCATGCTTTTGACGCGCGGGTTGAACAGGCTGAAGGCGTTTTGGACCGTGTCGTGCAGCGCAAAGGTTTCGTACTGCACCCGGATCTTGCCGGCCTGCAGCTGGGAGTAATCCAGCACATCGTTGATGACCGTCATCAGATGGTCCGCCGACTGGCGCGTGTGGTTGAGGATTTTCAGGGCCTGCGGGTTGTTTTGCGCCCGCCCCATCAGCATGGCATTGAAGCCCAAAATCGCGTTCATCGGCGTGCGCAATTCATGGCTCACATTGGCAATGAACTGCTCTCGCAACTCCGAGGTGCGCTCCAGTTCCAATCGTCTGTCTTCCAGCTCCTGACGGCGCTTGAGCCGCTCGTTGTAGGCCTTGCGGTAAAGGCCGTCGTACAAAAACACCACCGACAAGATCAAGAGCATCGTGACCGCATTGCTGGCAAAAGACGACCTCACCTGTGCCAAACCGACCGTGGGGTGCGGCGGCAGCCAGCCGTGCCAGGTGGCATACGACATGCCCGCCAGCAAGGCCATCACCACCATCAGCCAGAAAAAGCCTGCCCGGCGGCTGATGGCATAAAACGGAATGAGCGGGATCAGGGTGTACCAAGCCAGGCGAGGTGAAAAAATACCGCCCGACATCCAGCCGGCATAGGTCACTTGAGTCAGTCCAGCGATCACACCAATGTGAACCGCCACGGGCATGGGCATGCCATAGCTGAACGCCACCACCAGACCCACCAGAACAATGGCAAAACCCAGTGGCACCGGTATGCCGTTGTCATAGGGCGTGACCAGCGCGATCAGCAACATGGCGATGATCATGATGACCACGATGCAAAACAAATACGGCAGCCGGCCCTGACGAAAGCGCACAGGCAAATAGGGCGTGATGCGCTCCAACAAGTTGTCAAATGGCGTGCGCTTCATGACTTCGCCTCCACCATGGCCGGCCAAGGCAAACGGGACAACTGAGCCACCAGTTGCACTTCGTCCAGCGGTTTGTTCAGGACTTCGTCCATGCCCGCGTCCAGACACAGATCGCGGTCGACCGGATTGGTGCTCGCGGTCAGACCCAGCACGGGCACATCACACACAGGTTTCGGAAAGTTTTTGCGCAAAATCCGGGTGGCCTGAACGCCATCGATGTCGGGCATGATCATGTCCATCAACACCAGATCAAAGGTCTGTTCACGCAACAAGTCCAGCGCAACCGCCCCACCATTGGCTTCGGTGATTTCGGCTTTGGGCAAAAATTTATGAAGCATCAGACGGGCCACCAAGAGGTTCACAGCGTTGTCGTCGACCAGCAAAACACGCAGACGCCGCCCGATCAGCTTGTCCAGTCGCTGCACGCCAGAAGGGTCGTCTGCCGCCGTCATGCTCAGGGGCAAATCAAACCAGAACGTGGTGCCATGGCCCGGCACACTGCTGACCCCGATGTGACCGCCTTGCAAACTGACCAGGCGCTCACAAATCGACAAGCCCAGGCCCGTGCCTCCGTATTGGCGGTTGGTTTGTGAGTCAGCATGCTCAAAACGGTTGAACACTTGTTGCTGCCGGTTGGCGGCAATGCCAATGCCCGAATCTTCCACTTCAAACAGCACGCCCATGCCCACGCTCTTAACGCGCACCCGAACGTGTCCATGTGCCGTGAATTTGACCGCGTTGTCGATCAGATTTTTGAGCACCTGAATCAGACGCTGGCGGTCCCCTTGCACCCACATGCCGACCACCTGACTGTCTTCAAGCCGCAATTCCAGCCCTTTGGTTTGGGCTTTTTCAGCAAACAGGTCCAGCACGCTTTGCACGGTTTCACTCAGATCAAAGCGGTCTTCGCGCAAAGACAGCTGTCCGGCCTGCAGTTGTGAAAAGTCCAGAATGTCATTGACCACGCGCAGCAGCTGTTCGGTGGACCGGCGGATGTGGTCAACGATCTCGGCGTCTTCGGCTTTGGCTGACAACTCGCTTCGCAAAATGCCGTTGAGCCCCAAAATCGCGTTCATGGGGGTGCGCAGTTCATGGCCCACCGATGCAATGAATTCGTCCTTGTGGGCCTGAGCCTGGCGCAATGCATGGTGGGTTTCCTCCAGCGCCTGGTTGCTCTTGTCAATTTGCCTGACCTGCTGACTGTGCATGCGCTCGGCCAGCCAAACCACCCCCATCGCCATGCAGGCGACCAGCACTTTGTTCACCAACGCCCACGCCATGATGTCGTTGCTCATGTTCGCCATGTTGCCCACCAAACCAGCGTTGGTCAGTGCCAAAATGAGCCAGGTGACCAACAGGGCTGCAGCCCCCCAGAAAATGGCCGCAACCCGACTCAGTAGCAGGGTGACAGGTAAGGTCACCACCGTCATCCAGACCATGGTGACTGAGTTGATGCCTCCACTCAGGGCGGCCACCAAAGCGATGTGAAGGATGGAAATCAGAAAACCCAGATGCGCAATGGGCACATAAAACGCCCCCCACTGCAAAGCCCCCAACAAGACCAAATAAAGCACTGCGGCCAGCAGATGGATGTTGTGGTCATACGCAGGCTGGTAAAGCCCATAAAACACCAGGGAACTGACCACCAGCGCCAGCAAACAGGCGCGCAGAAACCAGGCTCGCCGCTGAGCATTCGAATACGCGTGCAAGCCGTCTAATAAGGCGTCCACTTTGAACTGGTTCAACAGGGTCTTCATCCGCAACGCTCAATTTCGCTGGAGCAGCCAATGCTCCACTTTGGCACACAACAGATCAGGCTCAAAGGGCTTGAGCATCACATCGTCCAGCCCCTCTTGCCTGAAGGCATCCAGATCCACCGGGTTGACGTTGGCCGTCAAACCCAAAATCAACACATCCCGTGCGGCGCCGGGTAACAGGGACCTGATGGTCTGGGTGGCCACAATGCCGTCCATCACGGGCATGACCATATCCATCAACACCAGATCAAACGGCTGTTCGCGCAACATGTTGACCGCTTGTTGACCATCCGACACTTCCACAATGTGGCTTTGCGGCCAAGCATTTTGCAGAACTTGCCGGGCCAGCAAACGGTTGACCGGGTGGTCATCGGCAATCAGAAAGCGCCAAGGCAATTGCGCGGTCTGAACCGCCATCCGGGTTGCCGACTGTGTCTGTTGCGGCTCAGGGCATGCGGTCAATGGCAAATGAAACCAAAACCGCGAGCCTTGACCGGGTTCACTTTCAAAGCCGATGTCCCCGCCCAGCAATCGCACCAAGGTGCGCGAGATCGCCAAGCCCAGTCCGTTGCCTCCATACAGTGCCTGGATGTCCCCGTTGGCCTGACTGAAGCGGTTGAAAATTTGCGCTTGCCGGTCTTTGGCAATGCCGATGCCGGTGTCTTGCACGGCAAACAACACCCCGGGGTTGTGCCACTCCACACGCAACACCACCTGCCCCTGGTGGGTGAATTTGAGGGCGTTGCCCAACAAGTTGACCAGCACCTGCATGAGGCGGTGACGGTCAGTGTGCACCCACTGGGGCAAGGCCGGGTCCAGCTCAATGCGATAGGCCAGGTCCATGCTCTTGACGCGGGGGAAAAACAACTCAAAGGCGTGCTCCACGGTTTTGCGCAACTCAAAGGTTTCTGGCTGAATCACCAGTCGGCCCGCCTGCGATTGCGAATAGTCCAGGATGTCGTTGATCACCGTCATCAAGTGATCGGCCGACTGCCGCGTGTGGTTGAGGACCTTGCGTGCCTCGGGCTTGTCACCCAGCCGAGCCAGCAACAAAGCATTGAAGCCCAAAATCGCATTCATCGGGGTGCGCAGTTCGTGACTGACATTGGCAATGAAATGCTCGCGCATCTGCGAGGCGTGTTCCAGCTCTTCGCGCCGCTCTTCCAGTTCGCGCTGATGGCTACGGCTGGCCTCCAGCGCCTGGCGGTACATATGGTCGTACATGAGAGGGACCACGATGAGCACGCAAGTCACGAGGGTGTAGGTCATGAGCGATGAGAAGACGTATTCTCTGCCTGTTTCAAACGCAGGCACCCACCCTTGGTCATTCGACAGCGCCATGACCAATTGCATGGCCATCACAGCCAGCGCCCAAAAGACACCCGCACGGCGGTTAATCACATAAAAAGGTGTCAAGGGCAAGATCAGCAACCACGCCAATCGGGGTGAATGAATGCCCCCGGCAAGCCACGCGCCATTGATCAACATAATGGCACCAAGGCCAGTGCCCAAATGGATGGCCAAATTCAGTGAGAGCCCCCGATTGACCAGCACAACCAGCAACAGCAGAAATGCCGAAAACAGGCTGAATGTGACGGAGGCATAGGGGTAAGGGCTGATCACTGCATAGGTCAACAAGACCACAATCACCATCATCGCGAAAAAGAACACATAGGGCATCTTGCCCTGCTGGTATCGCGCGGGTAAGCGTGCCGCGATGCGAGGCAGCCATTGCTGGATCAAGTTGTTGAGGTTCACAATTTCCCCTCCCGCGCCAAACGGACAAAGTGACCGACGGTACGCATCAGGACATCGGTGTCCATTGGCTTGTGCAATACCTCGTTCATGCCGGCAGAGAGGCAGCGATCGCGGTCCACCGGGTTGGTGTTGGCCGTCAGCGCCAAGATGGGCATTTGCGCCACGCGGGCGGAGAAACTCAAACGGATTTGGTGGGTGAGCTGCATGCCATCCATATCGGGCATGATCATGTCCACCAAGGCGATGTCAAACACTTGGGTGTCCAGAACCACCAACGCCTTGGCTCCGCTGTCGACGGTCACGATGTGCGCCTTGGGCCAACACTTTTGCAGCTGCAATTGGGCCACCATCAGGTTCACCCGGTTGTCGTCCACCACCAGCATGTTCAGCTTTTCATCGGCCAGACCATCGTCGGGTATCTGATGGGCAGGACTTTGGTCTTGCGCTGCCTGCAAGGGGATTTGAAACCAAAACAGTGCGCCATGACCCAACTGGCTTTGGACGCCAATTTGCCCGCCATGAAGCGTCACCAGTTTTTCGCACAAGGTCAGGCCCAGACCCGTGCCGCCGTATGCGCGGTTGGTCTGCGCATCGGCATGCTCAAACCGGCTGAAGATGTGTTGCTGGCGTTCTGGCGCGATGCCTCGCCCAGAATCGCGAACCTCCAGACGCAAGTCATCGGCGTGGCGGATCAGCTTCACGTCCACAGCCCCCTCTGCAGTGAACTTGATCGCGTTGTCCACCAGATTGTTCAGAATCTGAAACAAGCGATTGCGGTCGCCGTGGACACGCAGCGGCAAGGCTTCGTCGCAATGAATGTGCAGTGACACGCCTTTGCCTTCGGCCTTGCTCTTGTGACGTTTTTGCAAATCATCTAGCAATGTGCGCAACTCGTAATCCACCGAATTCAAGTGCAACTTGCCTGCCTGCAGCTGAGAAAAATCAAGGATGTCATTGACGACCTGGAGCAAATGTTCGGTGGACCGCCGAATGTGCCCTACGACCGCCAATTGCTGTGAGTCGTCTTGCAACTCACGGCTGAGCACCCCGTTGAAACCCAAGATCGCATTCATGGGCGTTCGCAGTTCATGGCCCACAGCCGCCACAAATTCGTCCTTGTGGGCTTGCGCCTGAATCAGTGCCTGGTGGGTCGCCTTGATCTCGTCGTTGCGCTGATTGAGCTTGCGCAACTGCACATGTTGCAGGTGTTCGTAGATGCGCACCCCCATCATCAAATTCATCAGCGCCAGCAAATGATTCAGCCAGGCCCAGCCAATGAACGACGGCGATGCATTGTTGACATGGCTGCTGATCCAGCCCATCCAGGTGGCCAGCGTCAGGCCCCAGATGCAGCACAGCATGATGGCAATCCAGACCAACGTGGCCGCACGGCCCAGCAAGAGTAAAACGGCCACAGACAACACACTGAGCCAGACGACCGATGTGGAATTGATGCCACCGGTCTGAGTGGCCGTGAACACAATCAGCATCACCAGCAAGGCCATGATGGCGTGGACGATGAACTCGAACAAGGCCCGCACACGCACGACGAAAAGCAAACACACCGCCAAGACAGCCACCACCAGATTGCCTTGCGACACCAGCTTGACCGGTGTGGACAAATATCCAAAAAAAGTGGTGACACTCACCAGCATCAAATAGATGGTGAGCATTTCCTGGCGCAAAAACCCGTCCGGGCGAAACAAGTTTCGCCAGAACATAGGAAATGGTCTTTGCACGCGTGCCATGGTGTGTCTTCAGCCGCGCAATTTCTCGATCAGACCGTTGAGTTCATCGAGCGAGCCAAACTGGATACTCAGCTCACCCATTTCTTCCATCTTGCCTAGGCGTTTGACGCGTTTCTTCACGCGCACCTCGACTTCGGCCATCAACAGGTCTGACAACTCTTCCTCGACCCGACGCACGTCGCGTGACTTTTCTTTCTTGGGCTTTTGCGTGACCAGATTGAACTCAGCACCCAGCTTTTTGGCGAGGCTTTCAGCCTCACGCACCGACAGTTTTTTGGCAGCGATCTGGTTGGCGGCGGTGATCTGGGTGGCTTTGTCCAAAGACAACAAAGCACGGGCATGGCCCATGTCCAAGTCGCCCGCCATGAGCATGGTTTGCACGGGCTCGGCCAGATTAAGCAAGCGCAACAAGTTGCTGCCCGCGCTGCGCGAGCGGCCCACCGCCTGTGCCGCCGCTTCGTGAGTGAGCCCAAACTCTTTGATCAGGCGTTGTAGGCCTTGGGCCTCTTCCAGCGGGTTGAGGTCCTCGCGCTGGATGTTTTCGATCAAGGCCATGGCGGCGGCGGCTTCATTGGGCACGTCGCGCACCAAAACGGGGACAGACTCCAGACCCGCCAAGCGCGAAGCACGGAAGCGCCGTTCGCCCGCGATGATCTCGTATTTGCCCGCATTCTCGCCCTCAGAAAGCAAGCGCACCAAGATCGGCTGCATGATGCCCTGCGCCTTGATGGACTCGGCCAACTCGTACAAAGCGCCCTCGTCCATGCGGGTGCGCGGCTGGTACATGCCAGCGACCATCTGATCCAATTTGAGCTGGGAGGGCATGCCCGTTTCGGCCGTCATGTCGGCAACGGGGGCATCTTGCACTTTGGGCCCCAACAGGGCTTCAAGTCCACGGCCAAGGCCTTTGGGTTTTTTCGTGACCATGGTCAGATTTCCTTCGTCAATCGGGTCAAAAGAGCATGGCCAGCAGGCCAGTCTCCCAGTTGTGATTCGGCATTGATGTGCCCGGCTTCACCGAGGTCCACAAATTCAGCCCCCCAGTCTCGGGCCAGGGCTTGCGCCCGGTCGGCCCGGCAATAAGGGTCATTTTGGCTGCCCACCAGAATGCTGGCAAAAGGCAGCTTCTGGCGTGCGATGGGGCTCCAGCCCGGCAGCATTTCGCGCACTGTGTCGGCTTCCACATCGCCGGGTGCGACCAGCAAAGCGCCCGCCACACGCGCCGTGTGACGCGAGATCGCCGCCCATGCCGCCACCTGGATACAGCCCAGGCTGTGCGCCACCAGCGCCACCTGCCCAGGGGCGTCGATGACCACCTCGTCCAAGCGAGCCAGCCAGTCGCCGCGCCGCGGACGCCACCAATCGTCTTGCTCAACCACGGCATAGCCGTGCTGACGCACCCAATGCATTTGCCAATGCTCGGGGCCGCTGCCCTGCCAGCCGGGCAAGATCAAAACAGAAGTCGGCGTCATCTCAAAGGGTCGGTGCGCGCACAACCAACTCTTGCGCAAAGTCGACATACGCTTGGCTGCCCTTGGCAGAGGGGTCGAACACCACGCCGGGCAAACCGTAACTGGGCGCCTCGGCCAAGCGCACGTTGCGGGGGATCACGGTGTCAAACACCTTGTCGCCAAAGTGGGCCTTGAGTTGATCGCTGACTTGCATCTGGAGCGTGATGCGCGGGTCGAACATGACCCGCAGCAGGCCAATGATTTTGAGGTCCTTGTTCAGGTTGGCGTGCACCTGCTTGATGGTGTTGACCAAATCCGTGAGGCCTTCGAGCGCAAAGTATTCGCACTGCATGGGCACGATCACGCCGTGGGCCGAGCACAAGCCATTGAGGGTGAGCATGGACAGCGAAGGCGGACAGTCGATCAGCACAAAATCGTAATCCTGATCTACCACGGCCAAGGCATTTTTCAGGCGCTGATCGCGGTGCTCCAGTTGCACCAGTTCGACCTCGGCACCCGCCAATTCGCGGTTCGCGCTCAGCACGTCATAGCCGCATTTCTCGGCCTTCACCACGGCTTCCTTGATCGATGCCGATTCGAGCAACACGTCGTACACGCTGAGTTCAACCTGCCGCTTGTCGATCCCCGAGCCCATGGTGGCGTTGCCTTGCGGGTCCAAGTCGACCAACAACACACGTTGCCCGACTTTGGCCAAACCTGCGGCCAAGTTAACGGTGGTGGTGGTTTTGCCGACGCCACCCTTTTGATTGGCAACACAAAATATTTTCGCCATGAGAATCTGCCCCGGTTATTTGG
Organism: Limnohabitans sp.; assembly: GCA_017986605.1. Taxonomy (GTDB): domain Bacteria; phylum Pseudomonadota; class Gammaproteobacteria; order Burkholderiales; family Burkholderiaceae_C; genus Limnohabitans_A. The sequence continues at coordinate 18,048 of JAGNVG010000002.1, forward strand.
AAATGGCCAACTTGATGCCAAAACCCACAAGAAAAACACCCGCCAGTTTTTCCAGCACACGCCCAATCGCGGGGTTCGCACGCATGCGCTCAGCCAAATGGTGGGTGAGCAAGGTCATGCCCACACCATAAAGCAAGGTCAAGCCCGCAATGGTGGCGGCCATGACAGCAAAGCTGATCAAGCCCAAATGGGTTTGAGGGTCCACGAACAAGGGGAAAAACGCCATGTAAAAAACAATCGCCTTGGGATTGAGCAAGGTGATGGCCAGGGCTTGCTGCAGATATTGACGCGGGCGGATGTTCATCACTGGGGCATCACCAGGTTTGGCCGACAGCATCTTCCAACCCAACCAAGCCAAGTAGACAGCGCCCAACCACTGAATGGCAGCAAAAGCGGCCGGATACGTGGTCAACACCGCCGCCACACCCGCGACGGCCAACCACATGAGCACCTGATCGCCGAGAATCACCCCCAAGGTGGCCATCAAGCCCCCGGCCACACCACCTTTGCTGGTGGAGGTGATAAGCGCCAGGTTGCCCGGCCCCGGAATGGCCAGAAACAACACAATGGCCGCAACAAACGCGCCGTAATCAGAAATGCCAAAGAACATGTGAAGCTTTCCAAAAAGTCATGCAGTGAGGCCCCAACTCATTTGGCAACCACCATCTTCAAACCAAAACCAATCAGACACAAACCTGCGAGCTTTTGCAAAAAGCCCGAAAACCGGGGGTTGGACCGAATATGCTGCGCCATGAAATGGGTGATCAAGACCACGCCGAAACAATAAGTGAAACCCAGCACCGCAATGGTGGCCGCCATGACCGCGAAGGTGATCCAGCCCTGGTGATGCACCGGGTCAATGAACTGCGGAAAGAACGCGAAATAAAACATGATCGCCTTGGGGTTGAGCAAGGTGATGAACATCGTTTCGCGAAAGTAATGCCCAGGCGTGATCTGGATGCTGGGGCCTTCGCCCGGTTTGGCTGTGATCATCTTGAACCCCAGCCAAGCCAAATAAGCAGCCCCCAGCCACTGCAGCCCCATGAAAAGCACGGGCATGGTTTTGAGCATGGCGGCCACGCCAGCCACCGTGAGCCAAAGCAAGATCTGATCACCCAAGAGCAGGCCCAACACAGAAGCCAAACCACCTGCCACCCCACCCTTGCTGGCGGAGCTGATCAAAGCCAGGTTGCCGGGCCCGGGCAAAAACAAAAGCAAAACAAAGGCCGCAGCAAATGCGCCGTAATCCGAGATACCAAACATGCATGCACTTTCAGGGGATGTGGCGAGTGTACGTGATGGCCTCGGGGCACCACGTCAGATGGCGTGTTTCACGTGAAACACATGCTCATTTCATGCCGCCTTGGGCTTCATCCAAACCATGCAACGCTCTACATCCAAGCCGGGCACGGTCAATGGTTCCACGTGAAACACATTCACATCAACAGGCAAGGCGTCCATTTCGTCCTTCGGATGCTTACCCTTCATGGCCATCCACACTCCGCTTTGGGCCAGCGCCGCGCGCGACCAAGTCACAAAGTCTGGCAAAGAGGCAAAGGCTCGAGAGCAAATGACGTCGTACGGATCGATCAAGGACTCGACCCGTGCATGGATACCGCGCAAGTTGGGCAACTTCAGGCTGACGGCCACCTGCTGCACAAACGCGGCTTTTTTGGCCACCGTGTCCACGCAGCTCACATTCAACTCAGGCATGCAAATGGCCAGGACCACACCGGGCAAGCCACCACCCGAACCCACATCCAACACCTTGATGGGCTGGCCCTGGGTGTGTCGGCGCAAGGGGGCGATAGCGGTCAGGCTGTCCAAGAGATGGTGAGTGAGCATATCCACCGGATCGCGCAGAGCGGTCAAGTTATAGACCTTGTTCCATTTCTGAATAAGGGTCATGTAGCCCAAAAGGCACTGAACCTGCTCATCTGACAAATTCAAGTCGAGGGCTTTCGCGCCCTTGCGCAGACCCGCTTCCAAATTCAAGCTCATGCCTGCACCCCCTCCTCCGAGGCCTGCATGAAGCCCTTGAACCCACCCTTTTTCAGATGAATCAAGAGCAACGACACACTCGCCGGGGTGATGCCCGAAATACGCGAGGCCTGCCCCAATGTTTCAGGCCGGTGTTTGGCCAGTTTTTGGCGCGCCTCGATCGACAAGGCTGACACCTGCATATAGTCCAGGCTTTCAGGCAAGCGCAAGTGTTCGTAAAACGCGGACCGCTCTACCTCGCCCTTTTGGCGATCGATGTACCCGGAATACTTGGCAGCGATTTCGACCTGCTCAATCACCGGCTCACTCAATTCGCCCAGTGTTTCACGTGAAACATCGGCACTGGCAACACGCCCCCCATCCAAAGACATCAGCGCTTGGTAAGTCACGTTCGGTCTGCGCAACAGGTCAAAAAGGTTGTGTTCGTGCTCAATGGCCTTACCCAACACCCGCACCGACTCTTCGGCTGGCAAATTGCGTGGGTTCACCCAGGTAGATTTCAAGCGCTCTGTTTCACGTGAAACAGCATCGCGTTTGCGACTGAAGGCATCCCAGCGAGCATCGTCCACCAGCCCCATTTGCCGCCCCACTTCGGTCAGTCGGGCGTCGGCATTGTCTTCACGCAGCTGCAATCGGAACTCGGCCCGGCTGGTGAACATGCGGTAGGGTTCGGTCACGCCTTGCGTGACCAGATCGTCCACCAACACACCCAGATAAGCCTGGTCGCGTGCAGGCGTCCAAGCCGTTTCGCCCCGGCATTGCAGCGCAGCATTGATGCCCGCAAACAAGCCTTGCGCTGCGGCTTCTTCGTAACCGGTGGTGCCATTGATCTGCCCGGCAAAGAACAGGCCATTGATCTGACGGGTCTCGAAACTGTTCTTCAGCGCCCGTGGGTCAAAGTAGTCATATTCAATGGCGTAACCAGGCCGCAGGATGTGGCAGTTTTCCAGGCCCTTCATCGAGCGCACCAGATCGTACTGAATGTCAAACGGCAGGCTGGTCGAGATGCCGTTGGGGTAATACTCGTTCGTCGTCAGGCCTTCGGGCTCCAGAAAAATCTGGTGGCTGTCTTTGTCGGCAAAGCGGTTGATCTTGTCTTCGACGCTCGGGCAATAGCGTGGGCCCACGCCCTCGATCTTGCCGGTGAACATGGGGCTGCGGTCAAAGCCAGAGCGGATGATGTCGTGCGTGCGTTCGTTGGTGTGGGTGATCCAACATGGCACTTGCTGCGGGTGCATGCCCGCGTTGCCCATGAAACTGAACACCGGCACCCCACCCTCGGGGTTCATGCCGCCGGGCACGCCGTCGCCGGGCTGCTCGGTGCATTGGCTGAAGTCGATGGTACGGCCGTCGAGGCGCGGAGGCGTGCCGGTTTTCAAGCGACCTTGCGGCAGCTTGAGCTCTTTCAGGCGGGCAGACAAACTGACGGCAGGTGGATCGCCCGCACGACCCGCCGCGTAGTTCTGCAGTCCCACATGGATCTTGCCGTCCAGAAAAGTCCCGGCGGTCAGCACCACCGTTCGCGAACGGAAACGGATGCCCACCTGCGTGACGGCACCCACAACCCGGTCACCCTCGACCATCAAGTCGTCCACGGCTTGCTGAAACAGCCACAGGTTGGGCTGGTTCTCCAGCATGCGGCGGATGGCGGCTTTGTACAAAATGCGGTCGGCCTGTGCACGCGTGGCTCGCACGGCCGGCCCCTTGGAACTGTTGAGAATGCGGAACTGGATGCCGCCCTCGT
>JAGNVG010000002.1:21892-51579 GCA_017986605.1 Limnohabitans sp.
TTGGGCTGGTTCTCCAGCATGCGGCGGATGGCGGCTTTGTACAAAATGCGGTCGGCCTGTGCACGCGTGGCTCGCACGGCCGGCCCCTTGGAACTGTTGAGAATGCGGAACTGGATGCCGCCCTCGTCGGTGGCCAGAGCCATGGCACCGCCCAAGGCATCGACCTCTTTGACCAAGTGCCCCTTACCGATGCCGCCAATGCTGGGGTTGCAGCTCATCTGGCCCAGCGTCTCGATGTTGTGCGACAACAGCAAGGTTTTGCAACCCATGCGCGCTGCAGCCAACGCCGCTTCTGTTCCGGCATGGCCGCCGCCGACCACGATCACGTCGAATTCTTGAGGGTAAAGCATGAGAGTCTGCCCATTGAGGGCCAAAAAATGGGCGCCGCCTGCGCCATGGAGCCGCCCTGCCACGGGGTTGGCTGATTTGCTTATTTTACAGGCAGGGGGTCGCGCATTGCGTCTGCACAGGGTTGTGCCCTGCCCCTAGGTCAAGGCTGTGCCATGGCGCACATCAAGAGCCAAACGTTATGCGTAAAGTGCATGATTCAACAGTCAAGCGGCCTTGGACAGCGCCACCCACACAACCTACCATTTGCCCACTGACAACCCGTCAGTTTCAAGAAAGGCGACGAAACATGTCCAATTCACCCGCACACATGCACGCCACAAGCGCCCATGCTCTGCCCTCTTATTTAAACCCTGAGCACCTCGGCCCTTGGGGCATTTACTTGCAACAAGTCGACCGCGTCACGCCCTATCTGGGCAACTTGTCGCGCTGGATCGAAACCCTCAAGCGACCCAAACGCGCCCTGATCGTGGACGTGCCGATTGAGCTGGACAACGGCACCATGGCGCACTTTGAAGGCTATCGTGTCCAACACAACACCAGCCGAGGCCCAGGCAAAGGCGGTGTGCGTTTTCACCAAGACGTGACGCTGTCCGAAGTCATGGCCCTGTCGGCCTGGATGTCGGTGAAAAATGCGGCCGTCAATCTGCCTTTTGGCGGCGCCAAGGGGGGCATCCGCGTGGACCCCAAAACACTCTCGCGCGGCGAGCTGGAGCGCCTGACACGCCGCTACACCAGCGAGATCGGCATCATCATCGGCCCGACCAAAGACATCCCCGCGCCAGACGTCAACACCAACGAGCAGGTCATGGCCTGGATGATGGACACCTACTCCATGAACGAAGGGGCCACCGCGTCAGGCGTGGTCACCGGTAAACCCATTGCTTTGGGCGGCTCTTTAGGTCGACGCGAAGCCACCGGGCGCGGTGTCTTTACCGTGGGCCAAGAAGCGGCGCAACACATCGGTCTGGACATCACAAAAGCCAGGATCGCTGTGCAAGGTTTTGGCAATGTGGGCGGCATTGCGGCCAAGCTGTTTGCTCAGGCTGGCGCCACCGTGGTCGCTGTGCAGGACCATGGCGGCACAATTTACCAAGCTTCAGGCTTGGATGTGCCCGCCCTGTTGCGCCACGTCAGCGAACATGGCAGTGTGCAAGGTTTTGAGTCGACAGAGGTCTTGCCCGATGCGCAGTTCTGGGGGGTTGATTGCGACATCCTGATTCCGGCCGCTTTAGAGCAACAAATCACCGCCGCCAACGCCCAACAGATCCGGGCCCGTATGGTGATCGAAGGCGCCAACGGGCCCACCACCCCCGAGGCCGACGACATCCTGCACGAGCGGGGCGTCCTGGTCGTGCCCGATGTGATCGCCAACGCCGGCGGCGTCACGGTCAGCTATTTTGAATGGGTGCAGGATTTTTCCAGCTTCTTCTGGAGTGAAGACGAGATCAACGCACGTCTGGTGCGCATCATGCGGGAGGCCTTTGCTGCCATCTGGCAAGTGGCTGATACGCACCGGGTCAGTTTGCGCACCGCAACCTTCATCGTGGCTTGCACGCGTATTTTGCAAGCGCGGGAACTGCGCGGCCTGTATCCCTGAGCGTCATTTGTGACCCTGCAAAGGCAAGGCCCCTGCGGCCTTGACCTCGCCCAAGGAAAAACTGGTGTGCAGGTCTTTGACATTGGGGAGGTTAAGCAGCACATCCCGTGCAAACTGACTGAAACTGTTCAGGTCTTTGCTCACAACTTGCAACTCGAAGGTGCCTGAGCCACTGATGTAATGACAGGAGATGACCTCTGGAATTTTACGAATCGCTTCTTCCAATTGCCGCGTGACGTCACCCCGGTTGCGCTCCGCGTCCAGCCGCACAAACGCGAACACATCCAACCCCACTTTCTCGCGGTTGATTTCGGCGCGGTAACCCTGGATAACCCCAGACTCTTCCAAAGCACGCACACGCCGCCAGCAAGGTGCGGCCGACAAACCCACACGCTGTGCCAGTTCTGCATTGGTCAGTCGCCCGTCTTTTTGCAGTTCGTTCAATATCGCCCAGTCAAATTTATCCAACGTTTCCAAAATAAGCCTCTTTAAGCAAGAATCTTTCAAATCATAGGGCAAATCCTGTCGCCGAAAGCAAGCACTTGTCAGCTGGCCCGTCCTACACTGTGCCATCCATTTCAGCCCCAGGACATCCCATGAACGCCCCATTGCCCGATTCGATTCGCCAAGCTCTTGAGACGGTGACGCTGGATGACAAATACAGCCTCGATGTCGGTCGCGCCTTCATGAGCGGCGTCCAAGCGCTGGTCAAGCTGCCCATGCTGCAACGCCAGCGAGACGCCTTGCAAGGCAAGAACACGGCGGGCTTCATCAGCGGTTATCGGGGCTCGCCACTGGGCAGTTACGACCAGTCTCTGTGGAAAGCCAAAGACCACCTGAAGGCCCAAAACATCGTCTTCCAACCCGGCGTGAACGAAGAGCTGGCCGCAACCGCCTTGTGGGGCACTCAGCAACTGGGCTTTGCACCACCTGGCACCAACCAATTCGATGGTGTGTTCGGCATCTGGTACGGCAAAGGCCCAGGCGTGGACCGCTGCTCCGACGTGTTCAAGCACGCCAACATGGCGGGCACCACGCCCTGGGGCGGCGTGTTGGCCGTGGCCGGTGACGACCATGTGGCCAAAAGCTCCACCGCGGCGCACCAGAGTGACCATATCTTCAAGGCCTGCGGCTTGCCAGTGTTCTTCCCGACCAATGTGCAAGACATCCTCGACCAAGGCTTGCACGCCATCGCCATGAGCCGTTACGCGGGTGTCTGGGCGGGCATGAAAACGATCCAGGAGATCGTTGAGTCCAGCGCCACCGCCCACATCGACCCTGAGCGTGTGCAAATTGTCTTGCCCGAATTCGTCATGCCGCCTGGAGGCGTGCACATTCGTTGGCCCGACACGGCACTGGAACAAGAAGCACGATTGTTCGACTACAAATGGTATGCGGCCCTGGCCTACATTCGCGCCAACAAACTCAATCACAACGTGATCGAAGGTCCCAATGATCGGTTTGGTTTGATCGCCAGCGGCAAGGCCTACAACGACACGCGCCAAGCCTTGATCGATCTGGGACTGGATGACACACGCTGCCGTCAGTTGGGTATCCGCTTGCACAAAGTGGCTGTGGTTTGGCCACTTGAGGCACAGTCCACACGCGAGTTCGCCACGGGTTTGCGCGAAATTTTGGTGGTCGAGGAAAAGCGCCAGATCATCGAATACCAGCTCAAGGAAGAGCTGTACAACTGGCGTGACGATGTGCGTCCCAACATCTTGGGCAAGTTCGATGAAGCCGATGGCGATGTGTCGGGTGGAGAGTGGTCTATTCCCAACCCCACCGAGCGCACTTTGCTGAGGGCCAATGCCGATTTGACGCCCGCCATCATCGCGCGGGCCGTTGCCAAGCGTCTGAAAAAGCTGGGCCTTGACGCCGACACAACGGCCCAAATCGATGCCCACTTGGCTGTGCTCGATGGCAAAGAAAATGCCATGCAAGCGCTCACCCTGGGGGCCGCAGCCGAACGTCAACCCTGGTTCTGCTCAGGATGCCCACACAACACATCGACCAAAGTGCCAGAAGGCTCTCGCGCCATGGCGGGCATTGGCTGCCACTTCATGAGCATCTGGATGGACCGCAGCACGGTCGGCTTCACGCAAATGGGTGGAGAAGGTGTGCCATGGACAGGTCAACAACCGTTCAGCAAGGAACAACACGTCTTTGCCAACCTGGGTGACGGCACATATTTCCACAGCGGCATTTTGGCCGTTCGCCAAAGCATTGCGGCGGGCGTCAACATCACCTACAAACTTCTGTACAACGATGCGGTGGCTATGACCGGTGGCCAGCAAGTAGGTGAGCGACCCGAAGGCCACAGCGTGGTGCAAATTGCCATGAGCATGCGTGCTGAAGGTGCTCAACGCATTGACGTGGTCACCGATGAACCTGAGAAATACGATGGCGTGACTTTGGCTGAAGGCGTGCGCGTTTTTCACCGTGATGAGCTGGACCGAATCCAACGCGAAATGCGTGAAATCAAAGGCACCACGGTCATCATTTACGACCAGACCTGCGCCACCGAAAAGCGCCGCCGTCGCAAGCGCGGCACCATGGTCGACCCGGCTGTTCGGGTCATGATCAATGAAGAGGTATGTGAAGGCTGTGGCGACTGCGGCGTGCAGTCCAACTGTCTATCGGTCGAGCCACTGGAAACCGATCTGGGGCGCAAACGCACCATCAACCAAAGTACTTGCAACAAGGACACCAGCTGCCTCAAAGGTTTTTGCCCCAGTTTTGTCACCGTGGAAGGTGGCACGTTCAAGAAAAAGTCGTCGTCGAGCACCTCGGCATTGAGTCCCGCCCACCTGGGCCCATTGCCGGAGCCTGAACTGCCAGTCATCACCCAACCCTGGGGCATGGTGGTCGCGGGTGTCGGTGGCACAGGCGTCATCACCATTGGCCAGTTGCTGGGCATGGCAGCACACATGGAAGGCAAAGGCATCGTCACGCAAGACTCTGCGGGCCTGGCACAAAAAGGTGGTGCCACTTGGAGCCACGTCTTGGTGGCCAACACACAAGACGAAATCCGCACCACGCGTGTGAGCATGGCGGCCGCTGATTTGATCATCGGTTGCGATCCGATCGTCAGCGCCTCGAAGGAAACCACACTTCGCATGCGTGCAGGTCGCACCCATGTGGCACTCAACAGCAACAGCACGCCAACGGCTGCGTTCGTGAAAAACGGCAATTGGCAAAATCCAGCAGAGCGATGTGTGTCTGAAATCACGGCTCAGGTGGGTGTTGATGGTGTGGGCAGTTTCGATGCCGACACACTGGCCAAACAACTCATGGGTGACACGATATATGTCAACCCCATGATCCTGGGCTACGCTTGGCAAAAAGGCTGGGTGCCGTTACGACAAGAATCCTTGGTACGCGCGATTGAACTCAACGATGTGCAAGTTAAAAACAATCTGGCTGCTTTTGAGTGGGGTCGGCACGCCGCACACCAATTGGATGTGCTGATGCACCAGATCCAACCTGTGCAAGTGGTGCAATTCAAAAAGCGCGAAACATTGGAAGACCTGATTGCAAACCGCATGACCCGTCTGACCGATTACCAAAATGCCGCCTATGCGGCTCGGTATCTGGCATTTGTGCAACGTGTTCAAAAAGCCGAAGCCCCTTTGGGCAAAACCGTGCTCACGGAAACTGTGGCGCGTCATCTGTACAAATTGATGGCCTACAAAGACGAATACGAAGTAGCACGCTTGCACACACAATCAGCGTTTATCGAGCACATCCAGAACAGCTTTGAGGGTGATTTCAAGGTCCATTACCACCTGGCTCCGCCGCTTTTGGCCAAGCGCAACAACAAAGGCGAACTGGTCAAACAAAAATACGGTCCTGCCATGCTGACAGGCTTCAAGCTGCTGGCGCGATTGAAAGGCTTGCGGGGTACCCCATTCGATGTGTTTGGGCATTCAGAAGAACGTCAAACAGAACGAGCATTGATCGGTGAATACATGCAACACATCGAAGCGCTTATGCCACTGCTGAACCACGAAAACCATGCGCATGCTTTGAACGTTGCCAACGTGCCAGAAAACATCAAAGGCTTTGGTCATGTCAAAGAGCGCAACCTGAAAGCCGCTCGGACACTCTGGGCTTCATTGAAGTCTCATTGAAAAAAAGAAAGCCACCCTGAGGGTGGCTTTCAATCGGGCATCGTCAAAGATGCTTTCGTTGCGCACTCGCGTTGCAAGCGAACACAACTGTGAATTTCAACGTGCGTCGGGCAACTCGATCTTGACTTCCAGCACTTCCAGATTGTCCTGACGCTCCAAGTTCACCTTGATGTCGTCCGGATTGATCTTGATGTATTTGCTGATGACCGCGACCAATTCACGCTGCAAAGCAGGCAGGTAATCGGGCTCAGCGGCATTTCGGCCACTGCGTTCGTGGGCCAAAATGATTTGCAGCCGTTCTTTGGCCACACTGGCGGTTTTCTTCTTTTCGCCCAAGAGGAAGGAAAGAAACGACATGGTTCACTTGCCTCCGAACAAACGTTTGAAGAAACCGGGCTTGTCCGCTTCTGTAAAGCGCATGGGTTTGTCTTCACCCAAGAACCGGTCGATGACATCCTTGTAGGCTTCAGACACATCGCTTTGCGCCATATGGATGGCTGGTGTGCCCTGGTTAGATGCCTGCAGGACATTTTCGCTTTCAGGAATCACACCCAACAGTTTGATGCGCAAGATGTCTTGAATATCTTCCAAAGACAACATCTGCCCATCTTCCACCCGGTTGGGGTTGTAGCGAGTGATCAACAAATGTTCCTTGATGGGCTCGAGACCCTCAATAGCGCGTTTGGTCTTGCTGCCCAACATGCCCAAAATGCGGTCTGAATCCCGCACAGATGAAACTTCAGGATTGGTGACCACCAAAGCTTCATCAGCAAAGTGCATGGCCATCAGAGCACCTGTTTCAATGCCTGCTGGTGAGTCACAAACGATGTAATCAAATCCCATCTGGCTCAGGTCGTTCAAAACCTTTTCAACACCCTCTTGTGACAAGGCATCCTTGTCACGGGTTTGAGAAGCAGCCAACACAAACAGGTTGTCGCATTGTTTGTCTTTGATCAAGGCCTGGTTCAAATTGGCCTCTCCCTGAATCACGTTGATCAGGTCATAAACGACACGGCGTTCACATCCCATGATCAAGTCCAAGTTGCGCAGACCCACATCGAAGTCGATGACGGCTGTCTTGAAGCCTTTGAGTGCCAGACCTGTGGCGAAACTGGCACTGGTGGTGGTTTTACCCACACCACCTTTGCCGGAGGTCACAACGACGATTTTTGCCATGGGATTTTCTTTCGTGGACAAGAGATCAATACAAATTCAAATTTCAAGGCTTGAGAGGTGACACCAACAATTTGTCACCCTCAGGTCCTGTGTGCAAACAGACTTGAGCTGCATGGCCCAAAACGTCTTTGGGCAACGCATTTTCACTGGTGCGGTAAATACCAGCGATGGAAATCAATTCGGGTTCCATGATTTGCGCAAAAATGCGTGCCTGTGTGTTGCCACGCGCGCCTGCAATGGCTTTACCACGCAAAGTGGCGTAAACATGGATATGGCCATCGGCAATGACCTCGGCACCGGCATTGACCATGGCCAAAACAATGAGATCACGACCTTTGGCATAAACCTGTTGACCAGAACGCAAAGGTTTGTCGATCACCAAGGGATCCAAAGGCAAAGGCTCTTCAACAGGAGCAGCAATGGATTCAGGAGCAGGTGTTTCTTGAACAAGCTCAGCAAGTGGCACAGAACGTCGAATGCGGGCATCGTTGGCATCTACCAACCCAACCCCCTTGGCTTGAGCCAAAAGTTGACCCTGTGCGCCTTTAATGGCCAATGGCAACAAGCCGTGTTCACGCAAAAGAGGCAACAGCGCCTCAAAATCGATCAGTGGCGTGTTGGGTTCAAAACTCAATGAACTGACATCAATGATGACAGGATCTTGGTCAAAAAAACCTGGACTTTCTGTCATTTCTTGAACCAAGGCTTTAGAAATGGCTGAAATGTCTGTGGTTTTTAATACCAAAGCCACCAAAGACAAATCTGCGCTTTTGATGTCGTAACAGTTTGAAAGAGGGTCTTCTGAAACGATCGCCATGATGCCGTCAAGGTAGGAAAGAAGCAAATCTTAACAGCGCAGTTGTTCTTTGTTCTTTCTCTATAGATTTATATCTTTAAATAGCAGTAGTAGATAAGGACAGCGCATAGATGTGGACAAGCCCACTTTTACCAACGTTGACAACAACTTACCTTGTCGTCGATCATGTGCATCCCTCAGGTTTTTTGGTGTTTCGGAAAAATGAACAACTTTTAGTCAAGCGTTCAAGCTGTGGATAAGTTCCTGATTGTTGTTTTTTTATCCACAGGGTTATCCAAAACTGAATTCAGGTTTTGAGCAGCCATTGAATGACGCCTTTGGCCACAAAACCCAACATGCCAAATGCCAAGCCTAAGAAGATGACAAATGTTCCAAATTTTCCAGCTTTGGATTCCCAAGCCAGCTGTCCGATGATGAACAGCATGTAGAGCATGAAAGCGCCGACCCCGATGGTCAGTCCAAACCAAGCAAATTGTTCTTCATTGAAACCGAACATCACAATTCACCTGGTTCAGAGATGCGTTCTTGAAGTTCCGACACATCAACCAGGTGACGGTAGGCATGCCAGCTGCCATGTCCCAGCATGGGAACAACCAAAACCAGGCCTAAAAACAAGGAAAAAATGCCCAATGTGCTGAAGCCAATGATCAAGAATGCCCATAAAGTCATCTGGAAAGGATGGGTTAAAACGGCCTTCCAACTGGTCAACACAGCTTGCAAGACAGTCACACGACGGTCGAGCAACAAAGGCATGGACACTACACTCGATGCGAAAACCGGCACAGCCATCATGGCGCCCAATCCCACCCAAAGTTCGAATAAATGGCCCTCTTTGGCCAAGACCACATGGCGTATGAAATCAATAGGCGTATGAATGGGAGTGGGAGCCAGCAAAGTGATCAGGGCGGCGGAAGTGATGACCCAACCTGTTGCGGCTAAACCGAGCAAAAGACCAAATCGAATCAGGCTCCAATAACTGTCAGGTTGATGGCGTAAGCGCAATTGCCACTGTGTCCAAGTTTGAACCAATAAATCAAAATTGACTGTATCGCCTCGCTCCATGGCGCGGCTCATGGCATACAGGCTGGTAGCCAACACTGGTGCGACAACCATGAAGCCTGAAAGATACCCCACCAACAACCAAAACTGATCATGTGCCAGCAAAGCGATGAAACCACCCATAGCTGCCAAGATCAAGCCATGCATGATGCTGAGCAAGGGTGCCCTGGCCATGTCTTTGAAGCCCAGTGCCAACCATTGCATGGGTTGGTCTAACAAAATGGGATAAATGCGCGGCAAAAAAATGCCAGAGGGCGTCTTTGAGGCGTCAGTGTGTGGTGTTTGAGGCATAGGCAAAGCTTAACCACCCTCTGTTTTCTTGGGCTTGATGTGGGTCAAATTTGAAAATGAAATAAAAAGGCCGCTCACAGAGCGGCCAAGGTTTCAAGATCAATTTTGTTGATTCAATTGGATCAGTGGTGACCGGAATGGTGATCGCCATGACGCATGCGACCGTTCATGCTTTTCATGAAATGCGCAGATTCTGAATCAAAAATTTTCTTTTGGTTCGTGTTCAGCGTTGCATAAAAGGCGATGGTTGCATCAGCATGTTTTTTCATCTCAGCATCGTGCAAAGCTCTGCGAGCTTGCATTTTTTCAATCCGTTCAGGCGTGGTCATTTTTTCCATATCGACGTGATCAGGACGCGACATTGGTTTCGTTGGGGCTTGCATGCTTTGCTCAAAAGTGGACCATGACGCTTCTTGAGTTGCTTCGAGTTTCAATTTGCCTTTGAGATCGCTCAGGTGCTTGGCATGACGCTCGCCCATTTTTGCGTGCATTTTTTCCATGCGTTCAGCACGGTGGCCATGGGTTTGGGTTTCAGATACTGTCTGAGCCAGAGTCAAACCGGTGACGCCAAGCAGCAAACTGCTGGCGATCAAATAGGTGCGAATCGATTTCATAAAAACATCCTTGAGTTAATGGGATGACTGAAGTCTGATCCCCACTTGTTTCGGGTTCGTGCACGGTGTGCACACCTTTGTAAAGAAGAATGAAATAAAAAACCCCGCAGAAGGCGGGGTGGAGGTGTGCAAAAAGCGTGCTTATCAGGTGTTGCGGTTTTGACAGGTGTTGATGCCCAACAAGCTGTACGGTGGACACCAGCCCATCAAACCCGTGGCCACGGGCACCAAGCCCAACCATCCCCACAAACCCACTGTGCCAGTTGCAGCCAATGCAATCAGGATGAGGCCTGCCACGATGCGCACAATGCGCTCAATACCGCCAATGTTTTTTGTCATGAAAACTCCCTTGGGTTGAAAATCAGTGAATGACGTAATAGCCTTCATCGGCAATGGCTTTGGCCATCGCTTCCCGAGGCTGATCGGAGTCGACTTGAACTTTGTTTTCAGTGCGCTCGATTACCACTTTAGCTTGTTGATCCAATGCGAGCAACGCTTTGGTTACCGCCTTTTCACAGTGACCGCAAGTCATGCCCTCAACGGTGAAAATCTGGTTCATGATGTGCCTTTCCTACAAACCAATTTGAGTCAGTTCAAAGCATAGTTGAAAACACCCTCCCTGAAATGACACAAATCAAGAATGACATTCAGACCATCGATATCAGCATTGGGGGAATGACTTGTGCCTCTTGTGTGGCGCGGGTCGAAAAAGCACTGAACAAGGTTCCGGGCGTCATCTCTGCAACCGTGAATTTAGCCACCGAATCGGCTCGCATCGATGTGAACGATGCTGAGCTGACCGATGCACGTTTGCGCCGCGTCATACGCGATGCGGGTTATGAGCCACGCTCGACGGATGCTGCCGAAAACGATGTCAACAACACCTCGCCTTGGACTGGATTTGCGCCTGTCGCGTTGGGATTGCTGCTGTCCATGCCTTTGGTCGTACCCATGTTGGGTGATTTGTGGGGTCAACACTGGATGCTGCCGGCTTGGCTGCAATTTACGCTGGCTACGCCAGTGCAGTTCGTTTTAGGGGCACGCTTTTACAAAGCGGGCTGGCATGCTCTGAAAGCGTTCACGGGGAATATGGACCTCCTGGTTTCATTGGGCACCACCGCCGGATGGCTGCTGTCGGTGTGGCTGTGGCTGACCGCAAGCAGTCACCATGTACCTCATCTGTATTTCGAAGGCTCAGCCCTTGTTATCACCTTGGTTCTGCTGGGCAAGTGGCTGGAGGCACGGGCCAAACGCCAGACGACGGAGGCGATCCGCTCATTGCATGCCTTGCGGCCCGATAAGGCGCACTGGATAGGCGAAGATGGTGAAGTTGATGTGCCGGTGGACGAAATCTTGACCGGCGATCAGATCGTGGTCCGTCCAGGTGAACGCTTCCCACTCGACGGTGAGTTGCTTGAAGGCCAGACGCAGGTCGATGAATCCATGCTGACCGGCGAGCCGCTGCCCGTGACCAAAATGGCAGGGGCGAAACTCACGGGAGGCTCCATCAATGGGGATGGCCGTGTGCTGATGCGTGTGACGGCTGTAGGACACGAGACGGTGCTTTCGCAAATCATCCGGTTGGTGGAAGACGCGCAAGCGGCCAAAGCGCCTATTCAGCGCTTGGTCGATAAAGTCGCCGAGGTGTTTGTTCCGGTGGTTTTGCTGCTTGCATTGATCACGCTGACAGTCTGGATGTTCATGGGCGCAAGCTTTGAAACGGCACTCATCCACGCGGTGGCCGTGCTGGTCATCGCCTGCCCTTGTGCATTGGGCTTGGCCACGCCTGTAGCCATCATGGCGGGCACCGGGGTGGCCGCGAAACACGGCATTTTGATCAAGGACGCTCAAGCACTGGAAATGGCCCATCGTGTGCAAACCGTGGCCTTTGACAAGACCGGGACCCTGACGGTGGGACAACCCCGCTTGACAAACCAGGTGGTGGCACCCGGACAAGACACCGCGACCACGCTGGCCTGGGCGGCCAGTGTGCAAAGCGGGAGTGAACACCCCCTGGCCCGTGCCGTGGTGGCTGCTGCCAAGGCACAAGGACTCCGCTTGAGCGCGCCAGTTGATTTGGTCGCAGTGCCGGGCAGGGGT
Source organism: Limnohabitans sp. (assembly GCA_017986605.1). Taxonomy (GTDB): domain Bacteria; phylum Pseudomonadota; class Gammaproteobacteria; order Burkholderiales; family Burkholderiaceae_C; genus Limnohabitans_A. Next base: position 34,031 of record JAGNVG010000002.1, read on the forward strand.
GTGCAAGCGGTGGTGGATGGCAAGTCTTTGCTGCTCGGAAGCTTGCGTTGGTTGCAGCAAGAAGGCTTGGACGCATCGCTGTGGGTCGCAGATGTGCCTGCACTGCAGGCACAAGGTGCAACCTTGTCGGTGCTGGCTGAACGTACGGCAACAGGCCTGCAGGGCGTGCTGCTGATGGCCTTTGGAGACGAACCCAAGGTGGGTGCTGCTGAGGCATTGGCGGCTTTACGTGCGCGTGGCTTGAAGTTGGTCATGATCTCAGGCGACAACCGCGCCGCTGCCGAAGCCATGGCTCGCCGCTTGGGCTTGAGACCCGAAGCGGGAGAAGTCCTTGCCGATGTGCTGCCTGGCGACAAAGCCGCCAAGGTTCAGCAACTGCGCGAAAACGGACACATCGTGGCGATGGTGGGTGATGGGGTCAACGATGCGCCGGCATTGGCCGCCGCTGATGTGGGCATGGCCATGGGCAACGGGACTGATGTGGCCATGCATGCCGCAGGCATCACCCTGATGCGCGGCGATGTGGCGTTGGTGGGCGCGGCGCTCGACATCTCGGCACGCACCGTGACCAAGATCCGGCAAAACCTGTTTTGGGCTTTTGCTTACAACGTGGCAGGTATTCCATTGGCTGCGCTGGGTTACTTGAACCCGGTCATTGCAGGTGGTGCCATGGCCTTGAGCTCGGTGAGTGTCATGGTCAATGCACTTTTGCTTAAGCGTTGGCGGCCACCTGTTTGATGGGGCATTTCACATTTTCTTGACTTGTGTCACGGCATCAGGGTGGGAATTATTTCAAACTGTTTGCCAACACTTTGTTGGAGAAAGCGATGAAAAGTCACAGCAGTTTGCAAGTCATTCGGGACGAACATGCCTCTTTGGCCGCCATGTTGCAATCGATGCGTTTGATGGTCAAACGAGGTCCTGCAGAAGATCGGCGTCACTTTTTTGACGTGGTTCGCGCCATGCTGTTTTATATCGATGAATTCCCAGAGCGTCTTCATCATCCCAAAGAGTCGAACCTGTTGTTTCCGAGGGTGGTCAAGGCCTCCCCACAAGTCATGGGGGCCATTGATAAGCTTGAACGCGATCACATGTACAGCGAAAAGGCGGCGCGAGACATGCAACACTTGCTGCTCAAGTGGGAGCTTTTGGGGCCGTCTCATCGCCTTGCTTTTGAAGAGGCGTTTGAACAATATGTCCAGTTTTATCTGGAACACATGCACTTGGAAGAGTCGGTCATTCTTCCCGAAGCAGAACGTTGTTTGACAGAGGACGATTGGCACGCGCTGGATGCGGCGTTTGCACAAAATGCCGACCCACTTACAGGCCGTCACCCACCCGCGCAAGAGTTTGAAAAGTTATTCAGTTTGATTTTGACCCGCGCACCATCGCCCATTGGCTTGGGTTGAAAGCAACAGCGTTTTAAACAACCATCCGCATCGCACGAGAGCTTGTTTTACAAGCAAGGGTAGTCGGTGTAGCCGATATCCCCACCCCCGTAAAAGGTTTTGCGATCGGGGGTGTTGAAGGGGCCACCTTGTCGCAGCCGAGCACCCAAATCCGGGTTGGCCATGAAGGGGCGACCAAATGCCACGAGGTCGGCACCCTGCGACAGTGCTTGCTCGGCCAGTGGCAGGTCGTACCCGTTGTTGAGCATCCAGGCGCCTTGTCCTGCGGAGGAAACGTAGGCATTGCGCAGCGCGGCGTAATCAAAAGCCTGCGTACCTTGTTGGTGGTCGCGAGGACCACCGGTTGACCCCTCAATCACATGCACATACGCCAGCCCCATCGGGCCCAGCAATCGGGCCACGTGTTCAAACAAGGGTTGAGGCTGGTCGTCATGGGCATCGTTGGCGGGCGTGACGGGTGACAGGCGAATGCCTGTGCGCTGACCGCCAATTTCCGCGACCACGGCGCTCATGACATCATTTAAAAAACGGGCACGGTTTTCAATGGTGCCGCCGTAAGCATCGGTGCGGTGGTTGCTGTCTGAGCGCAGGAATTGGTCGATCAGGTAACCGTTGGCGGCGTGCACTTCGACACCATCAAAGCCGGCCGCCATGGCATTGGCTGCGGCGTGGCGGTAATCTGCCACGACGCCGGACAATTCTGCTGCGTCCAGCTCACGTGGCGTGGATGTGTCCATGAATTGGGCTTGGCCGTCGATCAACAGCACTGTTTTGGTTTTGGCGGTGATGGCCGACGGTGCTACGGGCGCTGCGCCCCCCGGTTGCAAGCTGGTGTGTGACACCCGGCCCACGTGCCACAGCTGCATCACGATTTTTCCGCCCTCGGCGTGCACAGCGTCTGTGACTTGCTTCCAAGACGCGACCTGCTCTTCGCTCCAGATGCCGGGCACATCGGCATAGCCTTGGGCCTGTTGGCTGATGGCCGTGGCCTCTGTGATGATGAGGCCCGCACCCGTGGCTGGGTTGGCGCGTTGCCGATAATAGGTGGCCATGCGCGCGTTGGCCAGTGCGCCGGGTGCGCGGTTGCGGGTCAAAGGGGCCATCACAATGCGTGAGGCCAGATGCATGGCGCCGACTTGGCAAGCTTCAAACAAAGAGGTCATGTGGGCAATTCAAAAGAGGAAGGGTGGATTGGCAAAACGTCAATGGGCGTAATCGGGGCTTTCACGTTGCAGTTTGCGCAGCAAAGAGGGCCAGACGAATGCACCACCCAGGCCACCCGTTTGCACGCGCATGGCGGTGGCCACACCCGTCAAAATTTGCGGGTTGACGGCGGTCAGGCTTGCCGCACCAGACGGTCCTGCCAGTGCATCGACCTGGATGCGACAGGTGTTCTCGAAGGTGTACATCGACAAGAACGCATCGGCAATGGTCTTGCCCACCGTCAGTAGGCCGTGGTTGCGCAGCATCAGGAAATTGGCTTCGCCCAGATCGGCTTGCAAACGGGCCTTTTCGTCGTCACGGATCGCCACGCCTTCGTAGCCGTGATAGGCCAGTGAGGCCAATACAAAAGTGCTTTGTTGGCTGATGGGCAAAACGCCGTGTGCCTGGGCGCTGACGGCCACGCCTGCTCGGGTGTGGGTGTGCAGAACGCAGCCGGCATCGGGTCGTGCTTCATGCACCGCGCTGTGGATCACAAAACCCGCCGGGTTCACTGGAAATGGACTGTCGTGCAGTTTGTTGCAAGCCATGTCGACCTTGACCAGACTTGATGCGGTGATCTCGTCAAACATCAGACCGTAGGGGTTGATCAGAAATTGGTGGTCATCACCCGCCACCGAGTGAGGCAGTTTGGCACTGATGTGGGTGAACACCAGATCGCTCCAGCCGTACAGTGCCACCAAGCGGTAGCATGCGGCCAAATCCAGACGCAATTGCCATTCGTCGGGATGAACGCTGTCTTTCAATGAGGGGATGTCAAACGCCATGGACAGACTCCGGGTAAATAAGAACCGCCAGCTTAACGACCCAGGCGTCATGTGGATGACGTCTTGGAGACTGGTTGTTGATGGGGGCTTACACCGCTTGCAGTTCGGCCCGCGCTGCGGCCACCACCATGCGACTCAGACCGTCGAGCAGCACAGAGGCGGCGCGGACTTCCTGCCAGTACAAAGGCACATCTAACGGGGTTTCAGACACCAGTTCAACCAGCTGACCACTGGCCAGAAGAGGTGCAACCATCGTTAGCGGATGCAGACCCCAGCCCATGCCGGCCAAGGCGGCGGTCACAAAGGCGTGAGCGGAGGGCAGGGTATGCCGAGGCAATTCCACATGCCGGTGGCACAGACGGCGCACCCAGCGGTCTTGTAATGCGTCTTTCAGGTTGAAGACCAGGCTGGGTGCTTGGGCCAGTCGACCAGGGGTTACGCCATCGGGGAAGTGACATGCTAAAAATGCCGGACTGGCTGCTGCGATGTAGCGCATGGCCCCCAATGCCCGGCTGTTGCAGCCGGTAGCGGGGCGTGCGGTGGCGGTGACGGCCGCCAGCACGGCACCACTTCGCAGCCATTCGGTGGTGTGGTCTTCGTTGTCCACGGCGACGTCCATCAGTACGGGGGCTTGTGCGGCAAAAGCCGACAAGGCCGGCCCTAACCAAGTGGCCAAGCTGTCGGCGTTGACCGCTATGGGCAGGCTCACACGGGTCAATCCATTGGACGCCAACGCGGGCAGCGTGCCTTGCAATTCTTGCTCCAGCAGGAGCACGCGATCCATGTGTTGGCAAAGGCGTCGACCCGTTTCGGTGGCCACGCAGGGTTGACCGCGCACCACCAGAGCACAGCCCACCCGCTCTTCGAGCAAGCGAATGCGTTGCGAAACGGCCGAGGGCGTAACGTGCAGTGCGCGTGCCGCGCGCTCAAAGCTGCCTTCGCGGATCACGGCCGTCAGTGCATGAAGTGCTGCGTAGTCGAGCATGAGATGAAAATTTCTTATGTGAATGAAGCAAAAGCAGTTTGCCTTCATGTTTTGTAGATGGCAAGCTGCGTGGATGAGCTTTTTGAACACCCTTCCCGTCGTCTGGCCCGCGTTTGTTCAGGGACTTGCCCTGAGTCTGGGACTCATCGTCGCCATTGGCGCACAAAACGCGTTTGTCTTACGCCAAGGCTTGCGTCGTGAGCACGTGACTGCGGTGGTGGTGTTTTGTGCACTGGCCGACGCGGTGCTGATCACGGTGGGCGTGCTGGGTATGGCGCAGGCTTTGGGCGAGCGGCCAAGCCTGGCGCGTGTGTTGGCATTGGCCGGGGCGGCATTTTTGGCGGTGTATGGCTGGCAGGCGCTGCGCCGAGCCCGACAAGCGAGTCAGCTTATGGCTGCCGAGGGCTCTTCGGGGCTGAGCTTGCGTGCGGCATTGCTGCAAGCGGCGGCGTTCACCCTCCTTAACCCGCATGTGTATCTGGACACCGTCTTGCTCGTCGGCAGTATTGGTGCGCAACAGCCGCAAGCATTACAAGGCTGGTTTGTAGCGGGGGCCAGTGCAGCCAGTGTGTTGTGGTTTTGCGCTTTGGGCTTCGGGGGGCGCTGGCTGGCCCCACTGTTTGCTCAGCCCAGGGCGTGGCAGGTGCTGGACGGATTGATTGGACTGACGATGTGGCTCTTGTCAGGACTGTTGTTGCACCACGTTTGGGTCGGCGTTTGAAGGTCAGGGCATGGCCTCAGACCATTGCCAAACTTCCCAGAATCGCCAGCAGCTGGCTGGTGTTGATCATGATGGCTGTTTTGTGGATCTTGCGAAATGCCGGAATGGCCAAATGTTGATTGGCCAGAATTTGGGGTGCCAGTTGGTCCATTTGGGGGATAAAGTGCCTGCGCAATACCAGCGTCAGGCTGGCGATGGCGCCTGCACCGATGGCAAATGTCGGCCGCCCTGCCAAGGCGTAGCTGATGGTCGTGCCCACGGCGGTGGTGAGCGCAATTTTGTAATAGGTCATGTAGAAAGCACGGATGAACCGCGCATCTACCGGATTGTCATGTTTGAGAGTCAGCAGGGGTATTGAGCCGAGCAAAAAATAGGCGGTGACCGCCAGCAAGGCGACGGTGAAAAACAACGCAATATTCTGAGGTTGAAGCAACATGGTGTGGTGTGGTGTGGGAATTCTGTGGAATTAGTCTGGCCGTGTCAAAGCCTCCAGCCGCGTCAGATAGCCCTGCGCAAACAGCCCTCCATCGTCTTGCGGACCGCACATCTCCAAAGATGCTTGGAGTTGTCTACACACAGCGGGACGTTCGGGTAGGCCGAAGATTTTGCAGCGCAAGTGTTCGTCCAATTGCACACAGGGCACGCCCGCAGGTTTGCCCTGGGGCATGCCAGGGATTGGCGATGAAATAGAGGGGGCTGTGCAACAAGCCGCACAGCCCGATCGGCAGGACATGCTCATCGGGGCCACAGTGCCCACAGCTGAAGAGGCTGGTTGATGCGCCCTGCAAAGTCTCCGGCCGCTTTGCCCGAGCCGGCGTAATAGTCAGCACGCACTGCGCCCACAATGGCGCTTCCGGTGTCCTGCGCCAGGACCAATTTGTCCAGTGTGACTTGAGGCCCTTTGGACATCAACCAGACGGGCGTGCCGTAAGGAATGCTGTTGCGGTCGATGGCGATGGAGCGCCCAGCCGTCAGGGGAACGTTTTGCGCTCCCTTGGGGCCTTGTGGCGCCGCTGCGGGAGGCGGGCTTTCTTCCTTGAAAAAGATGAATCGGGGGTTTTTCCAGAGCAGCTCGTTCACACGCGAGGGGTTGCGGTCTAGCCACTCTTTGATGCCAGGCCAAGAGGCGTCTTTCAGTAAATCTTGCTGTAAAAGCCAGCTGCCGATACTTTTATATGGGTGTTCATTGGATGCGGCAAAGGCCATGCGCACCGTCCGTTGACGGCCATCGGGCTCGGTGACGTTGATCAAGCCGGAGCCTTGAATGTGCAGGACCATGGCGTCAATTGGGTCGGCCAGATAAACAAGGGCTTTTCCGCGCAGTGCCTGACGCGCTGAAGGTTGGGTCTCGATTTCCTGACGGCTGAACCAAGGGGTGCCTTTGGCCAAGCCCTGTGGTGGCGCATACAGCGGTATGTTGAAGCCGGCACGTGGCAAGCGCGATGCGTCAAAACGTGGTTCGTAATAAGCGGTCAATTTTCCCTGTGCTTGGCCCTCATGCGATTCCACCCGGTAGGGCTGTAGTTTTTCCCGAATCCAGCGACGTTGGTCCTGTACAGAGGCATTGGCCAGTTGCCGAATTTCCGGACACAGGGTGGCCCAGGGGCTTGTGGCGCGTGAGCAGCTTTGCAGCCATGCAGGCCAAGCTTCGTTCAAGGCGTCAGTCTCCAGCCCAGGCAGGTCAGACCAGCGCACCGGCACCCAGCGGCTTTGGGGTTGCGTGATCGTCGTGAGGCGTGGTCCCTGCTGGGCCGCGGGTGATGCCGATGATGGGCTTGGTTGAGGGGGCTCATCCAGGACCGGGGCGACCGAGCAGCTGATCAAGCTCCCTACAATCGCGGTCAAAATACTTACGGAACAAGTCCGGGTAAACCAAAGAAACGGAATTTTGCTCATGGCCCTTATTTTGCTGGAGGCTTTGTTGGCCTTGGTTGTTTTTGTCGGGATCGTATGGTGGACCATGTTTTCCGGACGATCGAAAGGTGAACTGATGACACCTGAAAGACCCGAAGCAGACGATAAGGCTCCTTGATTCGAGTGGTCAGTCGAACAATGTTGCTGCACCTTCAAAGCGCTGGGCGTAATAGCGGCTGTTGAGTGTGTCGATGCGCACGCCTGTGCGTGGGTTGCTGGCGTGAACAAATCGTTGGTCGCCCACATAAATCCCGACATGGGAGTGTTTGGCTCCCAGTGTGTTGAAAAATACAAGGTCGCCAGGTTGAAGCAAGGCGGAGTCTATGGGTTTTGATTTGCGACCCAGCTCCGCCGAACTGCCACGGACTGACATCCCTGCTGCTTCTTTGTAAACGTGCGCGACCAGACCGGAGCAATCGAACCCGGTTGCAGGCCCTCTTCCGCCCCAGGAGTAAGGCGAGTCAAGCAAAGACAGGGCCACCATGGCCACATTGTTTCTTTTGAATTGATGGGGGCTTTCGAGCGTAGGCACGCTGCGTTGCGTTGTTTGGTTGGAGGGCGTGGATGAACACCCAAGAAAAAGAGATGCGAAGGCCATGGCCAACAACAGGCGTGAAGCGCTGACGGTATCAGGACAGCTTCGGGTAGTGCTCATGCCAATGTCCGCAGCAAATTGGCCAATTCGACAGCGGACTTGACCTCCATCTTTTCAAATACGCGTGCGCGGTGCACTTCAACTGTGCGCACGCTGATGTCGAGTTGGTCAGCGATCAGTTTGTTGGGCAAGCCTTCGACCACCAGACGCATCACATCCCGCTCACGCTCGGTCAGCTCTTGCAGGCGAGACTGCAGGAAACTTTGCTGCATGCGTGCCATCAAGCGCTCTTGGGACAGAGCCAAGGCTTGTTCAACACGGTCCACAAGGGCATTGTCGGAAAACGGCTTTTCACAAAAATCAAAAGCGCCCCGTTTGACACTGTCGACAGCGGTGGGTACGTCGGCATGGCCAGTCAAGAAAATCACGGGCCAAGCTTGGGCGATCCCGTTAGCCTGCAATTGCTCAAACAAGGCCAGACCATTCATGCCTGGCATGCGCACATCGAGCAAGATACAGCCCGCCTGTTGAGGCCAGGGCGAAGTTTGGGATGCTTGATTGAGCATCTCCAGAAAAGCTTCGGCACTCACATATGACTCACTCAGCAGGCGGCGTGTGCGCAGCAACCAAGCCATGCCTTCGCGCACGCCAATGTCGTCGTCAACGATGTAGACCATGCTGTCAAAAGGTGGGTGCATGGGGCGATTTTAGGGGGTGACCGTGGCGCTGATGCTGGACGCCTCGGGCAGCGTGAATCGGAAGATGGTGCCTTGGGGGCTCTGCGCTTCGAATGCCAGGTGGCCACCGTGCTGCTCCACCACGGTTCGGCATAAGCTGAGCCCCAGGCCCATGCCTTCGGCTTTGGTGGTGAAGAAAGGGTTGAACAGCTGGGTGGCCACATCGCTATCAATGCCTTGCCCGACGTCGGTGACTGCAAATTCAACCCCTTCGGGTTCATTGCCTGATGTGGCGCGTTTGACCTGCAAAACCAGCACCCTGTCATGGCATTCTGGAACGTCCATCGCTTGCATGCCGTTGCGTGCCAAGTTGAGCAGTACTTGCTCCACCATGGTGCGGTCACACCATACAGCGGGCAAGCGCGACTCGACCCGAATGTGTACGCGCACATGCAACTTACGCGCTTGCAGGCTGACCAAGGGAAATATGGCGTCGAGTAAGGCTTGTGGCGCGACGGCTTCGCGTGCTTGGTCACGGCGGCGGACAAAGTCATGCACGCTGTTGATGACACGCCCTGCCCGTTCGGCTTGTTCGGCAATGCGCCGCAGTGCCATGTGCACATCCTCGAGCGTTTGGGGTTCGGCCTGCGGGTCCTTGAGCAGGTTGAGTGAGCCGTTGGCGTAGCTTGAAATGGCCGCCAGTGGTTGGTTCAGTTCGTGGCTGAGCAAAGAGGCCATTTCACCGACAGTGGCCAATCGGGCGGTCGCTTGAAGGCGCTCTTGACTGGCGCGTGAGAGTTCTTCGATGCGACGTTGTTCGCTGATGTCGATCACGGCACCCATCCAGCCGGTTTGTTCCCCGCGAACGCTGATCAAGGGCGCTTCGATGATCAGCACTGGAAAACGTGTGCCGTCTTGCCGCATGAAGACCGATTCAAACCCTTCACGTGGCGGTGCATTGCCTGCCAGTCGGATGGCTTGGCGCTGCTGATATTCGTCCACCATTTCGGGGGGCCAGTAAGGCATGGGGGCATTTTGACCGAGCAAGGCTTCGGCGTCCCACCCCACCATCTGACAAAAAGCCGGGTTCACATAAGTGATGTGACCTTGCAGATCGCGTGCCCGCAAGCCGGTGACCAAGGAGTCTTCCATGGCCTTGCGAAAAGCCAAGGCTTCAGCCAAGTCGCGTTCTGCTTTGAGGCGACGCCGGGAGTCTTTGGCAAGCAACACCATGACCGTGATCAAGGCGATCGACATGCCCGTCACCAGAGCGGTGAGCACGTTGGGGAACAAATCGGGTTCACCACGGCGGCCATCGATGCGTAACAACAGAGTGTTTCCGGGCAGGTCGACCAACTGTTGTGCCGTGAACACACGCCGTTCACGGCGTTGGGTGCCTGCGATGGCCAGGCGTGTCCCATCAGGCTCAATAAAGGACAACTCGTTGCGTCGGCCAAACGTGGTCCCTAGTCGCTCGGTCAGCATTTCCTGCAGGCTGTAAGTCACCACGGTGTAGCCAGTGACTTCACCGGCTTGTGTCATGGGCAGGCACAGCTCCATGACCTCCATGCCCAGGCCATCGGCCAGAGGCAAAAAATAAGTGCTTGAGTAAGCTGGACCATTCAATCGTTTGCTGCGCTGACAGGCCTGGACAGCCTCGTTCAGGGTTTCGGGACGCGCCATGCGCTCAAATGCAGGGGCCCGCAAGGGGGAGTCGGCAAAAGACAGCAGTCGCCATTCCTTGTCCCGCCATTCCATGCGCAAAGCGTCGCGGTTTTCGCGCAGCCATCCTTGCGCTTCAGGTGACCAGCTCAGTGGTGTCAAGTGGCCGGACTGCAGGGCTTGCAAAGCCTGAACGTGTCGGGACAAGCTGCTGCGCAGGTCATTCACGGCATCGGCCGTGTCGCGCTCGAGTTCGGCTTGCACTTGGCTGGCTTCGTAACGTCCTGCCAGCCAGACCAGTGTTGCCAGTACGGCCAGAACCAGGGCGATCAAGGCGGCCCAAAGAGACCGTCTGCCGCTACCCCATGGCAAAACTTCATCGAGTCTGGAGCGCAGCAAGCGATGTTGCCAGAGGGCACGGATGCGGGTAGTGCCAAGGCCTTGCATGGTGCGTCAGGGCGTGGTGCTCGATGTGGTGGGCGTTTTGCTGTCCGCAGCATGGCTGTTGACTTTGGTCACCCGTGGTTCGGCCCAGCTGCCGTCAATCAGGAACTCTTGGGTGTTGGCTTTGGCCAAAGGGTTTTGCAGAAAGAGCTGGGCCAAAAATGCAGTCAAACCCACCACTGGATTGACGGCGATGCCCGCCACCAAAGAGGCGGTGCCAGCGTCCAATGCGGGCAGGATCACCACCCGAAGCTTTTGGGTTTCGTGGGCGATGTCGGCAGACCCGTCCAGTTGCACCAAGGCGTTCACGCCTTTGATTTGCATGTTTCGGGTGTTGGCGATGCCTTGTGCAATGCTCACATCCCCGCGCACCGAGTCAAAGGCAAAGCCTTCGTAAAACACATCACGGAAGTCGAGCAAGAGCCGTCGTGGCAAGGCTTGCAAGCTCAACACGCCCAGCAGTTTGGCGGCACCCGCATCGGCCTTGAGAAATTGGCCTCGACCCATTTTGACGCCGAATTGCCCGGAGAGGCTGGGGTAATGCAAAGCCAGCGGCGAGCCTTGCCAGTTCACCGAGCCTTCGAGTTGGCCACTGCCACCGCGCAGGGCATTGGGTGTGCCCAAGCGTGTCAACAGCGCACCCGCATCGCTGACATCCAGCTTGAAGTTCATTTCTGTTTTGCGTGCTTGCGCACCTTCGCTGGCGGTTAACCAGCGGCCCGTGCTGCGCAGTGATGCTTCGGGCACGGTGATGTTGAATTTGTTCAATTGCCATTCGGCGGCGCTCTTGACGCGGGCTTTTTGTTGTTCTGTGTTGATGGCTTCGATTTCAATGCGACCCAGGTTTTTGCCACGAAGTTCCAGTTGCTCGACGACGATGTCCAGAGACGGCAAATGGGCGGGAGGCGCTTCCAGCAAGCCTTCCACGTCCGCGACGCTGGATGGGGGCAAATTGAGTCGGGACAGCCGGGCAAACAAGTGACCCAGTTGTTCGCGTGAGGGTTGGCGATAGACCACGTGACCGCTGAGTTCGCGTGCGTCCAAGTTCACGCGCCAAGTGAGGTCTTCGCGTACACCGCCCGCAACCACTTGGTGCAAGGTGCGTCCATCGGCGGTGATTGTGTTGGCTTGCAATCCAATGCGTGTGGGCAAATAGGTTCGCCAGGGAGCTTGTCCTGCGCTGGTTTTGTCGGCGACGGAGGAAGGTTGCGCGGGCAGCAGGGTTTCCCATTCTTCGACGGAAAAACGGTCCAGCGCCACGGTGGCTGAAACGCCTGTGGTGGGCAAAGGCGGGGCTTGTGAGGCGGGTGTGCCCAAGTTCAGGCTGCCGCGCAGGACCACCGGTTCTGCGCCGCTCAGATCCCGCACATAGTGGGCTGAAGCGATGTCGCCCCATTCGAATTGAATCTGGTCTTGAAACCCGCCGCTTTGACTTTGTGTGCGCAGGCGCAAAGACATCGGGACACGGGCTGCGGCTGATTTACCCAAAGGCGATGGCAATTTCAAGGCCAAGCCATCCAATTGACTTTGCACAGTCAACTCGGGCTGACCTTGCCGCCAGCCCAATTGGGCGTTGTAGCTGGTGGCTCCGCTGGCATGTTGCGCCAGATCGCTGAGGGGTGAAAACTCTTTGGCTTGGCGCAAACCTTCGGCCGTGATTTGACCTTGGGCGCGCAATTGCATGCTGGTTTCGGCGGCGGTGTCCGGTGATGTGCGCAGGCCTCCTTCAATGCGCATGGCACCGCCCAGCAAACGGGCCTGCAAAGCAGACAAGGTGAAGCCGGTTTCCGTGAATTGAACCGTGCCTTGGGTTTTTTCCAGCAAAGGTGTGGCGGGTGATATGCGCAGATCATTGCCCGCGAGCACCACGATCCCTTGCACTTTGGTGTTGTGAGGATTTAACAGGGGAATGGTCAGCTTGAAACGTGTTTGCAGCGTGCCTGTGGCTTGTGTTTGGCGCAGCGCACCCGACAGCAAAGCGTCAAGAGGCGATTTTTGAATCAGCGTCAGCACTTGGCTGGCGGTGTCCTTGTTTTCCGCTGAGACATGCAGCTCGGCTTGGTGCGCCATGTCAGGGATGCTGACTTGGCCTGCGGTCAGGCTCAGGCCTGTGCGGGCATCGCCTGCTCGGGCCGAGGCATCGGTGAGCTTCATGCCTAAGCGGTCAAAGACCAGCAAGCCGTTCAACTTGTGCAGTCGCGGCCAAGGCAGACTTTTGGGGGGCAGCAAGGTCGGTGGCAGGTAATCCAGTTCGACATCCCGCACACGGCCGGCAAATCGGAACTCGCCGTCTTTGGGGTCTGCAAATGGCAGACGGGCCAGATCGCCTTTGATTTTGACCTGCACATCCGAATAAACCCCTTTGACCACGGCATCGCGCACATATTGGCGCACGTGATCGGGCAAGCTGATGGGCAAATAACGGTGCGCTCGGGCGGCATCGAGTTGTTTGATTTGACCTTGCAGATCGAGCGTGCCGGGTCCTTGGCCATGAGTTGATGCTTGCCATTTTCCTTGCCACTCGCCTTGCAAGTCGGGGTTGGCCAGTTTCAGTTTCCATTGCGGCACGCGCCATTGGTTGGCATCACGCTTGAACGTGGCTTCAGCGTGCAATGCCTGAACAGGCACTTGGGCCTCCTCCAAAATGCCTGGCAGAAACACCGCCCCATCGGGACCCATGTTGATTTCGATTTGCCCGCTATCTTGAGTCAACGACACTTTGGCTTGCGCACCTTGCAGGCCAGGTCGCCGAGGCGCTTTGTCGTTGGCGTTCAGTGTGGGGGGGGGCAGCGTCAGCTTGTCGAGTGTGACTTGGCCGTCGTAAATTGCGGGCGACTGCCAATCGCCTTGCCAGCGCCATTTCAAAGCGTCTACCTGACCACTGATGTCTTGTTGTTGCAAGCGTTCGTGCCATGGCGCAGCCAAAGGCATGCGCAAAGCCACTTCACGCAACGCAAACAGGTCAAGGTGGTCCGCCTGGAGCAGGCCGCGAGCGGGGTTTTTGCCCTGCGCATGGGTGTATTCCAGTGAAACATTGCCGCCGGGCCATGCCACGCCTTGATCGCTGACAAAAGCCAGGCGCTGTGTGGAGACCTCAAAGCCCAAGCTGTTGACCCGTGCCCCCAGTCGTCCGGACAGACTTTCAAACACCAGGGCTTGGGCATTCTCTGCCCATGTGGTTTTAAGCCCGGTCAGGTTCACATCGGCCACGCCACCGGTCCATTGACCGCGTGCGACATCACTCCACAAACGCAGGCTGCCGTGGCCTGTGGCGATGTCCACGCCGAGCGGGGCATGTTGGCTCAATTGCGCCACATCGACTGCAGGAAAGTAAGCGTACACCTGGCCCGTCCAGTCAGCCCATTGACTAGGATGGATGGACAACAGGCTGCGCCGGAAACGCCCGATACCGACAAAACGCTCACCCCATTCCTGCGGTGGTGTGGCGTCCAATCGCACATCGTGGTGTCTGGCGGAATTGCGCAGCACCAGATCAACGTCGCTCAGCGAGAGCGTGACGGGTGTGGTTTTTTCGCGGGAGGATGGTGTGGCGGTTTTGGCCATCCACGGCGAAAGTAAACCGGATATGGGTTGCTGCGGACGGCGTTCGTTGGTCCAGCGCACGGTGCCGCCTCGCACAATGACTTCTCGCTGCGAGAACAACCAATCGGCAGCCGTCCCGTCGCTTTGTGTGTGGGGTGCCCAATCGAGGCCAGCCACGCGCCATGCACCGTCGGCAGTCAAACGGATGTCGAGTTCAGGCCTGTCCAGTACCAGCTGCTCCAGCTTCAGGCTCAGTGCCGATTGCACACTGATGGCGATCACCACCCTGGGCAAGCGCAAACCGGGGTGGCCTTCGCGGTCGAGCAATTCGATGTTGCGAAGCTCAAATGAAGGCGCCCAGCCGGTGGATTCTGCAGAAATTTGGCCAATGCGAACCGGAACCCCGATGCTTTGCTGGGCCAAGCGCTCGAGCGCAGGACGGAAATCCTCGATTCGCGGCACAATCCAAAAATGCAAAGTACCCCAAGCCATGCCCAGCAAGATGCCCAAGGCAAGCAAGGCCCAGGCAATGACCCGCATGACACGGGACAGCGCTAGGCTCAGGCGGGGGAAAGTGGGCAAAGACGGTACAAACATTTGAATCAGAAAGTCACTAGGAATTATGACCCGCAGCCAGCCCATGAACGATGCCCCTCTTTCGAAAGCGGTAAGTCTTGGTAATTTGACGCTGTATTCACGGTTTGTGCAGCGTTTGCACCGTCGTTATGCCGATGTTTTGCCCCTGTTAGCCCCGGGGGCGCCGACCCGAGACAGCCTGTATGCTGGGTTTTCGGCCTTGAAAGCCTCAGGCCTAGAAACCGGCGCAGCCCTGCGCGTGCTGCGGCAACTCACCTTGGAGCGTTTGGCCCAGCTGGACTGTTCAAGCCACGCTCCCTTAGCGCTGGTCACCCATGCCATGACGTGGTTGGCCGAGGTCACGCTCGACATCGCCTGGCAGCAGGTCATGGTCGATCTGGACGGATTGCATGGTGCACCCACCAAGGCCGATGGCCAACGCGCCGAGATGTGGATCGTGGGCATGGGCAAGTTGGGGGCCCGAGAGTTGAATGTGTCCAGCGACATCGATCTCATCTATGTGTATGACCAAGATGGCGAAACGCAGGGCAACAGTGAAGGGCGCAACAAAGTCTCTTGTCAGGAATACTTCACCCGCGCTGTCAAGCGCATGTATGCCTTGATTGGCGACACCACCGAACACGGTTTTGTGTTCCGGGTGGACCTGGCTTTGCGACCCAACGGTAATTCCGGGCCTAGCGTGGTGTCACTCGATGCCTTGGAAGAGTATTTACTGGTGCAAGGCCGGGAATGGGAGCGTTTTGCCTGGATGAAAAGCCGTGTGGTCGCGCCGCGAAGTGCGGTGGTCAACGGTTCTGCACAGGCCTTGCGTGCCGTGGTGCTGCCCTTTGTTTTCCGTCGCTACCTCGACTACAACGTGTTCGAGTCACTGCGCACGCTGCACCAGCAAATCCGTGACCATGCGGCCAAGCGCAGTGCAGGCCACCCCGAGCGCGCGAACGACGTCAAGTTGTCGCGTGGCGGTATCCGCGAGATCGAATTCACGGTGCAACTGCTGCAGGTGGTGCGCGGTGGTCAGTTCCCCGAGCTGCGCACGCGCCCTACGCTCGACGCCCTGCAACGTGTAGCCAAAGCGGGGCTCATGCCCCAAGCCACAGCTGAAGCCTTGAGTGCGGCCTATGTCTTTTTGCGGCAAGTCGAGCACCGTATCCAATACCTGGATGATCAGCAAACCCATGTGTTGCCCACGCGTGACGATGACCTGGCCTGGATTGCCGAGACTTTGGGGTATGACGGCACTCGGGCGTTTTTGTCTGATCTGGATGCCCATCGCGAAGTGGTGGCGCAAGAGTTCGACACCCTGCTCGGCGGTGACCGCGAGTGCAAAGGCTGCAACGGTAAAAATGGCAAGAGCGGTAGCTCAGGGCGAGAATTCGCGGAACTGGACGCTGTGCTCGGCGACTTTGACGGTGTGGTGCGCGCCCGCTTGGCGCAGTGGGGTGATAACCCCCGTGTACAAGCCCTGCGCGACGATGCTCGTGGGCGGCTGATGCGCTTGTTGCAACGCACGGCTCAGTGGCTCAAGGAGGGGCGCATCAGCGATGTGGCGGTGCTGCGCATGGCCGACTGGATCGAGCCTTTGCTGCGCCGTGAAAGCTATCTGGCTTTGATGCTGGAGCGTCCTTCCGTGTACGAGCGCTTGTTGCGTTTGCTGGGCGCCGCCAAGTGGCCTGCCCGTTATTTGTTGCAGCACCCGGGTGTGATCGACGAGCTGGCGGGCGGCAATCTGTTTGACGTCCGTTTTGATGCTGCCGAGTTTGAAGCCGAGTTGCAGGCGCGCCGTGTGGCTTTGCAGCGCACCGGCGAAGACGATGAAGAAAGCCTGATGAACTTGCTGCGCCGTGCACACCACGCCGAGCAGTTTCGCACCTTGGCGCGGGATGTGGAGGGTGTCCTGACGGTCGAACAAGTGGCCGATGACCTGAGTGCGCTGGCGGATGCCATGCTGCGCGTGACAGCCCGCTGGTGCTGGGACCGTCTGAAGAGCCGCCACCGTGACGAACCTGCCATTGCCATCATTGGTTACGGCAAGCTGGGCGGCAAAGAGCTGGGCTACGGTAGCGACCTGGACATCGTCTTTGTGTATGACGACGACGATGAACGGGCGCAAGAAATCTACGCCAGCTATGTGCGCAAAATGATCAATTGGATGACTGTCAAAACCGCCGATGGTGACATCTACGAAATCGACACCGCGTTGCGGCCCAACGGCAATTCGGGTTTGCTGGTCACCCGCTTTGAGGCCTACGCCGACTACCAGCAACAGCGCGGCAGCAACACGGCGTGGACTTGGGAGCACCAAGCCATGACCCGCGCCCGCTTTGTCATGGGCCTGCCAAGCCTGGCCCCGCGTTTTGACGCCGTGCGCCATGCGGTCATCCGTTCCCCGCGTGATGCGGCCAGTTTGAAGGCCGAGATCGTGTCCATGCGCGAACGCGTGCGCTTGGGGCACCCGGTCAAGGCGGATCATTTTGATGTGAAACACAGCCCCGGCGGGATGGTCGACGCCGAATTCGCCATGCAGTACCTGGTACTGCTACACGCCGCAGCACACCCTGAGCTGGCCGATAACGTGGGCAACATCGCTTTGTTGCAACGCGCTGAAAAGGCAGGCCTGTTGCCTGCAGGCGTGGGGCAAGCTGCGGCCAATGCCTACCGTGAAATGCGCCGTTTGCAACACCGTGCACGCCTGAACGAAGAGCCCACACAGGTGGACCCAGCCACATTGAACGCTGAACGCGATGCGGTGCTGGCGGTTTGGCATTTCGTCATGCATTGAGTTTGTTGGTGAGTGCGGCAGAGGCACTTCATGGCCTGAATGTGCCGAAGTGCACGGTGAGCTGGCATGCCTAAGCGCTAAACTTGTTGCATGCCATTGGGGCTAGAGCAAAGGGAAGTGTCATGAAAAAAAACGGGGCTTGGGTGTGGGCGGGATTTTGGATGTTGGCCAGCACGGTGGGGGTGGTTTGCGCCGCTGAAAACACCTCAAAGCCCAGCACAGCCAAACCGTCCTT
>JAGNVG010000003.1:0-42990 GCA_017986605.1 Limnohabitans sp.
AGCGCCAAAAGCCAACGGGCACGCCGGATTGGGTGGCCACATGGCTCATGTGCTGGCTGGCAAAGCCATAGGGCAAATCGAACAGTCCTTCGGAGGCGGTTTTGTCGGGCATGTCGATGGGCCCGGACAGGTGGGGCGCAGCACGCCCCATCCAGCGTGGGGTGATGGCGTCGCCGGCCGACTTGATGCGCAGGCTGGTGACTTCGCCTTTGTCGTCCAGCGAGGCTTGGAACTTGGCCAGGTGCATGGGGCGGTAAAAGTCGTGCGTCATGTCTTCTTCGCGTGACCAGCTCAGTTGCACGGGCAGGCCCTTGCAGGCCATGGCCACTTGCACCGCTTGGCCGATGAAGTCGACTTCCAGGCGACGACCAAAACCACCGCCCAATTGGGTGACATGGACGGTGACGTGGTCTTTGTCCACCTTGGCCACTTTGGCGGCCATGTCGCGTGCCATTTGAGGCACTTGTGTGGGCGCCCAGATCTCGACCTTACCGTCTTTGACTTGCGCGGTGCAGTTCATCGGCTCCATCGTGGCGTGGGCCAGATAGGGGGCTTGGTAGAGCGCATCGATGCGGGTTGCGGCGGCTTTTTCGGCTTGGGTGGGCACGCCTTGTTCGTGGAAGGTGAAGCCGCTTTCGGTGTTCAGGGCCTTGAGCAGATCGGCTTGGATGCGAGCGGTGTCTGCCAGCGCTGTGCTCGGGTTTTGCCACTGAACTTGCACAGCTTGGGCGCCTTGGCGGGCATGCCAGGAGCTTTTGCCAACGACGGCCACGCCACCGGTGCCTCCCCCCCAAGCGTCGATCTGCACGACGTTCTCCACACCAGCGATGGCCAAGGCGGCTTGGGTGTTCATGGACGAGGCCGAGCCTCCCAGGACCGGGCTCATGCGCATGGCGGCAAACAGCATGCCGGGCAGGCGCACGTCCAGTCCGAACTGGGCTTGTCCCGTGACTTTGCTCGGGATATCGGTGCGCGCGGTGGATTGACCGATCAGCCTCCAGTCTTGACGGGCCTTGGTGCTGATGTCCTGGGGTTTGGCGCCCGCAGCTGCAGCGGCCATGTCACCGAAATGCGCGGATTTGCCAGAAGCGTGTTGCATCACACCATTGGCGACAGTGATGTCCTTGGCGGGTACTTGCCAGGCCGAAGCCGCTGCTTGCACCAAGCTGGCCCGTGCTGTGGCCGCTGCCATGCGCATGGGGTCCCACAGGTCGGCCATGCTGGACGAACCGCCCGTGGCGTTGATGCCCAGTTCGCGGGCCAATTTGCCCACGACCCATTCGGCCATCTTGATCTTGGTGGGCTTTTCGCCACCTTCGCTGTCCAAAGGGTGAAAGGGCAGGCTGGCGACCAACATGGCCACGTTGCCGTAAATGCTGTCTGCACCGGCTTGTTCCAAGCGCACGCGGCTCAAGGGCACATCGAGTTCTTCGGCCACCAGCATGGCCAGCGCGGTGTGCACGCCTTGGCCCATTTCGCTGCGGGGCATGGCCAGGATGATCGCACCATCTTTGGCGATTTTGATCCAGCCGTTCAAGGCGACATCGCCTGCTGTTTGGAGCATGAGTTCGGGTGAGCCCATGCGCGATCGTGCAGGCAGCACGCCCCAACCGACGACCAATGCGCCAGTCGCGCCCAAGGCGCTGAGTAACCAGGTGCGGCGTTTCATGCGGCACCGCCTTTCTTCATTTGGGCCGCAGCGCGGTGGATGGCGGCGCGCACGCGCTGGTAAGTGCCGCAGCGGCACAGGTTGGTCATGGCTGCGTCAATCTCGGCATCGCTGGGGTTGGGTGTTTTATCCAACAAGGCGGCGGCAGCCATCAGCATGCCGCTTTGGCAGTAACCGCATTGCGGCACTTGTTCGGCGATCCAGGCCGCTTGCAAAGGGTGGGGCTTTTCAGCCGTCCCCAAAGATTCGATGGTTCGGATTTTTTGATGGGCCACGGCAGACACGGGCATGACGCACGAGCGCACGGCTTGGCCGTTCACGTGCACGGTGCAAGCCCCACAAGCGGCGATGCCGCAGCCGAACTTGGTGCCCGTGAGATTCAATTCATCGCGCAGTACCCACAGCAAGGGCATGCTCGGGTCAGCGTTGGCGGTGCGGCTTTCGCCGTTGATGTGCAGTTCCAAGGTGTCTCTCCAGTGATGGAATGAGTCATATTAGTGCAAATGGATGGCCATGCGAGTCACCCGTGCAGCGGTCATGCGTGATTGAGCTCACAGTTGTGTGCGCAGTGTCCAGATTTCGGGGAAGAGCACGGTGTCGAGCATCTTGCGCAGGTAGCTCACGCCGCCCGTGCCGCCCGTGCCGCGCTTGAAGCCGATGACACGCTCCACTGTGGTGACGTGCCTAAAGCGCCACAAACGAAAAGCGTCTTCCAAGTCGGTCAGCTCTTCGCCCAGTTGGTAAAGGTCCCAGTGTTGCTTGGGGTCTCTGTAGACCTCGAGCCAGGCGTTTTCGACCGCCTCGCTGGCGGGGTAGGGCTGACGCCAGTCGCGTTGCGTGTGGCTCTCTGGCACGTTCAGACCACGCCGTTTCAAGAGGCGCAAGCATTCGTCGTACAGCGAGGGTGCTTCGTAGGCCGCCTGCACGATGGCCGAGAGGTCGGGGCGATGCGCGTGGGGCTGCAGCATGGCGGCGTTCTTGTTGCCCATCGAAAACTCGATGCAGCGGTATTGCCAGCTTTGAAAACCACTGGACTGTGCCAAGTAAGGGCGAATGGCGCTGTACTCAGGGGGTGTCATGGTGGCGAGCACATCCCAAGCGTGGACGAGTTGCTCCATGATCTTGCTGACGCGGGCGAGTTTTTTGAAGGCGTCGGGCAGTTCGTCGGTCGCGATGTTGTGGATGGCCGCTTGCAGTTCGTGCAACATCAGCTTCATCCACAGCTCGCTGGTCTGGTGCTGCACGATGAACAGCATCTCATTGTGGTCGGGCGAGAGCGGCTTTTGCGCACTCAGGATGGCGTCGAGCTGCAGGTAGTCGCCGTAGCTCATGCGACCGTCAAAGTCGAGCTGGGCTTTTTCTTCTTGCACGATGCGCTCGCCTTGGGCGGCGCTGCTCTGAGTTGCGGAGGAGAAAGGGCAGGAACTCATGACAAGCCTTTCAGGTCACGGCGTGTTTTTGGGCAAAGCGGGCGTCTTGCCATTCGCCGCTTTCCATCACCTGGCACAGGTGCTCAGCGGCTTGCCACACATCGGCGTAACCGATGTACAGCGGCGTGAAACCAAAGCGCAGGATGTCGGCGTGCAAACCGCCATCGCCCGCCCTGAAGTCGCCAATCACACCGTGTGCAATCAAGGCCTGCACGATGGCATAAGCGCCTTCGGCTCGGGTCAGGCTCACCTGTGAGCCGCGCAGGGCTTCTTCGACCGGGGTGGCGATGCCAAAGCCGTGGCCGTGCAAGCGGGTGCGCACCAGCTGCATGAACAGGCCCGTGAGCGCCAGAGACTTTTGGCGCAGTGCGGCCATGCCGCCCAGCGCCTCGGCGGCCAAAAAGGCGTCGAGCCCGCAGTCGAGTGCCGTGAGGCTCAAGATGGGTTGCGTGCCGCACTGGTAGCGCGTGATGCCTTGAGCAGGTTGGTAGTCTGGTGTGAAGGCAAACGGTGCGGCGTGGCCCCACCAACCGGCCAGCGGCTGCCAAAACCGGTCGGTGTGCTGCGGGTGCACCCACACAAACGCAGGCGCGCCAGGGCCGCCATTGAGGTATTTGTAGCCGCAGCCCACCGCAAAGTCGGCCCCCGAGCCGTTCAGGTCGACGGGCACGGCACCTGCGCTGTGCGCCAGGTCCCACACGGTGAGGATGCCTTGGGCGTGGGCTTGCGCGGTGACGGCCTGCATGTTGTGCATGGCTCCGGTGCGGTAGTTCACATGGGTGAGCATGAGCACCGCTACATCGGCTTGCAGGGCGGCTGCGATCTCGTCAGCTTCGACCAGTTGCAGGGTGTAGCCACGTTCTTTGCACAAGGCTTCTGCGATGTAGAGGTCGGTGGGAAAGTTGCTGCGTTCGCTGACGATTTTGGTTTTGTGCGGGTGGTCGACCTTGGCAATGTGCAGCGCGGCGGCCAGCACTTTGAACAGGTTGATCGAGGTGCTGTCCGCCGCGATCACTTCGCCCGGCTGGGCACCGATGACGCGGGCAATCTTGTCGCCCACGCGCTGGGGCAGGGTGAACCAGCCTGCGGTGTTCCAGCTTTTGATCAGGTCGGTGCCCCATTCGTGTGTCACGGCATGGGCCACGCGGGCTGGCGCGGTTTTGGGCAACACGCCCAGCGAGTTGCCGTCCAAATAAATCACGCAGGGGGGCAAATCGAACTGGTTGCGCAGGCCGCGCAGCGGGTCTTGCGCGTCCAGCAGTTCGCAGTCTTGCAAGGTGGGGGTGAGGTTCATCATGGGCTTGTCTTTCAAGGGGTGTTCAAAGTTCGCGCAAGACCGCACGTACGGGGCTGGCGTCGGCGGTCATGAGTTTCAGGGGCAGGGCGATCAGTTCGTAATCGCCTTCGGGTACGTCGTCGAGCAGCAGGTTTTCCAGCACGCGCAGGCCGCGCTGTCTGATCGCCTGGTGGCTGGGCAGTTGCTTGCTATCGGCTGGGTCGATGCTGGCGCTGTCGGTGCCGATCAGCAGCACGCCCAAGTCGGCCAGGTGCTGCACGCAGGCGGGGTCAAAAGCGGTGAGTTGGGTGTCAAAGCGGTCGAGTGGCATTTGGCGGTAGGTGCGCACCAGCAGCCTCTCGGGTACGTCGTTCAGGGCGTGTTGCAGGTGGGCGATGGTGATCAAGGGGGCCGCATCAATGGCGTGGATGACGCGACAACGGCCCAGAAAGGGCAGCAGGGCTAAAGCGCCCACGGCCGCGCCTTGCGGGTCGTAATGCAGCGGTGCATCGGCATGCGCGCCCACATGCGGCGACAAAGTGATGGCACTCACGTTCACGGGACATGTTTCGGTCAGCGTGGCCGCCCATTGCTGGGTGTAGGGCGTGTCGCCCGGAAACACCGGGCTTTGCGCATCGACAGGTGGGGAGATGTCCCAAAGTTTTTTCATGGTGTGCGAAGGTAGCACCCCGCAAAAAACCGTGGTGTCGGTTATTTCCAACACCCATCAAAAAGACTTCAGACGTTCAGCGCTGGCAGGCCATGGCGGCGACGCGCTTGCTCGCAAGCAGGGCTGCCTTCTTCAAACTCGCGGCAGGGCGATGGCCGCCATTCGTAAATGCCGCAAATGGCTTTCTCACCGGTCTTGCCGTAGAGCGCGGCGCAGCGCGGCGGGCTGTGGTCGGTACCCCGCATGCGGCAGGTGTGCTCGGTGATGGGAGAGGCCAGCCCAGCGGGCACATCACCGCCGCCTTCTTCGTATTCGTACACGGAAAAGTCCACCCGGAAGCTCACGCAGCAAGCGCCGCAAGTGGTGCAGTTGGACATGCTCAGGCGGTCACACGACCCAGCAGCAAAAATTCCATGAGTGCTTTTTGCACATGCATGCGGTTTTCGGCTTCGTCCCAGACCACCGACTGCGGGCCGTCGATGACTTCGGCGCTGACCTCTTCGCCGCGGTGGGCGGGCAAGCAGTGCATGAACAGGGCATCTGGTTTGGCGATCTGCATCATGGCTTCGTCCACGCACCAGTTGGCAAAGGCTTTTTTGCGGGCCTCGTTTTCGGCCTCGTAACCCATGCTGGTCCACACATCGGTGGTGACCAGGTCGGCACCTCGGCAGGCTTCGAGTGGGTCGCTGAAGAGCTTGAAGTTGGCCTTGCCCTTGAGGGCCGCCACGCTTTCGTTGACTTCATAGCCGCTGGGGGTGCTCACATGCACTGTGAAGCCCAGCAACTCGGCCGCCTGCAGCCAGGTGTTGGCCATGTTGTTGCCGTCACCCACCCAAGCCACTGTCTTGCCCTGAATGGAGCCCCGGTGCTCGATGTAAGTGAAGATGTCAGCCAGGATTTGGCAAGGGTGGAATTCGTTGGTCAGGCCGTTGATGACGGGCACGCGCGAGTGCGAGGCAAAGCGCTCGATCTTGTCTTGACCGTAGGTGCGGATCATGACGATGTCGGTCATGCGGCTGATCACGCGGGCGCTGTCTTCGATGGGCTCGGCGCGGCCCAACTGGCTGTCGCCCGTGGTCAGGTGCACCACCGAGCCGCCCAATTGGTACATGCCGGCCTCAAAGCTCACACGCGTGCGGGTGCTGGCTTTTTCAAAAATCATGGCCAGTGTGCGGTCGGCCAGTGGGTGGTATTTTTCGTAGGCCTTGAACTTGCGCTTGATTTCGGCAGCGCGGCTGAGCACGTGTGCGTATTCGTCGGCGCTCAGGTCGGTGAATTGCAGGTAATGCCGCACGGGCGCTGGGGCGGATGCACTCATGATTTTTCTGCCAAAAAGGTTTTGATCAAGGGCGCCAAAATGCTCACGACCTCGTCGGCTTCGGCCTCGGTCATGATCAGTGGAGGTACCAAGCGAATGACACTGTCGGCGGTCACGCTCAGCAGCAGCCCAGCTTCGGCGGCGCGGCTCCAGACTGCGCCGCAGGGGCGGTCGAGTTCCACGCCCAGCATCAGGCCTTGCCCCCGGATTTCCTTGACGCCTTGAACGCCAGCAAGGGCTTTCTCAAGGGCACCGCGCAGATGGTCGCCGACCTTGGCTGCGTTGGCCATCAGACCGTCTTTCTCCATGATGCGGATGGTCTCGACCCCGGCGCGCATGGCCAGAGGGTTGCCGCCGAAGGTAGTGCCGTGGTTGCCGGGCTGGAAAATGTGGGCAGCCTTGGGGCCAGCCACGACCGCACCGATCGGCACACCCGAGCCCAGACCTTTGGCCAGCGGCATCACATCAGGCACGATGCCAGCCCATTGGTGGGCAAACCATTTGCCGGTGCGGCCCATGCCGCACTGCACTTCGTCGATCATCATGAGCCAGTCGTTCTGGTCACACAAGGCGCGCACTTGTTTCAGGTATTCAACGCGCATGGGGTTGACACCGCCTTCGCCCTGAATGGTTTCCATGAACACGGCCACCACGTTCGGGTTGCCTTGCGTGGCTTTTTTCAGGGCCTCGATGTCGTTGACCGGCACGCGCACAAAGCCTTCAAGCATGGGGCCAAAGCCTGTTTTGAGTTTCTCGTTGGCGGTGGCGCTCAGCGTGGCAATGCTGCGGCCATGGAAGGCTTTCTCGTAGACCACGATTTCGGGTTTGTCGATGCCCTTGTCATGCCCAAATTTGCGTGCAAGCTTGATCGCCGCTTCGTTGGCCTCGAGGCCCGTGCAGCAGAAGAACACATTGGTCATGCCCGACAGTTCGACCAATTTGGCCGCCAGCACTTCGGCGTTGGGCACATGGAAGTAGTTGCAGCTGTGGATCATTTTGCCCAGCTGGTCTTGCAGTGCCGGTACCAACTCGGGGTGGTTGTGGCCCAAGGTGTTCACGGCGATGCCGGCCAGCGCGTCGAGGTACGACTTGCCATTGATGTCCCAGACTCGGCAACCTTGACCATGGCTGAGTGCAATCGGCAGTCGGCCATAGGTGTTCATGGTGTGCGGTGAGGCGGCTTCAATGAAAGCAGACATGCGTGAACTCCTGAAATAAAAATCGGCCCAACGAAGAGGGCCGCTGAAACCAGATTTTAGAGGCAGAAACACGGTGCGAGCTTGAAAGCTGTCCCGTGGGTGTTGGCCAGAGACATGCGGGCTTCAAGTCTTATATAAGATACAATACCCGGGTAAACCAGAGGGCGGCGATCCCGAACTCTGTGCTCCCTTGACTAACCCCTCTATCCGATGGTCTCCAACAACGCCAAAGAAGTCTTCATCCAGGGCATCACTCAGGATGGAAAGACCTTCAGACCCAGCGACTGGGCTGAACGCTTGGCAGGCGTGATGAGCCAATTCCGTCCTGGCGGCGCTATTCCAGGCAGCCATTTGAGCTATTCGCCGTGGTGCATTCCCACCACCATGGGCAATGTGAAGTGCGTGGTGGTGCACCACGACTTGCGTGATTACGACGTGATGGCGTGGGACTTTGTGATGAACTTTGCCCGTGATAACCATTTGCAAGTGGTGGAGGCCTGTTTGCTGCCCGATTTGCCGCCGGGCCAATAAATTGCACAACAACAAACCGCCTTCAGGCGGTTTTTTTATGGGGTTTGAGCGGTTGGCAGCGATGTATGCCTGATGAACCCTGTGATACCCACAACGTAGCCCCTGCCAAGCCGCCAATCGGACATGAAAAAACCGCCAAGGTTTGCACCTGGGCGGTTCAGTTTTCGCGGACAGCGCACCCGTTTCAAACGGCAGCGAGGACTAAGCCTCGCCGGGCTGTTGATCTGGTGGAGCGGATCAGGCTGCGGCGAGGGCCAAAGTCTTGACTTTGGCGCTCAGGCGGCTCTTGTCACGAGCGGCCTTGTTTTTGTGGAAGATGCCTTTGTCGGCAATGATGTCCACCACGGTTTGCATTTTGGCAAACAACTCTGTGGCTTTGGTCTTGTCGCCAGCTGCAACGGCTTTTTCGACGTTTTTCACAGCAGTGCGGTATTTGGAGCGCAGCGAAGAGTTCGCAGCGTTGATTTTGATGTCTTGGCGGACGCGTTTACGGCCGGAAGCAAGACGGGGGTTTTTCTTTTTGGGTTTAGCGGATGCCATATATAAGTTCTTTCAGTGTCTGAGGATGATGTCCAGCGAACCCGGCATTCTAGCAGATGTGCGATGCCTTGCGCCCGCCTGTTCTGGGGCCACGGACAAGTCTGAGCCGCAGGACCGCTACACTCGCCCTCTGTGAGCCTCTTACGTTCTGCCTCTGTTGTGTCGTTTTTTACCCTGGCCTCTCGGGTGACGGGCTTGGTGCGCGAGCTGCTCATTGCCTCCGCTTTTGGTGCCAGCGCTTTGACGGACGCCTTCAATGTGGCCTTTCGCATTCCCAATTTGTTTCGGCGCTTGTTCGCTGAAGGGGCTTTCAGTCAAGCTTTTGTGCCCGTGTTGGCGGCCAGCCGTGCCCAACATGGCGATGAAGCCACCCACGAGGTGATTGACAGCGTGGCGACAGCGCTGTCTTGGACCGTGGTGGTGGTGTCCATTTTGGGGGTGTTGGCGTCTCCTTGGTTGGTTTGGGCTTTGGCCAGCGGTTTGCAGCAAGACGCGCGTGGCTATGGCGCAGCAGTCAACATGACGCG
This sequence comes from Limnohabitans sp., assembly GCA_017986605.1. GTDB lineage: Bacteria > Pseudomonadota > Gammaproteobacteria > Burkholderiales > Burkholderiaceae_C > Limnohabitans_A. The sequence continues at coordinate 9,161 of JAGNVG010000003.1, forward strand.
CTGGATGTTTCCTTACATCGCCTTCATGTCGATGGTGGCGCTGTCGGCGGGTGTCTTGAACACTTGGCGGCGTTTTGCCGTGCCAGCCGCGACGCCGGTTTTGCTGAACGTGAGTGTGATTGCCGCAGCCTGGTTTTTATCCCCGTGGTTGGCGCGTCAAGGGTTCGAAGCCATTTATGCCTTGCCTGTTGGCGTCATGGTCGGCGGATTTTTGCAACTGGCCGTGCAAATTCCGGCGCTGCACCGATTGGGTTTGTTGCCTCGACTGGGCCTGGGGCCTGCGGCTGTCAAAAAAGCTTGGACCAACCCGGCGACGCGCAACATCTTGCGTCTGATGGCACCCGCTTTGCTGGGCGTTGGCGTGGCGCAGATCTCCTTGCTGATCAACACCCAAATTGCTTCACACTTGGCTCCTGGAAGCGTCAGTTGGCTCACCTACGCTGACCGTTTGATGGAGTTTCCGACCGCCATGCTGGGGGTGGCGCTGGGTGTCGTACTGATGCCCCAGTTGGCTGCAGCCAAAGCCACTGGAGACAGCGAGCGTTATGCCGCCATGCTCGATTGGGGTTTGCGCATGGTCCTGTTGTTGACCTTGCCTTGTGCGGCAGCTTTGTTGGTGTTTTCGCAGCCACTGGTTTCGGTGCTGTACCACTATGGCGCGTTCACCGACCGGGATGTTCAGCAAACCACTTTGGCTTTGACGGGCTATGGCGTGGGCTTGCTGGGCCTGGTGGCCATCAAAGTGCTGGCACCTGGTTATTACGCCAGCCAGGACATCCGCACACCGGTGCGCATTGCCGTCGTGGTGCTGGTGCTCACGCAAGTGTTCAACGTGCTTTTGGTGCCTCATTTGGCGCATGCAGGGCTGGCGCTTTCGATTGGTTTGGGCGCGCTGGTCAATGCGGGCTGGTTGCTGGTGGGCCTGCTGCGCAGGGGTAGTTACAAGCCCCAACCGGGTTGGTTGCGTTTTGTGTTTCAGGTTTTGCTGGCCACAGGCTTGCTGACGGGCTTGCTGTGGTTTGCTGCCCAGGCCCTGCCGTGGGTGCCCATGCGAGAGGCGGCTTGGCAGCGCATCGGCTGGATGGTCTTGGTGATGGCCGCTTCCGCCGTGTTGTATTTTGGGGCGCTGTGGTGCACGGGCTTGCGGCTCAAGGCTTTTTTGAAGCGGTGAGGGGAGGAAGACTTCATGCATTTGAACTTCGACACACCGTCGCCTTTGGATTATTTCGCCAGTCTGGTGCAAAGCGATGCGCACTTTCCTTTGTTGGAAGCGGCGGCTTGCTTGGCCCAAGACGAAGAGCCTGATTTGGATGTGCAAAACGTGCTCGACGATGTGGCGCGTGTACTCAAAAAAGTCCAAATCCGATTGCCTGTGGATGCCGACGATCTGACGCGCTTGGCCATGCTGACGCAGGTCTTCTACAAAGAAATGGGTTTTGGCGTCAATGCCAACAATTACTACGCACCTGAAAACAGTTATCTCAATGAGGTGCTGCGCACGCGGCGAGGGTTACCCATTTCTCTGGCTGTGATTTGGCTGGAATTGGCCCAAGGTTTGGGATTTCATGCGCAAGGCATTTCATTTCCCGGCCACTTTTTGGTGAAAGTCACACTGCAAGGCGGCTTGGTGGTGTTGGACCCTTTGTCAGGTGAGTCACTGGGCGTTGACAACTTGACGGAACGTCTAGGGCCTTATCGGGACCCGGAAGACAAAGCATCTGCTGCGGATTTGGATGGCGGTGAAACGCCTTTGGGTTTGTATTTGCAGCCTTGCCCACCGCGAGATTTGTTGGCGCGCATGCTGCGCAATTTGAAAGAGATTTTCCGATCACAAGAGGACTGGCCTCGCATGCTCAGCGTGTTGAACAGACTGGTGGTGCTGTTGCCCGAGGGCTGGTCCGAGCGGCGTGACCGCGGTTTGGTGTTGGCTGAGCTGGGGCGTAAGCATGAAGCCCTGCAGGATTTGCAAATGTATTTGCAAGCCGAGCCGCTGGCCCCGGATCACGATGCACTGAGAAATCGCATCAGCGAAATCTCAGGCACTTGATGATTTTTGGGGTCAGGCGACCACGACTTGCGCGCCGCTGCCTTGCGGTGCGATTTTGCCGATGAAGTGAACCTGTTCGCCCGCTGCACGCAGGGTTTGGGCGCAGGCCTCGGCTTCGGCAGCATCAATCACGACCACCATGCCGATGCCGTTGTTGAAGGTGCGGTTCATTTCGATGTCGTCGATGCCCGCCGTTTTTTGCAACCAGGCAAATAGCTCGGTCTGAGGCCAGCTGCCTTTTTGCAGGTGCGCGGCCAAACCATCGGGCAGCACGCGGGGGATGTTTTCGAGCAAGCCACCGCCGGTGATGTGGGCCAGTGCCTTGATCGGGTGTTTGGCCAATGCAGCCAACACATTGAGCACGTACAGGCGTGTGGGCTCCATCAGGGCTTGCTTGAAAGGTTTGCCGTCCAGCGTGGATGGGGCGTTGTTGCCTGCGCGCTCGATGCACTTGCGCACCAGCGAAAAGCCATTGGAATGCACGCCGCTCGAAGCCAGTCCCAGCACCACGTCACCGGCCTTGACGTTCTGACCAGTCAGGATTTTGGATTTCTCGACCGCGCCGACCGCAAAACCGGCCAGGTCGTATTCGCCAGCAGGGTACATGCCGGGCATCTCTGCCGTTTCGCCGCCGATCAGGGCGCAGCCTGACAGCTCGCAGCCTTTGGCAATGCCGCCTACCACGGCAGCGGCGGTGTCCACGTCCAGCTTGCCGCAGGCAAAGTAGTCGAGGAAGAAAAGTGGCTCGGCGCCTTGCACCAGCACGTCGTTGACGCTCATGGCCACCAAGTCGATGCCCACGGTGTCGTGCATGTTCCATTCAAATGCCAGCTTGAGCTTGGTGCCCACGCCATCGGTGCCGCTGACCAGCACGGGTTCCTTGTAACGCTTGGGCACTTCAAACAGAGCCCCAAAACCGCCGATGCCTGCTAGCACGCCTTCGCGCATGGTTTTCTTGGCCAAAGGCTTGATGCGCTCGACCAAGGCATCGCCTGCAACGATGTCGACACCGGCGTCTTTGTAGGAAAGGGGAGTTTGACTCATGGTTTTGGCCCTAAAGGGCAGGTAAATGGGGTACGGGGGCCAATAAACGGGCTGGCAGACTAAAATCAAGCCCTATTTTAAGGGTTGACCCTGACCAAATGGGTCAACCCACCGGAAAAGACGAGGCCAACGTGCAAGCACCCCTACCATTTTTGATGACCCGTCTGGCCGCTTGGCTGGGTGTGGCCTTGGTGGCTGCCTTGGTTTTTTGGCTGCTGGCCCCGGTGATGGCGCCCTTCGTCGTGGCGGCGGTCATGGCCTATGTTTTGCACCCTTTGGTGCTTCGTTTGGAGGGCATTGCACGAGGGCGCTTGCCGCGTGCTTTGGCCGTGCTGATGGTCGAAATTCTGGCCATTCTGGCGCTTTTGGGCATCTTCCTGCTCTTGGTGCCCATTTTGGTTCGGGAGTGGCCTTTGCTGCAGCAGCAATTGCCTTTGTTGCTCGATCGCATGGTCGATGTCATCAATCCCTTGCTGAACCAGCTGGGCTTGAACGTGTCGCTTGATCTGCGAGATTTAAAAAACCAATTGGTGGCTTACCTGAGTGCAAACCGTGAAGATTGGTGGGCCCCCCTGATGTCCTCACTCAAGGTGGGTGGTAGTGCAGCGATGGCGTTGATGGGTTATGTGGTGTTGGTGCCTGTGGCGCTGTTTTACATGCTCAATGACTGGACGCGCATGGTGAACAGCGTGATCCAGTTGGTTCCACCAGCTTGGCGTGGGACTTTTGATGGGTTCATGCAGGAAAGCGACTTGGTGCTGGGTGAATACCTGCGTGGACAATTGTTGGTCATGCTGGCTTTGGCCGTTTTTTATGCAGTCGGCTTGAGGTTGTTTGGATTGGACTTGGCGCTGCCCATTGGCGTATTCACAGGCTTGGCCGTCTTTGTGCCTTATTTGGGGTTTGGTCTGGGCCTGATGCTGGCCCTGCTGGCGGGCTTGCTGCAGTTCGCCTCCGCCCAAGCCTTGGTCATGGTGGCCGTGGTGTTTGGCTTGGGTCAGCTGATTGAGAGTTTTGTGCTCACCCCCCGCTTGGTGGGTGAGCGTATTGGGCTGCATCCCTTGTCGGTCATTCTGGCATTGATGGCTTTTGGTCAGTTGCTGGGTTTTGTGGGGGTGTTGATCGCATTGCCGGCCAGCGCCGTCCTGCTGGTGGGCTTGCGCCGCTTGCGTCACCAATATCTGAAAAGTGATCTGTACCAAAAAAGCGGTTCAGACGAGGTCGGGCAAGGGCCTGAGCAGGCATGAAGCAATTGGCTTTGGACATCGGCTTGGCCTCAACGCCTACGCTGGATAATTTTTTCGCAGGACCAAACGAGGCTGCGGTAGAGCACTTGCGTTTGTGGACTGCTTCTAGCAGTCGCTCTCCCGTGCCCAGTTACCTTTGGGGCGAAAGTGGTTCGGGGAAAACCCATTTGTTGCATGCGGTTCACCATGCCTTGAAAGAGCAGGGCGCTCAAGTGGGCTGGCTGGATGCACATACGTTGAACCCGCTCGAGTTCAATGACGAATGGACGGCCGTGTTGATGGACGATGTGCACCTGTACAACAGCGAGCAACAACACACGGCTTTCAATTGGTTTGTGAATGCGCTCACACCCCGCACAGGATCACCACGCTGGGTGTTGGCCGCCGGTGCTTTGCCTCCAGCCGATTTGAAACTGCGGGACGATTTGCGTACTCGCTTGGGATGGGGTCATATCAACGGATTGCAGGTTTTGGATGAGCCTGAGCGTCGCGCCGTGTTGCGTCAGGAAGCCGACGCGCGGGGCCTGTTTTTGAGCGACGAAGTCATGTCTTACATGCTCAACCGCTTTTCGCGTGATCTGGGCAGCTTGATGCAATTGCTCGACAACCTGGACCAATACGCCTTGCAAACGCAGCGCGCACTGACCATTCCCTTGGTACGGGCCATGCTGGAGAACGAATGAAACTTGCCTTGTTTGACTTGGATCACACCTTGCTGCCACTGGACTCGGACCACACCTGGGGCGTTTTCACGACCGAGATGGGCTGGAACGACCCCGCCGTGTTCAGCCAACGCAACGATGAGTTTTATGCCCACTACCAGGCTGGTACGCTCGACATCCATGATTACGTGCGATTTGCCACGCGTGCTGCCCGCGAGCAGGGTGCAACCGTCGCAGCGCAGGCCCATGCACGCTACATGGACGATGTGATCCGGCCACGGATCACGCCCGAGGCGCTGGCGCTGGTACGATCGCACCAGCACGCAGGCGACACCGTCATGATCGTGACGGCCACCAATGAGTTTGTGACCCGCCCGATTGCCCAGGCTTTCGGGGTGAGCGGATTGATTGCGGTGGAACTTGAACGCGATGCCACGGGCTGGATCACCGGTGAAATCAAGGGCACACCTTCATTCAGAGAAGGTAAAGTCACCCGGGTTGCGCAGTGGCTGACCCAGCAGGGCTTGGATTGGGACGATGTAGAAATGACGTTCTACTCGGACTCCATGAACGACCTGCCGCTTCTCGAAAAAGCCCACCATCCGGTGGCAACGAACCCTGACGCTCGGTTGCGTCAACTGGCCACAGAGCGTGGCTGGCGCATCCTCGAACTCTTTCAAGAATGATCAAACAATTCATCGACAAGCTGATGGGCAAGGCGCCTAAAAGCAACAAGCCCCACTTTGGCCGTCGCACAGAAGTGCCTGCATCGGTGCATGGCATCGACCCGAACTTGGTGGACGATCGCGCCATCAACGTGACCCGCACCTTGCAGCAAGCCGGGTTTGAGGCTTATATCGTGGGTGGCGCGGTGCGCGATCTGCTGCTGGGCTTGCGCCCCAAAGATTTTGATGTGGCTACCGATGCCACGCCCGAGCAGGTCAAGGGCCTGTTTCGCCGTGCATTCATCATTGGACGGCGCTTTCGCATCGTGCACGTGGTCTATGGCCGAGGACGCGACAACGAAGTGATCGAGGTTTCTACTTTCCGTGCCCACTTGGACAACGCTGCTGCCGAACAGGTCAAAGGCAATGAGCGCACCAGCAAGCGCCAACTTGAAGGCATGCACCACGCCGTCGATTCATCTGGACGTGTGCTGCGCGACAACGTTTGGGGGCCGCAAGACGAAGACGCGACCCGCCGTGACTTCACCGTCAATGCCATGTATTACGACCCTGAGTCGCAGATCGTGGTGGATTACCACGGGGGTATTCCGGATGCCAAAAAGCGCGTGTTGCGCATGATCGGTGACCCGGTGGCGCGCTACCGCGAAGATCCCGTGCGCATCATCCGTGCGGTCCGTTTTGCCGCCAAGCTCAGCCCTTTGGGCTTCAAGCTGGAGGCCAAAACAGCCAAACCCCTGACGCAGTCAGCGACCTTGTTGGCTGATGTACCGCAAAGCCGCTTGTTTGACGAGATGCTCAAGTTGTTGCAAACCGGTCATGCCTTGGCGTCCATTGAACAACTTAAAAAACTGGGGCTGGCCACGGGCATTTATCCTTTGCTCGACGTGGTGGTGGAGCGGGCTGAAAGTGCTTTTGTGCAAGTGGCTTTGGCCGATACTGACCGCCGCGTGGGTGAGGGCAAGCCCGTTGCGCCGAGCTTCTTGTTGGCCTGTGTGTTGTGGGCCGATGTTCGCGAAGGTTGGGCCAAGCGCCTGGCTCGCAAAGAACACCCTTATCCGGCTCTCCAAGACGCCATCGACGAGGTGTTTGATGCCCGCATTGGCGATGTCTCCGGCCGTGGCAAGCTGGCCGCTGACATGCGCGAGATATGGATGATGCAACCGCGTTTTGAAAAACGCGTGGGCAGCACGCCCTTTGGACTGGTTGAGCAGCCGCGCTTTCGGGCAGGTTTTGACTTTTTGCGCTTGCGTGCCGACATCGAAGAGGTGGATGTGCGTTTGGCCGACTGGTGGCAAGAGTTCAGCATGGCCAGTGATTCAGAGCGCGAAGACTTGGTGCAGGCTGCGAAAGCCGAGCAGGCCGCCACGCAAGCGGCCAAACCTCGTGTGCGACGTGCACCCAGGCCTGAGGGGGCTGAGGCGTCTCGGCAGGCAGCCAGCCCGGCCGCATCGCACCCTGTGAACCCATCGTCAGGATCTGACGAAGAGGCCGGGCCCAAAAAGCGGCGCCGTCGCCGTCGCAAGCCCGGCTCAGCAGGCGACCCATCAGGTGCAGATTCAGGCAGCGCTGAATAAGCCTGCGCTTGCCTCAAGTTGTCCATGTTGCGAGACCCTGTAACGGCCTATGTGGCGCTGGGGGCCAATCTGGGTCATTCTCTGCAAACGGTGTTGCAGACTTTTGATGCGCTGGCATGCCTGCCCGAGACACGGGTCACGGGCCGCTCTAGATTGTACCGCACAGCACCTTTTGAAGCCCAAGGCCCTGATTTCATCAATGCGGTCGCACAAATCGAAACCCGCTTGAGCGCTCCCACGTTGCTGGAGGCCTTGCAGACAATTGAGCAGCAGGCCGGCCGCCAGCGGCCCTACGTCAATGCGCCACGCACACTCGACTTGGATTTGCTGATGTACGGTCAGGCGACCATGAACAGCCCACGTTTGATCCTGCCTCATCCGCGTTGGCGTGAGCGGGCATTTGTACTGTACCCACTGGCCGATGTGTGGCCGGCTCGAGTGACTGCCGAAGACTGGGCGCGTGTGGCCGATCAGTCCATCGAGGTGTTGCCGGAGTCCTGCCCATGACGGTTTTCACCAGTCTGCCTGTTTCCTTGCAGACGATTGTGCTTTTGCTGTTCAGCAACGTCTTCATGACGTTTGCCTGGTATGGCCATCTGCGCAACATGGCCACAGCGCCTTGGTATGCGGCTGCCTTGGTGAGCTGGGGCATCGCTTCGCTGGAATACATGTTCCAAGTGCCCGCGAACCGGATTGGCCATACGCAATTCAATGTGGGTCAACTCAAGATCATCCAAGAGGTGATGACTTTGACCGTCTTTGTGCCTTTTGCAGTTTTTTACTTGAAGGAACCTTTCAAGCTGGACTACCTCTGGGCTGCGTTATGCATGGTTGGAGCGGTTTATTTCATTTTCAGGAGCGCATGAGCCGTTCTGTCATTCTTTGTGCAGAGCGTGCGGTTAAACTCGCCGCTGTCACGAAATAGTCACATTCGTCCACTTCCCGTTATCAGGAGCGTCCCATGCTGTTTGGCAAATTGCTGCCCAAAGAAGGCAACTTCTTCGAACTGTTCAACCAACACGCAGAGCGCATCGTCGAAGCGGCTCGGGCTTTCTCGAACCTGGTGGCCAATTACAACGATGTGCACCTGCGTGAAAAATACAACCGCGATGTGGACAATGCCGAGCACGCAGCAGACCGTGTGACCCAAGAGGTCAACCGCCTGATTCACACCACCTTCATCACACCGATTGATCGCGAGCAGATCCATGCGCTCATCAATCTGATGGACGATGTGGCCGACCTGATTCAGGACTCGGCTGAAACCATGGCGCTGTATGACGTGCGCCACATGACCGAAGAAATTTCGCGTTTGACCGATCTGTCCGTGCGTTGCTGCGAACGCGTCCAGGATGCGGTTAAATTGCTGGCCCGCATTGGAGAGCCAGCTGTCGCTGAGTCTGCCCTCAAAACCTGTGAAGAAATTGACCGCTTGGAGTCAGATGCTGACCGCGTGATGCGCAGCGCCATGAGCAAGCTGTTCCGCGACGAGCCCGATGTCCGCGAGATCATCAAGCTCAAAGCCATTTACGAACTGCTGGAAACCATCACCGACAAGTGTGAAGACGTGGCCAACCAGATCGAGGGCATCGTCCTCGAAAACTCCTGATCTAACGCGGGAATCTGACGTATGGAAACCGTACAAGCCGCCTTGTGGGTGGTGATTTTGCTGGTCGCCCTGGCGCTCATTTTTGACTTCATGAATGGGTTTCATGATGCGGCCAACTCGATTGCGACCGTGGTCTCCACGGGGGTGCTCAAGCCCGCTCAGGCTGTGGTCTTCGCCGCTTTTTTCAACTTCATCGCTATCTTTATTTTCCATTTGAGTGTGGCTGCCACGGTGGGAAAGGGCATCGTTCAGCCAGGCATTGTGGACACCCATGTGGTGTTTGGTGCCTTGTTGGGGGCCATCACCTGGAACGTCATCACCTGGTACTACGGCATTCCCAGCAGCTCTTCACATGCCCTGATCGGCGGCATTGTGGGCGCTGTCATTGCCAAGGCGGGCGCCGGTGCTTTGGTGTCCACAGGCATCATGAAAACGGTGGCCTTCATTTTTGTTTCACCTTTGCTTGGCTTCTTGCTGGGCTCTTTGATGATGGTGGCTGTGGCCCATATTTTTCGACGTTCCAGGCCGTCCAAGGTGGATAAATGGTTCCGTCGCTTGCAGCTTGTATCTGCTGGCGCATACAGCTTGGGCCATGGCGGTAACGACGCACAAAAAACCATCGGCATCATCTGGTTGCTGTTGATTGCGACGGGTTATGCCACCACTGCTGATGCTTCGCCTCCGGGCTGGGTCATCGTCTCTTGTTACATGGCGATTGGCTTGGGCACCATGTTTGGCGGCTGGCGCATTGTCAAAACGATGGGGCAAAAAATCACCAAACTCAAACCCGTTGGGGGCTTTTGCGCCGAAACGGGTGGGGCCATGACCTTGTTTTTGGCCACCACTTTGGGCATACCCGTATCCACCACGCACACCATCACAGGTGCCATTGTGGGCGTGGGCTCGACCCAGCGTGCCAGCGCCGTGCGTTGGGGGGTCGCTGGCAACATCATCTGGGCATGGGTATTGACCATCCCTGCCAGCGCTTTTGTCGCAGCGCTGGCCTATTGGGTGAGTTTTCAGATTTTTGACTGACGTCCAAACCGACAGCGTTGGCCTGGGGCGCTGTCAGGTCAATTCAAGCCATCCGCGTGGAAACATCGGGTGGCTTTTTTATTGACTGATCAGGCGAGCCGCTTCAATTTGGTATTCAAAGTAACGTTGGAAGCTGAAAACCAAACTGGCCATCAAGACGGTGGTGCCCAGCAGCAAGGCTGTGGCGGTGCCAATGATGGTGCCCCACTGGGTTCTGCCAGCAGGTGCCAGTTCATCGGCGGTCGGGTTGAATTTGGCGTTCCATTTTTCGATGGACGTCAGGCCATACACGATGGCATTCAGGGCGCAGCCTGCGATGGTGAAACCCAACAAGGGGATCAGCATCCAGCTGAGTTGGTCGTCTTGCCCCAATTGCTGAACACGTTCCAAGCCGTAAAAGCCAAGTGCCGTGGGGATCGGTAGTAACCAACCCAGCATGTCAGCGAAGCCGTGTAGATAAAAGCGGTGCAAGCCCAAAGGGCCGCCCCAAAAAGTCAACCAGGTCGCGAGTGTTTTATTTTTCATGTTGCCGATTATTGCGGAGCGGTGCTGTCGCCAGCGCCTAAGGGCTTTTCCATCATCACGACATCCAGCCAGCGGTCAAATTTCCATCCGCATGACTTCAGGATGCCCACATGGCTGAACCCCACTGAAGTGTGGACACCAATCGAGCCGGCGTTGGCCGAATCACCAATCACCGCCAAGAATTTGCGCACGCCTGCGCGTTCTGCCTGGGCGCACAATTCGGTCAGCAGGGCTCGCCCCATGCCCTTGCGGTGCACATCGGGGGCCATGTAAATGGAGTCTTCTGCGGAAAATCGGTAGGCGGGTCGTGGTTTGAACCAGTTGCAATAGGCAAAACCCATGACACGGCCCTCGTCTTCCACCACCAGGTAGGGCAGTCCTTTGGACAGCACATCGGCCCGGCGACTGGCCATGTCAGTCTCTGTGGGGGGGGCGATCTCGAAAGTGCCGGTGCCTGTGAGCACGTGGTGGTGGTAGATGGCCGTGATGGCGGCGACATCCTCGTCGCGGCTGGGTCGGATCAGAGGCAAGGCATAGCTCCCGTTGTATAATGGTTGGCTTTTCAGTGTGTCACTGGCCGGGTGGCCAGTTGCGTGTCTCAAACGCTGAAGGATACCGGGCATCTGGGCAATTGTTCCCAAGATACCCAACCACCCAAGGATAAATCATGGTTGTTATTCGTTTGAACCGCGGCGGCTCTAAAGCACGTCCTTTCTTCAACATCGTCGTCGCTGACAAGCGCGTGCGTCGCGATGGTCGCTTCCTCGAGCGCATCGGTTTCTACAACCCCACAGCCAAAGGTGGCGAAGAAGGTCTGCGCATTGCACAAGATCGTCTGACCTACTGGAAGAGCGTTGGTGCCCAGGCTTCTCCTACCGTGGAACGCCTGATCCGCCAAGCTGGCAAAGCAGCCGCCTGATCGGCTCGCATTGGCCATGCGTCCCCCTTTGGAAAAAGCCGCACTGCCGGCTGACGCCATCGAAATCGGACGCATAGCCGATGCTTGGGGCATCAAAGGCTGGTTCAAGGTCTTGCCCCACAGCGCCTCTCCTGAGGCGCTTTTTTCTTCCAAGCGCTGGTTTTTGTTGCCGCCCGACCGGCCCATGAAACCCAAACGCGCGACCGAAATCGCAGCATCCAAAACAGAACAAGTGGCTTGGACCGAGCCCTTGCTGTTGTGCGTCAAGGAAGCTAAAGACCATTCGGATACCGTGGTGGCCTGTGCCCAAGACATCAATGACCGCAATGCCGCCGAGGCTTTGCGTGGTGCACGCATTTTTGTACCGCGCTCGAGTTTTCCGACCGCGGCAGAGGGTGAGTACTACTGGGTCGACCTGATTGGCTTGCAAGTGGTCAACCGTGAAGGCATTGACCTTGGCCAAGTGCGCGACCTCATGTCCACCGGTCCTCAAACCGTGTTGGTCATTGAAGCGGCCCCAGAGTCAGAAGGCGGCAAAGCGCTTGAGCGCATGATCCCTTTTGTTGATGCGTTCGTCGATGGTGTGGACTTGCCCGGCAAGCGCATCACGGTCGATTGGCAGCCCGACTACTGATCGGCCCCGGCCGTGGAGGGCCATCCCCATGCGCTTTGACATCATCACCCTGTTTCCCGAGCTTTTTGAGCCGCTTTTGACAAGTGGCATCACCCGCCGTGCTTACGAAAGCGGCTTGGTGGATGTGCATTTCTGGAATCCACGGGACCACGCGGAAGGCAATTACCGCCGCGTCGATGACCGCTCATTTGGCGGCGGCCCGGGCATGGTCATGTTGGCGGAGCCCTTGTTCAAATGCCTCACGGCGATTCGTGCTGAGCGTCAGGAGCCCAATCCGGCCCCTTTGGTGCTGTTTTCGCCTATCGGGCAGGTTCTGAACCACTCTGTGGTGCAAAAGTGGTCGCACAGCACAGGGGCTGTGTTGTTGTGTGGCCGCTATGAAGGTGTCGATCAGCGATTCATTGACCAATATGTCGATCAGCAAATCAGTCTGGGGGATTTTGTGCTCTCAGGTGGGGAAATTGCAGCCATGGCCCTGCTGGATGCCGTGGCCCGTTTGCAGCCCGGTGTCCTCAATGATGAAGGCAGCCACCAGCAAGACAGCTTTAATCCTGCATTGGACGGTTTGCTGGACAGTCCGCACTACACCCGTCCAGAGGTTTGGCAAGATTGCGCTGTACCGGCGGCGCTCATGTCGGGCCACCATGCCCAGATTGCTCGTTGGCGACGCGAACAAAGCCTGCGCCAAAGTGCATTGCACCGCCCTGAATTGCTGGAGCAGGCCCGTCTGTCAGGCAAGTTGAGCCGTCAAGATGAAGTCTTCTTGAAGCAGTTGTCGCATGGCTCGACCGCACTCGGTCGCGATACGGGGCCGAAAAAGCTATAATCAAGGGCTTTTCGATCCTCTACCCGCCGCGATCTGGCTCAGTCATGCGCATGCATGGCCTTTACAGCACAGAACGCCCCTTGTGTAGCGAGGCATGATCGGACGGAGTTCAAAAAATGAATTTGATTCAAACTCTTGAGCAGGAAGAAATTGCCCGTCTGGGTAAAGTGATTCCTGATTTTGCCCCCGGCGACACCGTGATCGTCAGCGTCAACGTGGTTGAAGGTGCGCGCAAGCGTGTCCAAGCCTACGAAGGTGTTGTGATCGCCAAGCGTAACCGTGGCCTGAACAGCGGCTTCACCGTTCGCAAGATCTCCAGTGGCGAAGGCGTGGAACGTACGTTCCAAACTTACAGCCCTGTGATCGCCAGCATCGAAGTCAAGCGTCGTGGTGATGTTCGCCGCGCCAAGCTGTACTACCTGCGTGACCGCAGCGGCAAGTCGGCACGTATCAAAGAAAAGTTGCCACAGCGCAAAGCAGCGCCTGCTGCCAAAGCGTAAAGCCTTTTCGGCCATACGAAAAAACCGCCCGGGTTTGCGCCCAGGGCGGTTTTTTTATGGGCTAGCCACAAAGCGTTGAGCCACAAAAAAGGCCTTGCCGGTGATGGCAAGGCCTTTTTAGGAAATCGCTCAAACCAGGGCTAAGCCTGGCGTGTGATCAGGCTCGTGTGATTTTCAGGACACGGGTGCCACCACGTTTGCCGCCAGGGCCTTCGCCCGCTGCAGCGTGGGGCTTGAAGTTGCTGGCGCCAAACTGCTTGGGTCCGCGTGCAAACTTGTCGCCAGCCGCGCCGCGTGGTGCGGGGCGTGCTGCATTGCGGTTATCGCCGCCACGTTCCTCCCAGCGGCCACCTTGACGTGGACCATCCTGGCGTGCGTCTTGACGCGGTGCACCACGGTTGTCGCCACGGTCCCATGGGTGGGCGGGAGCAGCGCGTTGCTCAAAGCGGTCACCGCCACGGTTGTCACCGCGTGGGGCGTCAAAACGGCCCCCTTCTTTGCGGGCATCGAAGCGGGGTTCGCTGCGTTGTTCAAAGCGGGGCTGCTCGTCGCGGAAGTTGCCACGTGGGGCGCGGTTGTCAAAACCACCGCCGTCGCGCTCGCGGTTGCCACCGAAGTCACGGCCACCTGCGGCGGGACGACCACCACGGAAACCACCGCCTGCGTTGGCGTAATTGCGCTCGCCACCAAAGCGGTCACCGCCACGGCCCATGGGCTTGCGGGCTTCGGGCATGCGTGCCTTGGGCTCCAGGCCTGGAATCACTTCGGCCTTGAAGGGCTGGCGTGTGTAGGCTTCGATGTCACCGATCTTGCGACGGTCACGCATTTCGGCAAAGGTCACGGCCAAGCCATCGCGGCCAGCACGGCCTGTGCGGCCAATGCGGTGGGTGTAATCTTCGGCCTTCATCGGCAAGCCGAAGTTGAAAACGTGGGTGATGGTGGGCACGTCGATGCCGCGGGCGGCCACATCAGTCGCGACCAAAATCTGCACTTGGCCATTGCGCAGGGCCATCAGACGGCGGTTGCGCATGCCCTGGCTCAGGGCGCCGTGCAGGGCCACAGCCGAGAAGCCGTCTTGCTGCAGGTCAGCTGCCAAGCCGTCGCACTCGATTTGGGTGCTGGAGAACACGATGGCCTGGTCGATCGTGGCGTCACGCAACCAGTGGTCGAGCATCTGGCGCTTGTGCTGGGCGTTGTCGGCCCAAAACAGCACCTGCTTGATGTTGTTGTGCTTTTCTTGCGGGTTGTCGATCTGGATTTTTTGGACCGAAGAGCCACCGTCGTGCATCACACGCATGGCCAATTGTTGGATGCGTGGCGCGAAGGTGGCGCTGAACATCATGGTCTGGCGACGCTGGCTGGTCATGTCGTTGATGTCGGCCAAGTCGTCCGAGAAACCCAGGTCGAGCATGCGGTCTGCTTCGTCCACGACCAAGAACTGCACCTTGTCCAGCTTGATTTGCATGGAGCGTTGCAGGTCGAGCAAACGGCCGGGGGTGGCCACGACCAAGTTGGCGTTTTGCAGCTTGGCAATTTGCAACTGGTAGGGGATGCCGCCTACCACGTTGGCTACGCGCAGACCGCGCGTGTGCTTGACCAGCTCGATGGCGTCTTGCGCCACTTGCTGGGCCAACTCGCGTGTAGGGCACAAGATCAGAGCACCAGGTGTTGGTGCCTTGAAATTGCGTGGATTGGTGGGATCTTTGCGCTTGGAGCGCTTGGGTGCTGGCTCGCCCTTGGCGGCAGCGTCGGCACATGCTTGGTCAAATTCTGCACGTTCAGCCGCTTCTTGTTCGGCCATCTGCTGGATCAGCGTGTGCAACACGGGCAACAAGAAGGCGGCAGTTTTGCCGCTGCCGGTCTGGCTGGAGACCATCAGGTCGGTGTAGCCATTCGACTTGCCATCTTTGGAGCCGCCCGCGGTGGGCAAGGCCAGAGGAATGGCGCGCAATTGGACCGCGGTAGGCTGCGTGTAGCCCAGATCTGCCACGGCTTGCACCAGCTCAGGGGCCAAGCCCAGTTCAACGAACCCGTTGGGCTCATCGGCGATGGCTTCGACTTTTTCGGATTCTTCGCTCGCGATTTCAGCTGGCGTTTCGGAGGTGATTTCAGCCGCTGCGGCGACCATGATCTCAGTGGCCAAGTTTTTCTGGGCTGCTTGAGCAGTCGACTCGGTGGTGATGGATGTGATTTCGGCAGGCGACAAGTCGTCCTGCACTGTGTTCAAAGTGTCGGTCATGTATGTAAAAAAACTCGCACGGGACAACGACCGCCAACAGAAGACTGTTGCATAAGGTCTTAGCACCGCAAGGTTGAAAAAACATCAACCATCAAACGGTGCTCGCGAGTGGCGCTGGGCATGAAGCCTGGCCGCTGTGAGTGACCCTATCGTTGGGTCAAGGCATGAAGGGAGATGTATGAATTGCCACACCTGAAGTGCAGCAAGCCTATGATTATGGCACGGCCAAAGAAAAAACGCTAGGGTTTTCCCTGAAAAATCACAATCGGATGAAATGCTCGCGGTAATGCGCCAGTTCATCGATGGATTCGTGCACATCGGCCAAAGCGGTGTGCTTTTGCTGTTTCTTGAAACTGGCATACACCTCGGGCTTCCATCGCCGTGACAGTTCCTTGAGCGTGCTGACATCCAAATTGCGGTAGTGGAAAAACGCTTCCAGCTTGGGCATGAACTTGACCAGAAACCGTCGGTCCTGGCTGATGGTGTTGCCGCACAAAGGCGAGGCGCTCTTGGGCAGGTACTTTTTCAGGAAGGTGAGAATTTGCTCTTCGGCATCGGCTTCGCTGGTGGTGGAGGCTTTGACCTTGTCGATCAAGCCGCTTTTGCCGTGAGTGCCCTTGTTCCACTTGTCCATTTGGTTGAGCAGCTCGTCGCTTTGGTGAATCACCAGCACAGGCCCTTCGATGCGCGGCGTGAGATGCGGGCCAGTCACGATCACGGCGATCTCCAGCAGGCGTTCTTTTTCGGGGTCGAGGCCCGTCATTTCGCAATCGATCCAGACCAAGTTTTGGTCAGACTTGGGCAGCTGTGCCGCTTCTTGGGGGGTGGTGTTCACATCAGACATGAGCAGATTGTCGCTGATGCTGGCCTGCTGCATGGGCACGCAAGCCCTTGCCAAGCTCAGCCAGACAAGGCCGCTTCTACAATACGCCGATGAATCCTTCCCTGACTTTGACCCTGACTCTGGTGGTGGCCTTGCTGGCCCATGTGGCGCTCAAGTTTTGGCTGAACGCCCGCCAGGTGCGGCATGTGGCCCGCCACCGCCATGCAGTGCCGCAGGCTTACGCCGACACCATGGCCTTGGCCGACCACCAAAAAGCGGCCGATTACACCTTGGCTAAAGCGCGTTTGTCACAAATTGACATCGCCCTCGATGCGGCGGTGCTGCTGGGCTGGACGCTGCTGGGTGGACTCGATGCGCTCAACCAAGTGCTGCTGGAGTGGATGGGCCCGGGCATTGGGCAGCAAATCGCGCTGGTGCTGGGTTTCATGCTCGTCGGCGGTCTGATCGGATTGCCCCTGTCGCTCATGCAAACCTTTGGCGTGGAGCAGCGCTTTGGCTTCAACAAAATCACTGCTGCTTTGTGGCTGGGCGATATGGTCAAGGGCTTGGCGCTGGGTCTGGTGCTGGGCCTGCCGCTGATGTGGGTGGTGCTCTGGCTCATGCAAGCCGGGGGCCCCTGGTGGTGGCTGTGGGCTTGGGGCGTGCTGGTAGGCTGGCAGCTGTTTTTGATGGCCATTGCGCCCAACGTGATCATGCCGCTGTTTAATAAATTCACGCCCTTGGAAGACGAGTCGCTCAAGGCCCGCGTGCAGGGCCTTATGCAACGCGCAGGCTTCACCGCCAAAGGTTTTTTTGTGATGGACGGCAGCCGAAGATCGGCGCATTCCAATGCGTTTTTCACAGGCTTTGGGGCCAGCAAGCGGGTGGTGTTTTTCGACACCTTGCTCAAGCAACTGAGCCCGGCCGAAATGGAAGCGGTGCTGGCCCATGAGCTGGGTCACTTCAAGCACAAACACATCGTCAAAATGATGGTGACCAGTTTTGCCATGACGCTGGCCGGTCTGGCGCTGCTGGGTTGGCTGGCGCAGGAAGTCTGGTTTTACACGGGCCTGGGCGTGATGCCCAATTTGTCTGGCAGCAACGATGCGCTGGCGCTTGTGTTGTTCATGCTGGTCACGCCCGTGTTTACTTTGTTCTTTGCCCCCGTATCGTCCTGGCGCTCGCGCCAACAGGAGTTCGAGGCCGATGCCTATGCCGTGTCGCAAACCCCGGGCAAGGATTTGTCCTCGGCCTTGCTCAAGCTCTACCAGGACAACGCCTCCACCCTCACGCCCGACCCTTGGTACGTGAAGTTTTATTATTCGCACCCCCCGGCCAGTGAGCGTTTGCTGAGGATGAAAACCGCATGAGCACCCCAGAAGTCAGGGCCCTCAAGCCCACCGAGGTGATCATGGCGCTGGGCCAGATTTCAGACTGGCGATTGTCGGGCGATGGCGACAACATCGCCATTGAAAAGACCTTTGAATTTGCCGAACACACACATGCATTGCTCTTCATCAACAGCGTGGGCTGGTTGTCTGAAAAGCTCAACCACCACCCCGAACTGGTACTGACCTACAAGCGTTGTGTGGTGCGCTGGAACACACACGATGTGCGTGGCCTCAGCCGCTTGGACTTTGAGGCCGCGACCCAGACCGACGCCTTGTTACAGGCATGATGCGGCATGAATAAACCCAAAGCGCGCCCAGCCTTGCCCCAAGCGCAGGATCTCGAGCCGGGCTTGGTGGTTGCCACCTATGGCCGCCACTGCCTGGTCGAGACACCAGAAGGTCGACGCTTGATTTGCCACCCCCGCGGCAAAAAAAACCAAGTGGTGGTGGGCGATCAGGTGCTCTGGCAAATTGCGGGTGACGAAGGCAGTATCGAAAAGTTGCAGGACCGTCGCAACCTGTTTTACCGTCAAGACGAAATCCGCACCAAATCTTTTGCCGCTAACCTGGATCGCGTGTTGATCTTGATCGCCGCTGACCCCGAGTATTCGGAAAGCCAGCTGTCGCGCGCCTTGGTCGCCGCAGAGGCCGAGCGCATCACGCCCATCATCGCGCTCAACAAAAGCGATCTGTCGCAGCCCTTTGCCCAAGCTTGGGAGCGTTTGGCGCCTTACCGCGCCATGGGCTACAACGTGATGCCCATCAGTCTGAGCCCACGCAGTCCGGTGGCCGATGACGGTGTGCCCGCCTTGTGCAGGCTATTGCAGGGCCTGACAACGTTGGTGCTGGGCCCATCAGGCAGTGGCAAAAGCACGCTCATCAACCGTTTGGTGCCCGATGCGCAAGTAGAAACCGGCGAAATTTCTCTGGCACTCAATTCGGGCAAACACACCACGACCAGCACCCGCTGGTACTGGGTCCCTGCACTGGACGATGCAGCCACTCAGGGTCGCGCCAAAACCGCCTTGATTGATTCCCCCGGATTTCAGGAGTTTGGCTTGCACCACATTGAGCCGACTCGGTTGGCAGATTGCATGCCTGATTTGCGTGCGCATGTCGGGGGGTGCAAGTTCTACAACTGCACGCACTTGCACGAGCCCGGTTGTGCCGTGTTGGCGCAGGTCGAGAATGAACAGCAAACCGACACCATCAGTTTGCGCCGTCACCGGATTTATGCGCAGTTGTTTGAAGAACTGAGCCAGCAGCGCTGGTGAGGGGCTGGGCTTAACCGACCAAATTGGCCATGGTGAGCAGCGCCACCAAGACTAGCCACATGATCACCGTGCGCCAGACCAAGCCCACCACTTGAGCAAAGTGAGCCACTTCAGGTACACGACCTGGTGTGCTGCTCGCACCTGGGGCGTCGTTGCTTTCCAGGTCATCGCTGGGTGAGTGCAATGGTGCGCCACCCAAACGGATGTTGATGGCACCCGCTGTGGCAGCCAAGATCACACCGTCGTTGTCGTTCGGGAAATTTTGCGCATGGTTGCGCCAGCCATCCATGGCATCTTCAAAACTGCCCACAATGGCAAATCCAAGAGCGGTCATGCGCGAAGGCAGCCAGTCCATGGCTTGCCATGCCCTGGAGGCCACCGATTGCAGCGCCTCGCTGACTGCTGAGCCATCTTCAATGGGCGCTTGCCAACGGCGTTGTGCCAATTCAGTCAGGCGATAAACCACGGCACCGACAGGCCCCAAGCCAATGATGGACAAAATGGCATACCAAAAGAACACGCCAAACACATGCCTGTGGGCGGCAATCATGGAGTACTCGATCACATGGCGAACGATTTCGCTGCGCGGGATGTGACCGACTTGGACTTGCTGCCACTCGGCCAGCAGTTCTCTGGCCTTGGTTTCATCGCTGTCTTCCAGTGCTTCTCGAATGGCCGTGAAATGGTGACTGAATTGACGGAACCCCAAAGTGATGTAGAGCAGAGCCACGTTCCAGATGACTGCAAACACCCAACCCAAGCCAAATTCAAGCAACCAATGCACCAACATGCTCAAAAGCGCCGGGCCGATGACGGTGATTCCCCATGTGATCCAGGCTTGGTGACGCACGCCCGCATCAAACGTGCGGGCAACCCAAGCGACCCAATGCGTGACCTGGGTGTAGATCCAATTGGCCGGATTGAGCGGTCTGGCTTGTTCCAGTACCAAGGCCAGCAGGATTGCAAAAAAACTCATGGCGTCCTCATTGCGCTGGGTTGACCACTAAAAAATGATAGAAGTTGCGAAGCATAGCGGCTGTTGCCCCCCAAATGAACCTCTCCATCAGTTCGACTTGGCCTTGTCCTGCAGGTCGATGCTCCGGGTATGGCATTGAAAACCATTGCCTTTGGGCTCCTTGCCATTCAAAACGATGTCGTCGATGGTTTGCTGGGTTCATCAAAAACGCCAGCGGGACTTCAAAAACGTCTTGTACTTCATCCGCGTTGGGGCTCAGTTCAAAGTCGGGTGAAATCAAGCCAATGACGGGGGTGACCCAAAACGCAGTGCCGGTCACATAGACCGGCAATTCACCAATGATCTCCACATGCTTCGGGTGCAACCCCACTTCTTCCTGGGCTTCACGCAGTGCCGTGGCATGCCTGTTGGCGTCTTGTGGGTCCACCTTGCCGCCTGGAAAAGCAATTTGTCCCGAGTGAGTGGACATGTGGTTGGCCCGCTGGGTGAGCAAAATGGTTGACTCCGAGAAGTCAGGCCCACGCATCACGATCGGCACCAAAACCGCCGCATTCGCGGGGGCTCGGCTAGAAAAGGACGACTCCCGCTCGATCTCGGGCTGCCACACAGGGGGGCGTGCGAACCGCATTTTGAGTGCATCAGGACGCCAATGCGCACTGGGCACCGCTGGCATATCGTCATCGATGCGCCAAATCGGAACATTGCGGGGGTCAAAAGACAAAGGGCTGGACACAGGCAGTATTTATAACCGACAGACACGCTTGCCGCTTTAGAATGGTCAACGCTGCATTTTTTAGCAGCGCTATTTTCCTTATTGATTTAGGTTGACACCATGAAGCGTGATTATTTTTCTCAAAACACCCCCTCTGACCGTCGATTTGGCGAACACCGTTCCGGCACGTGCATGGCCTTGATCGATGGTCGTTTCTTGATCTGGATGGCCCAGCAAGGTGCTGTGGGCACCACTGGCGAGTCAGTGAACCGTCAAGGCTTGCTCAGCTTGTTGTCGCAAGCATTGCAGCATTCCGGGCTGGACGTCGATTTGCGGCGCATTTACTGGTATAGCGATCGTTCGGACGGTTTGATCATTGACGATCAAATCGTGCGTCTGGTGCAAACGCACGATGCCGATGGCGGCGCATCCTTGTTGCGCTCCTTGGGGCATGACCTCAAACAACTGGCTGAACACCACGCTTGCGACCATGTGCTTGTGGCCAGCGATGATGAGCGTTTCCTGGCCACCATCGACGAAGCCCAACTGAGCGGCTTGAGTGTGCACCTGTTGGCCGATGAGTCCGCGCGCAACATGCCTCAAATGGTCCGCACCGATCCGGGCTGGGCCCGTTTGTTGGCGCAGGCGGATCGCCGGGTGGTGGTCAATTCGCAAGCGCTGGCCGACATGCTGCAAGGCAAAATGCCCACAGGCATGGGGCTGGCTGTTGAAGACGTGGAAGAGTTGCGCAAGTCGATGCACGAGGTCATTACCGCTTGGTGGGCCGACGAACCTGAAGACCTGCGAGAAGACCTGCGTGATGCTTTGCAGATCAGCCGTGGTATTCCGCAGGAAGTGGATCGCCAACTCTTGTTGCGCATGCGCCAGCGCCTGGCACGTGCCTTGAGCTTGCCCGAGAAAAAAATGTTGCGTGAGACCCTGCGTGCCGTGGTGTCTGAACCGGCGGTGACGGCCTCGCCTGTGCCCGTTGGCGATGGATTTCCGCCAGACAGCGACGAGTAAATCAAGTGGCAGGCCTGTGGCTTGCCGCCAACCGTGTGAAAAAGGCCCCTGACACGCAAGTGTCAGGGGCCTTTTGTCTGTGACTGCATTGAAGCAATACTGGTTGGCCTAGGACGGTCAGCCTTTCGCGTGGTATTGCGTCACACGCTCGACCTCGTTTTTGGAGCCCAGCACCACGCTCACGCGCTCGTGCAGTTGGCCCGGTTGCAGGTCCAAAATGCGTTGCTTGCCGTTGGTCGATGCGCCACCCGCCTGCTCGATCAGCCAGCTCATGGGGTTGGCTTCATACAACAGGCGAAGCTTGCCGGCTTTGTGCGGTTCGCGCTTGTCCCAGGGGTACATGAATACACCACCACGGGTCAGGATGCGGTGCACATCGGCCACCATCGAGGCGATCCAGCGCATGTTGAAGTCCTTGCCGCGCGGGCCTTCTTTGCCTTGCAGGCATTCATCGATGTAGCGGCGCACGGGTTCGTCCCAGTGGCGCATATTGCTCATGTTGATGGCGAATTCTTTGGTGTCTGCGGGCACTTGCACATTTTCTTGCGTGAGCACGAAAGACCCTTGTTCGCGGTCCAGAGTGAACATGGCCACGCCATCACCCACAGTGAGCACCAACGTGGTTTGCGGCCCGTACACGCAGTAACCTGCGGCCACTTGCTGGTTGCCCGGTTGCAAGAAGTCTTGCTCGGTCACGCCTTGGCTGTCTTCGGGTTTTTTGAGTACGCTGAAAATGGTGCCGATGCTGACGTTGACATCGATGTTGGACGAGCCATCCAGTGGATCAAACAGCAGCAAGTATTCGCCTTGGGGGTAGCGGTTGGGCACCAGGTAGATGCTGTCCATCTCTTCGGAGGCCATGGCCGCGAGGTGTCCCCCCCATTCATTGGCTTCAAGCAGCACTTCGTTGGCGATGATGTCGAGTTTCTTCTGGACTTCGCCCTGCACGTTTTCGCTTTCGGCGCTGCCCAGCACGCCGCCCAAAGCGCCTTTGTTCACGGCGTGGCTGATGCTTTTGCAGGCGCGGGCCACCACTTCCAGCAGCAAACGCAAGTCAGCCGGAATATGGCCTTTGTCGCGTTGTTGCTCGACCAGGTAGCGGGACAGGGAAATTTTGCTGCTCATGTTCGTTCCTTGGATTCAGGTGCTGCTCAGGGCGCGGGTGATCACTTCGCGCACATCGTTGGACAGGTCAACTTTGGCCGCCACACGCTCGATGGCCACTCGGGCCGCACTGCGGTAGGGTTCGGCCAAGCGGCTCCAGCGGTCCATGGCGCGGGCCAGGCGTGCCGCCACTTGCGGGTTGATGGCGTCCAGCGCCAGTACCTGTTCGCTCCAATACACGTAGCCTGCCGCGTCGGCGCGGTGAAAGCCTGCCGGGTTGGCGCTGCAGTAGCTGAAAATCAGGCTACGGGCGCGGTTGGGGTTGCGTAGGCTGAAGTCGGCATGTTGCATGAGCTGGCGCACACGCGGAAGCACGTCGCCTGCACGGTCGGGTGCACTGGCTTGCAGGGCAAACCACTTGTCGATCACCAAGGCTTCGTGTTGGAACATTTTGTGGAACAAGGCCAAAGCGTCATGCGCCAGTGCGTGGCCGCTGACCACCAGTGCCGACAAAGCGTTGAAGCGATCGGTCATGTTGCCCGCGTCCTTGAACTGCTGGTACACGCGGCCAGGTGTGACGGTGTCACCGCTGTGCACAGCGGCTACGCACAGCATGGTCATGGCCAGTCCGGCCAAAGCACGGCGACCGCTTGACTTCGCGTCGGGCGAGTAAGCCCCATTGTTTTTGTGCGCGTCCCAAGCCCATTGCCAGTCGGCTTGCAGGGCTGTAGCCAGCTGCAGGCGCATGTTCTCACGCAGGGCATGTACGCGCTGCGGGTCCACCACGTCCAGCTGGTCGGCGATGTAGTTTTCAGACGGCAGTGTGAGCGCCAGGTCTTTAAAGGCCGCGTCCAGCATGGGGTGGCGCAGCACGTTGCGCAGGGCTTCGATCAGCGCATCCGACAAAACAGCTTGACCAATCAGGTCCTTGTTTTGTTGAATGGCGTCGAGCGCGCTTTGCAGCATCAGGCGCTGTCCGGCTTCCCATTGGTTGAAGGGGTCGCTGTCATGGGCCAACAAAATCAGCAAATCGGCGGCCGACAAACCGTCCTCCAGAACCACGGGGGCACTGAAGCCGCGCAGCAAAGAGGGCACGGGTTCGCTGTCGATGTTGTCAAAGGTGTAGTTGGCGCTGGCCTCGGTCAGCACCAGCGTCGACTGCAACACGCTGCCGTTAGCGCCGGCCAGTTGCAGAGGCAGCGCCTTGCCTTCGCGGTTGAGCAGGCCCAAAGCGACCGGGATGACAAAGGGGGCTTTGTGGTCTTGATCCGGCGTGGCCGGGCAGCTTTGGCTGAGCGTGAGCGTGTAGCGGCGCTCGGCAGCGTTGTAGACGCCGCTCGCCTGCAGGCGAGGGGTGCCCGCTTGGCTGTACCAGCGCTTGAACGCGGTCAGGTTTTGGGTCAGTGCCGAGCCTGGATTGGCGTCGGCGATCGCTTGCGCAAAGTCGTCGCAAGTCACGGCTTGGCCATCGTGGCGTTCAAAGTAAAGCTTCATGCCTTTGGCAAAGCCATCGCGGCCTTGACTGTCTTCAGGCGTGGCCACCAAGGTCTGCATCATGCGAACGACTTCAGAGCCTTTTTCATAGATGGTGACGGTGTAGAAGTTGTTGATCTCGACATAGCTGTCGGGCCGCACCGGGTGGGCCATCGGGCCTGCGTCTTCGGCAAACTGCACGGTGCGCAAGACACGCACGTCTTCGATGCGCTTGACAGCGCGGGCACTGGCCTCGCCCGCCATGTCCTGGCTGAACTCTTGATCACGGAAAACCGTGAGGCCTTCTTTGAGCGACAGTTGGAACCAGTCACGGCAGGTGATGCGGTTGCCAGTCCAGTTGTGGAAGTATTCGTGGCCCACGACGGATTCGATGTTGCCGAAATCCATGTCGGTGGCGGTGGCCGGGTTCGCCAACACGTATTTGGTGTTGAAGATGTTCAGGCCCTTGTTTTCCATCGCGCCCATGTTGAAGTCGCTGGTGGCGACGATCATGAAGCGCTCCAGGTCCAGCGGCAGGCCAAAGCGGGCTTCGTCCCAGGCCACGCTGGCCATGAGCGAGTTCATGGCGTGCTCGGTTTTGTCCAGATCACCGGGGCGCACAAAGACTTGCAGCAAATGCTCGGTGCCACTGCGGCTGACGATGCGCTGCTCACGCGCGACCAGCTGACCGGCCACGAGGGCGAACAGGTAGCAGGGCTTTTTGTGTGGGTCGACCCATTTGGCAAAGTGTCGACCGTCGTCCAGCGCGCCTTGCTCAACCAGGTTACCGTTGCTCAGCAGCACGGGGTATTTGGCTTTGTCTGCACGCAGCGTGACGGTGTAGCTGGCCATCACGTCCGGACGGTCCAAGAAGTAGGTGATGCGGCGGAACCCTTCAGCCTCGCATTGGGTGAAAAACGAATCGTTGCTGACGTACAGGCCCATCAGCTGCGTGTTTTTCTCGGGGTTGCAGGTGGTGAAAATTTCCAGATCGAAGGCATCCGTGCCTTCGGGCAGATTTTCCAGCACCAGCTGGTTGCCGTCCATCTTGAACGAGGTGCCACCACCATTGACCAGCACGCGTGCCAAGTTGAGGTCTTCACCCTCCAGTCGCAGTGCTTGCGCAACCACTTCTGGATTGCGGCGCAGGCGCATTTTGTTGAGCACGCGGGTTTTCGTGGGGTCGAGGTCGAACGTCAGATCGACCGTGTCGATCCAGAACGCCGGGGCGGCATAAGCCTCCCGGTGAATCGCGGTGGGTTGTCCTTCACGCATCACTAACTCCGTTTTGGTTGAGGTCTGAGCAGCTCAGAGGCCTTGTTTCAGTGAGGCTTCGATGAACGCATCGAGGTCGCCATCGAGCACCTTTTGGGTGGCCGAAATTTCGACGTTGGTGCGCAAATCCTTGATGCGGCTGTTGTCGAGCACATAGCTGCGGATCTGGTGACCCCAGCCCACATCGGTCTTGGTGTCTTCGAGCTTTTGCTGCTCTTCCAAGCGCTTGCGCATCTCGAAGTCATACAGGCGCGAGCGCAGGCGTTGCCATGCCACATCGCGGTTGCTGTGTTGGCTGCGGCCGTCTTGGCACTGGACCACGATGCCGGTGGGGATGTGCGTCAGACGCACCGCCGAGTCGGTTTTGTTGATGTGCTGACCGCCCGCGCCGCTGGCACGGAAAGTGTCGGTGCGCACATCCGACGGGTTGATGTTGATCTCGATCGAGTCGTCGATCTCGGGGTAGACAAACAGCGAAGCGAACGAGGTATGGCGGCCACCCGACGAGTCAAACGGGCTCTTGCGCACCAAACGGTGCACGCCAGTTTCGGTGCGCAGCAGGCCAAAGGCGTATTCGCCCTCGATCTTGATGGTCGCGCCCTTGATACCTGCGGTGTCGCCCGGGGTTTCGTCTTCCACCGTGGCCTTGAAGCCTTTGCGCTCGGCGTACTTGATGTACTGGCGCAGCAGCATGCTGGCCCAGTCACAAGCTTCGGTGCCACCTGCGCCAGCCTGGATGTCGACAAAGCAGTTGAGCGGGTCGGCCTCGTGGCGGAACATGCGGCGAAATTCGAGGTCTTCCACCAGCTTGGCCAGTTTGGCGGCTTCGGCTTCGATGGTCTTGAGCCCGTCATCGTCGCCTTCTTCCTTGCTCATTTCAAAGAGTTCAAGGTTGTCGGCCAACTCGCTGGTCAGGTTGGTGATGGTCACCACCACGCCGTCCAGGGCTTTTTTCTCTTTACCCAGTTCTTGGGCTTTTTTGGGGTCGTTCCAGACCGAGGGATCTTCGAGTGATGCGTTGACGGTTCTCAGCCGTTCAGATTTGGCATCGTAGTCAAAGATACCCCCGTAACTCGTGGGTACGAGCGGTCAGGTCTGTGAGGGATGCGCCGATTTGGTTGATGTGTTCTGCGTCCATGGGGAAAGTGTCCGGTTCGGTAAACCGGGCATTTTCTCATGACTTGATGTCCAGCAGGCAGGCCGCAGGGCTTAAAACTGACGCCCATAGGAGAACATCAGCGCGGCGGTGCCCAAAAACTTCACCTGAACCGAGTCGTGCGGCGTCAGCTTGTAGCCCACCGCCGGGATGATGGCCGGGTTGACTCCTTTGTAATTCAGGGGCACTTTGTTCTCATAAGGGGCCACGTAGCCATACATCAAGCCCGCCGTGACTTTGGCAAACAACTGCGGGACACCCAACAGATGGTTGTATTGCTGACCTGCGTACACGTACACCGATGGCTGACCGAAGGAGTTGCTGAAGAAGCTGACGCCACACAAACGGTCGCCAGGCAGTTGCTCGTCGACAGCGACCAGCACCACCTTCTTGTGTTCGGGGTTCTGGCTCCAGTGGTGGGTGAAGGGCGAAAACGTCAGCTCTCCCCGGTGAGTGGGTTCTGGCGCACCTTTCACCGCCAAGAAGTCAGGGCAATAGCGCTGGGCGGCATCGGCGTGTGCACCCCCGGCCAAAGTGGCCATGGCGATAGCCAAAATGAATTGCAAAGTGTGAAAAATGCGCATGAGAGACAGTCGTCAAAATTAAAACGGATTGATTTTAGGGCTTCTCAATCCAAAAACGTTTCGAGGATGCGGGCCAGTGCGTGGGGTTGGTCATGGTGAAGCATGTGACCCGCATCTTCAATCGTGGCTTTTTCCAGATGAGGGACCGATTTCAGTCTTTCGTGAAACTCGGCCAAGGTGTATTTGCCTTTCCACCATTGCGACAGTGAGTCATCGGACGCTTCGACCGCCAAGACCGGGGCGCTGATGCGCTGGTACATGGCCAGTGCTTCTTCGACTCGAAATAAATAAGGGTTGATGACCTTGTGGGCTGAATCGCCCAAGATGCGCCATTGGCCATCTGGACCCGGCTGGGCCCAATGCTGTGCCAGCCAGTCGGCTTGACCTTGGCCCAAGCGGCGGTTGGTTTTCATCAAGCGGGCGGCAACGCCAGCGGCGTCGGCATAGGGTTTGAGGGCGTTGTCATCTTCGCGTTGGGCTTTGATTTCGTTCAGCCACTGTGTCATGCGGCTGGGGGCTTGCGCGGCGCTTGTCGCCGCCATACCAAACCCCTCCAAATTGACCAGCCGTCGGATGCGTTCAGGCCGAGAGCCCGCGTACATCATCACCACGTTGCCGCCCATGCTGTGACCCACCAGATCAATCGTTTGCCCGGGATACAGCTCGTCGAGCAAGGCGTCCAAGTCGGCCAGGTAGTCGGGAAACCAATAACTGTCGGTCGCTGGAGCCTCGGTCAGGCCGTAGCCGCGCCAGTCCATGGCAATGATGGGGCGTTGGCTGACAAAAGCTTCGCTGAAGGCGTCCACCATGAATTGCCAGGAGGCAGCCACGTCCATCCAGCCGTGCGCGAGCACCAGTGGCGTGGCGTCGGGCGAGGGTGTGCCCCATTGGCGCACGTGATAACGGCAGCCGCGCAGTGGCACCCAGGAGCTTTGTGATTCGCGTTGAACTTGGTACATACTTTCGATCATAAGGAGACAAACGATGAGCGTCAGTCGCAACCAGGACCGCCCGAGCCCTGCCACCCCTGACCGCTATGCGGCCATTCACCAAGGTTTCGGTTGGAAAGTGCCTAGGCGCTTCAATATGGCGCAGGCTTGCTGTGGGCAATGGGCGGCACAAACCGCCACCGCCAAACGCGAGGCCATACGTGAACATGTGGCGGGGCAAGGCTTGGGGCGCAGCTGGACCTTCGGGCAGTTGCAAGACGACGCTAACCGCCTGAGTCGGGTGCTGCGAGCTCAGGGGGTGCAGCGTGGCGACCGGGTGGCGATCGTCATGCCCCAACGCTTTGAGACCGCCGTGGCCTACATGGCGGTGTTGCAAATGGGCGCGGTGGCCATGCCACTGTCCATGTTGTTTGGCCCTGAGGCGCTGTCCTTTCGCATCAACGACAGCCAAACCCGTGTGGCCGTGTGTGACGAATCGACCATCGAGGCCTTGCGACAGTCCCGCCCGGATTGCCCGGACTTGCAAACCTTGATCGGGGTGGGGCAGGCCGCAGCGCTGGCCGATCTGGATTACGCGCAAGCCGTGGCCAGCCAAGCCGCATCGTTCAAAGCGGTGAGCACCTTGGCCGAAGATCCGGCGGTGCTGATCTACACCAGCGGCACCACCGGCAACCCCAAGGGGGCACTCATCCCCCACCGGGCGCTGATCGGTAACTTGACGGGTTTTGTGTGCAGTCAAAACTGGTTCGGATTTGACCCTTTGAAAGCCGAGCGTCCGTCCAAGGCTGTGTTTTGGTCGCCCGCTGATTGGGCCTGGACGGGGGGCTTGATGGACGCGCTGCTGCCCAGCCTCTATTTTGGGCGGCCCATCGTGGCCTTCAACGGGCGGTTTTCACCCGAGGCTGCGTTCGAGATTTTGCAAAGCCATGGCGTGACACACACATTCTTGTTTCCCACGGCGCTCAAAGCCATGATGAAGGCGGTGCCCGATGTGAAAGCCCGTTACAGCTTGAAGCTGCAAGCCATGATGAGCGCAGGCGAAGCCGTGGGCGATGCGGTGTTTGCCTATGTCCAGCAGCAGATGGGCGTGAAGGTGAATGAGATGTTTGGACAGACCGAGATCAACTACGTGGTGGGCAACTGCACGCGTTTGTGGCCGGCCAAACCCGGCAGCATGGGCAAGGGCTATCCCGGCCACCAAGTGGCAGTCATTGATGACGCCGGCCGGATCTGTCCTGCTGGCACGCCGGGCGAGGTGGCTGTCAACCGTTTCGATGTGCACGGTCATCCCGATCCGGTGTTCTTTCTGGGCTATTGGAACAACGCCAAGGCCACCCACGCCAAATACACGGGCGACTGGTGCCGCACAGGCGACATGGCCGTGGCGGACGAGGACGGCTATCTTTGGTACCAAGGCCGCACCGACGACATGTTCAAGGCCGCCGGTTACCGCATCGGGCCTGGCGAGATTGAGAACTGTCTGGTTAAACACCCGGCCGTGGCCAACGCCGCCGTGGTGCCCAAG
This sequence comes from Limnohabitans sp., assembly GCA_017986605.1. Classification (GTDB taxonomy): domain Bacteria; phylum Pseudomonadota; class Gammaproteobacteria; order Burkholderiales; family Burkholderiaceae_C; genus Limnohabitans_A. The sequence continues at coordinate 38,974 of JAGNVG010000003.1, forward strand.
CCCGACAAAGAGCGCGGTGCGCTGGTCAAGGCCTATGTGGTCATGTCACCCGATTGCTTGGCCCGCAGGCCAAGTGGGGCAGGCCAAGCCAGCTTTGACGACGAGGTCCGCCGCGAACTGCAGGCCCATGTGAAAGGCCTGCTGGCCCCTTATGAATACCCCAAAGAGATCGAATTCATCGACCAGTTACCCATGACCACCACGGGCAAGGTGCAGCGCCGGGTGTTGCGTTTGCAGGAAGAAGCACGCGCGACAGCGGCGCAGGCTTAACCACGTTGAGGCGTGACAAAATCAAACCAACCCCGTTTTTCCCAGCCTAGGGAACTCTGGACGGCTTGAATTCAACACAGGACACACCATGAAACTCGTACAACTCGGTCAATCTGACCTGCAAGTGACCCCGATTTGCTTGGGCACCATGACCTTCGGCCAACAGGTGAGTGAAGCCGACTCACACGTTATTTTGGACCGCTCGCTGCAAGCGGGCATCAATTTCATCGACACGGCCGAGATGTACGCCGTGCCCGCTTCGGCCGATACCTGTGGTGCGACCGAGACCTTCATCGGCAACTGGTTCGCCAAAAACCCTGGTGCCCGCGAAAAGCTGGTGCTGGCCACCAAGGTGGCCGGCCCCTCGCGTGGCATGCCTTGGATCCGTGAGGGCACGGGCATGACGGGGCAAGACATCCTGAACTCGTGCGACGCCAGCCTGCGCCGCCTGCAAACCGACGTGATCGACCTGTACCAAATCCATTGGCCTGAGCGCCATGTCCCGGTGTTTGGCATGACTTACTTTGATCCGGCCAAAGACAAGTCGCTCACCTCAATCCACGAGCAGCTCGAAGCTTTGTCCAAGCTCGTCAAAGCAGGCAAAGTCCGCCATATCGGCCTGTCGAATGAAACACCTTATGGCGTGCACGAGTTTGTGCGCCTCGCCGAGCAGCATGGCTTGCCGCGCGTGGCCACGGTGCAAAACCCCTACGCGCTGGTCAGCCGCACTTACGACAACGGGCTGGACGAAACCTGCTACCGCTTGAACGTGTCGATGTTGGCTTACTCGCCACTGGCCTTTGGCTTGCTGACGGGCAAATATGACAACGACGATTTGAAGGGCCCACTGGTGCCCGATGGCGGTCGCATTGCCCGTTACGACTCGATGCGCAAACAGCGCTGGGGCCGCACCGAGGCGCTGGTGGCAGCCCGCCGCTACAACCAGTTGGCACGCGACAACGGCATGACACCCACCCAAATGGCGCTGGCGTTTTGTTACCACCGCTGGAGCGTGACCAGCACCATCATCGGCGTGACCTCGCTGGCGCAGCTCAACGAAGACTTGGCCGCTTGGAGCACCCAGCTTTCGCCAGAAGTGCTCAAGGCCATTGATGACATCCGTTGGGAAATGCGCGATCCAGCTTTGTGATTTGGCTTGGTGATATCGGGCGATGGCCAAGAAAGACAAAGTCAGCGAAACCCCGGCCACGGCGCTCTTGCGCCAGCAGGGGGTGAGCTTCACCGAGCACCCCTACGAGTACTTGGAGCATGGCGGTGCCCAGCACAGCGCCCAAGTGTTGGGCATGGACCCGTTTGCCGTGGTCAAGACCCTGATCATGCAAGACCAGGACGCCAAACCGCTGGTGGTTTTGATGCACGGCAACCGCAAGGTGTCCACCAAAAATTTGGCGCGGCAAGTGGGGCTGAAATCGGTGGAGCCTTGTGCCCCCGAGGTGGCCAACCGCCACAGCGGTTACCTGGTGGGCGGCACTTCGCCCTTTGCCACACGCCGCCAAATGCCGGTTTACATCGAAGAAACCATCCTTGAATTACCGCGCATTTGCATTAATGGTGGGCGACGCGGTTATCTGGTGGGCATTGACCCCCAAGTGTGCGTGCAGCTGTTGGGGGCGCAGCCTGTGAATTGCGCACTGGCAGAATGACGCCCGTACAAGAACAAGGGAGCTTTCGATGGATATGTTGATTCCGGTGGCCGTGGTGCTGGCCAGTTATTTGCTGGGCTCGCTCAGTTTTGCGGTGATTGTGAGCCGCTTAATGGGCCTGAACGACCCGCGCAGCTACGGCAGCAAAAACCCCGGTGCCACCAACGTGTTGCGCTCGGGCAGCAAGAAAGCCGCGCTCCTGACCTTGCTGCTTGATGCGGTGAAGGGCTGGTTGCCGGTCGCGATGGTCTTGGCTTGGGGACCTGAACACGGTTTGGGCGAGAGCGTGGCCGCGTTGGCTGGTTTGGCGGCCTTTTTAGGGCACCTGTACCCCGTGTTCTTTGGTTTTGTCGGTGGCAAAGGCGTGGCCACTGCGGTGGGCGTTTTGGTGGGCGTCAACGGTGCCTTGGCCTTGGCCACGGTGCTCACATTTGCCATCGTGGTCTATTTCAGCCGTTATGTGTCGCTGGCCTCGATGGTGGCCGCTGTGTTTGCGCCCGTGTTTTATCTGTTCGGTGACGGCGTGGCTTGGGACGCGAGCGCGACCGAGGTTTTCTGCCTGGCCGTGATGGCGGTGCTGCTGGTGTGGCGGCACCGTGAAAACATCAACCGCCTGTTGTCCGGAACCGAGTCGAAATTGGGAAAGAAAAAAGAATGAACCACGACATCCAGCGTTTGCACGTGGCGGCCCGCTACAGCGAGGCGGCCATTTTCAATGGCGTGGTCTATTTGGCGGGCATGGTGCCTGAGTGCGAGGCCACCGACATCCGCAGCCAGACAGCCGATGTGCTGCAGCAGATCGAGCAGCGACTGATTGAGGCGGGCAGCGACAAAACCCGCATCCTGCGCACACAGATTTACCTGAAAGACATCTCCGACATCACGGCCATGAACGAGGTGTGGGATGCGTGGGTGGTGGCGGGCAGCGCACCGCCCCGTGCCACGGTCGAGGCCGCACTGGCCAACCCCGCTTACCGGATCGAGGTGGTGGTGACGGGCGCAGTCAAGTCCTGAGGGCGTTGGCCCCGACTGGCCTTTGAACAAAGGCCTTGTGTTCAGGCGAAAAAAATGGGCATCTGGGATGCCCATTTTTTCGTCCTCTGTGGCAGAAAGGCTGACCTGAATGTCGCTTTCAGATCAGGACCGCTGCATCACATGCGCTCAAAAATCGCCGCAATGCCTTGCCCGCCGCCGATGCACATGGTCACCAGCGCGTAGCGGCCGTTCACGCGCTGCAGCTCGTACAGGGCTTTCACGGTGATCAGTGCACCCGTGGCACCGATGGGGTGGCCCAGCGAGATGCCCGAGCCGTTGGGGTTGACCTTGGCCGGGTCCAGGCCCAGTTCGCGGGTCACGGCGCAGGCTTGGGCGGCAAAGGCTTCGTTGGCCTCGATCACGTCCAGGTCGTTGACCGTCAGGCCGGTTTTCTTGAGCACGGCTTGTGTGGCCGAGATGGGGCCCACGCCCATGATCTTGGGGTCCAGGCCGGTGTGGGCATAACCCACCAGACGGGCCAGCGGTTTGGCGCCTCGGGCTTTGGCGGCTCCGGCTTCCATCAACACCACGGCCGCAGCCGCGTCGTTGATGCCCGATGCGTTGCCTGCGGTCACGGTGCCGTTTTCTTTCACGAACACGGGCTTGAGCTTGGCCATGTCTTCGAGCTTGCAGCCGGGGCGGAAATGCTCGTCGGTGGCATAGGCGATCTCGCCTTTTTTGCTTTTCAGCATGACCGGCATGATTTGGTCTTTGAAGTAACCGGCAGCCGTGGCGCGTTCGGCGCGGTTGTGGCTTTCAACGGCCAACGCGTCTTGCATCTCGCGGGTGATGCCGTATTTGGCAGCCACGTTTTCGGCGGTCACGCCCATGTGGATGGTGTGGAAGGGGTCGTGCAACGCGCCGACCACCATGTCGACCATCTTGGTGTCACCCATGCGGGCACCCCAGCGGGCCGACAGCGAAGCGTAGGGGCCACGGCTCATGTTTTCAGCGCCGCCGCCAATGGCGATGTCGCAGTCACCCAGCATGATGGACTGGCTGGCGCTCACGATGGCCTGCAGGCCCGAGCCGCACAGGCGGTTCACGT
>JAGNVG010000003.1:43090-50613 GCA_017986605.1 Limnohabitans sp.
GAAGCGTAGGGGCCACGGCTCATGTTTTCAGCGCCGCCGCCAATGGCGATGTCGCAGTCACCCAGCATGATGGACTGGCTGGCGCTCACGATGGCCTGCAGGCCCGAGCCGCACAGGCGGTTCACGTTGAAGGCGGGTGTGCCTTCGGCGCAACCACCGTTGATGGCGGCCACGCGTGACAAATACATGTCTTTGGGCTCGGTGTTGACCACATGGCCGAACACCACATGGCCGACGTCCTTGCCCTCGGTGCCTGCGCGAGACAGGGCTTCGCGCACGACTTGTGCCGCCAGCTCGGTGGGGGCGATGTCCTTCAGGCTGCCGCCATAGGTCCCAATGGCGGTGCGCACACCGCTGACAACAACAACTTCACGGCTCATGAGAGGTCTCCAAGATTTCAAAATAGGAATGAGATAACCCGTCCAGTGTCAAGGTCGATCACTACAGTGACCTGACAGTTTGGGTAGATGGATGCAGGGAGGGGATCAGTCCCGCACGTCTGCGACCGGGTTTTGACCAAAGTCTGCCCTGGCCAGATAAGCCAGCACCTGGCTGGCCGCTTGGGGGGCTGTGCTCAGCAAGCCATTGGCCTTGAGCTGGGTAAAGCGGGCTTGGTCCGGGAAGGCCTCACTGGCCGCTGCGCGCAGCTGCACCTGCATGTCGGTGTCGATGACGCCGGGGGCCAAAGAGCAGACTTTGGCACCGTGGGGCTTGAGGCCCTCGTCAAGTGCCATGCACCGTGTGAAGTGGTCCATGCCCGCTTTGGCGGCGCAATAGCCCGCTTGTGAGGCCATGGCGTGACGTCCTAAACCGGACGAGATATTGAGCACCCGCCGGGGCAGGGTCCAGTTTTCCGTTGCGCCCAAGAAAGCCGCACACAGTTGCATGGGCGCTTCCAGCCCGACCCGCAGTGCTTGCGCCAGATCGCGAGCGTCGGCTTGACTCAGGGGCCCAATGCGGGGGATGACCCCCGCATTGTTGATGAGGGTGACACTGGCGTAAGAAGCCATGTTCTGGCTCTGCAACCAATCGTGTAAGCGCTGGCTGGCAGCTTGTCCGTCGCTCAGGTCATGCGCCCATTGCAGCAGCGGGACCTGGCTGTTGTGGGCCGCCGTGGCCAGCGCGTCGTTGGTGTGGCGTGAGATGCACAGCAAGCTGTTGCCGGCGGTGAGCAACTGCTGTGCGATGGCCAAGCCCATGCCCCGAGAGGCACCTGTCAGGATGTAGAGGTGGTGTGTCATGCCCAAAATGGTAGCGGCCTGGCCCTTGCCAAGGGTTGCCGCACATGACAGCTCAGAATCCTTGTTCGGCCCGGATGCGGTTGACCTGCAAGGGCGTGACCTCGCTGGCCCGGTTGCCCCATTGGGTGCGCAGGTGGGTCAGCACGGCAGCGATGTCGCGGTCATCGAGTTCCAGCACCGAGGGCGGCATGCCAAAGGGGCGGGGGTGCAAAGCGGTGGCTGGCCCATAGCCCCCATACAAGACCATTTGCACCAGGTTGGTCGGGTCGCTCAGCAGCACAGCGCGGTTGCCCGCCAAAGCAGGGTAAGCCGTTTCGCCAGCTGGGGTGGTGACGCCTTGGCCTTGCTCGCCGTGGCATTGCACGCAATGCCGATCGTAGATCTTGAGACCTTTTTCGGCCACGGCCAAGCTGACTTTGGTACGTTCGGGCGCGGCACTCGATGCGGGGACCTCGGTGGCGCGGGACTGCAAATACACCGCCATGGCGTGCAAGTCCGCTTCGGTCATGTGCTGGGTGCCGTGTTGGACCACCTCGGCCATGGGGCCGCTGGTTTGCGCCTGGAGACTCTGGCCTGTGCGCAACAGTTGCACGATGTTGCTCAAGGGTGTGCTTGCTAATCCCGATTCGCTGTCACGCGTCAGGTCGGGGGCATACCAGTTAACCACAGGCATCAAACCGCCCGACAAATCGTCGACAGCGCCACTGGCGCCCAAGGCATTGCGCGGGCTGTGGCATGCGGCGCAGTGGCCCAAGCCTTTCACCAAATAAGCGCCTCGGTTCCACTCGGCCGATTGTGCAGGGTCCGTTTTGAACGGTGTTGGGCTGAAAAACAGGCTGCGCCAGACCGCCAGCGCCGCTTGTGTGCCCACGGGCCACATGAGGGTGTGGGGCTGAACAGTTTGGTGCACGGGGGGCAGACTTTGCAGCCAAGCCAGCAGATCGTCGCTGTCTGCGCGGGTGATGACGCTGGTGTGGTTGTAAGGGAACGCGGGTGTCAGCAGTCGGCCGTCTTTGGAGCGTCCGTGGTGCAGCGCTTGCCAAAAGTCCCGAGGGCTCCAGGTGCCGATGCCGGTGGTCGCGTCGGGCGTCAGGTTGCTGCTGAAAACGGCACCAAAAGGCGTGTCAATGCGCCGGCCCCCAGCCATGGGTGCAGCCCCCCGTGCACTGTGACAGGCCACACAGTTGCCCGCACGGGCCAGGTACTGACCACGTTCAATCTGCGCGTTGTTGTCCACTGGGCGGGCCGTGTCGTGGGGCACTTGACTGGCGGTCGTGCTGGCGGATGTGGTCCATGCGTCAGCCCAGTTGTCCCAAACAACATAGGCGGTCAATGTCAGAAGGGCACAGGCCAAGCCCCAGCCGATGCGTGATGTCTTCATGGCTGGCCTCCCGCTGTGCTGGACAGTTCGGGCGCACTGCCGCAGCGCAGTGCCGCTGGCAAAGGTGGGCCGGCCGGGGGGTGAGGGGCAGGGTGCGTGTCAGCAGGCAAAGCTTGGCGAGCGAGCCAGCTGGATACGGCAATCAGGTCTTCAGCTGGAATGCGTTTGACGACTTCGGCCATGCAGTCCGGTGCATGGGCCTTGCGTTGACCCGTTTGCCACGCGCCCAGTTGGGCATTCAGGTAATCCAGTGGCAAGCCCAGTAAGCCAGGCACGTTCGGTTGTACGCCCGTCAAGCGCACGCCATGGCATTGGGTGCAAGCGGGCAGACCGCGCGAGGCGTCGCCTTGCGTCACCAGTTGCTGGCCTTTGGCCAAGCGCTGCGCCGAAATTGTGTTGTTGGCGCTGGGTTTCGGGTAGGGCAACTCCAGAGAAGAAAAATAACGCGCCATGTCGCCCAGATACGCGTCTGTGAGCGGATCGATCAGCCGCGTCATCAGCTCGTAATGGCGTCGGCCTTGGGAAAAGTTGCGCAGTTGGTTGTGCAGATAGCCCGCAGGTTTGCCTGCCAGACGGGGGTAATAACCATCCGGTCCGGCCCGCCCTTGGTCGCCATGGCAGGCTGTGCAGGCCTTGGTTCGTTCGGCCATGTTGTCTTCAAAACGGGCGCGGGGCGAGGGTGCAGGGGCCGTTGCGGACGTGGGGGCAGTCAAGTTTTGGGCGGGCACAGCAGCGCAAGCGGCCCAGAGCGCCAGCGCAATCCAAGCTTTGGAGGGTTTCAAGGGTTTCAGTAGCTTCCACATCCCTTGAAGATAACCGAAGCAGCGACAATACAGGGTTTGACTTTGGGCATGAGCGCCCATTGGTCTGTTGTTTTTCCATTCCTATTCAAGCCATGTCCGATATCCAAGTCCGATTTGCCACCCAACAAGACGCCCCCGCTGTGGCGGCTTTGCACGCCAGCGCCTGCCGCGCCGCTTATGCAGGCCAAGTGCCCGATGCCCATTGGGATGCCACCCCCATGCCCAAGCGCGTGTCGTTCTGGAAAGAGGCCATTGAATACGGTGAACCCCAAGTCATGGTGGCCACAGACGGCAAAGACATCGTTGGTTTTGTTGGTTTTGACCGCTCACGCGATCCCAAATCCAAAAACACCACGGGTGAAATCTGGGCCATCTACGCAGCGCCAGACCGTCTGGGCCAAGGCATTGGCTTGGCACTGTGGGATGCCGCCCGCGAAGGCTTGGAAGACGAAGGCTGCACCGACGTCACGGTCTGGTTGCCCTTGTTGCACGAAAAAACCCTGCGGTTCCACGATTTAGCGGGCTTCAAGCGCGAAATGAACACCGCCCGCACCGTGCCTTTGGGGGGCGTGAAAGTCGAAGAAGTGCGCCTCAAGCGCAAATTGGCCTGACGCTTTGAACGCATGACCATGGGCCACTTGGGGGCGCGTGTCTTGCTGGCCCCGATGGAGGGGCTGCTGGACCACACTTTGCGCGACATGCTCACACGGGTGGGGGGCGTGGATTTGTGCGTCTCCGAATTCATTCGCGTCACCAACACCGTGTTGCCGCGCCGCGCCTTCATTCGGGTGGCCCCCGAGTTGCTGAACAACAGCCGTACCGTGGCGGGCGTCCCTGTCAGAGTGCAATTATTGGGGTCTGACCCCGATTATTTGGCTGCGAATGCAGCGGCCTTGGCCGAGCTTCAGCCTGCTGGCATTGATTTGAATTTCGGGTGCCCGGCCAAAACGGTGAACCAGCACCGGGGCGGTGCGGTCTTGCTCGACGAGCCCGAGTTGGTGGGGCAAATTGTGGCGGCGGTGCGCCGGGCAGTGCCTGCACACATTCCAGTCTCGGCCAAGATGCGCCTGGGCTTCAACGACGACAGCCGCGCCGAAGACTGCGCCTTGGCCATTGAGGCCGCAGGGGCCAGCGACTTGGTGGTGCACGCCAGAACCAAGGCGCATGGTTACCGCCCTCCTGCTTATTGGGACCGCATTGCCGATTTGCGCCAGCACGTGCGCTTGCCCATGGTGGCAAACGGCGAAATCTGGACTCTGGCCGATGCCTTGCGTTGCCGCGAGGTGACGGGGTGCGACAGGTTGATGATCGGGCGAGGCATGGTGGCCGACCCAGGTCTGGCTTTGGCCATCACCCGGCACGATGCTTTGGCGCACGGCAGCTTGAGCGGTGAAGCAGTGAGTTGGGCGCACATTGTGGGGTTGATGCGTTTGTTTTGGCAGGGCATCAGCCTGCGCGTGGCCCCCAGGCACCGTGCGGGGCGACTCAAACAGTGGCTCAATTATTTGCGTCGGGTGTATCCCGAGGCGCAAGAAGCTTTTGACCAGCTGCGTTTGATGCACGACCCGGTGCAGATCGCGCATTGGCTCGACACACAGGCGCAGGCTACGGCCTGAAAAACCAGTCCAAGCCGTTGCCGCCTAGGTGGTCACATGGGATGGGGATGTGGATGCGCGGGCGGTTAGCCTAGAGGCGGCTCAGGCCTCAGGGTGCTCAGCCAGGTAAGTGGCTACTTCGGTACGAAGCTGCTCCAGTTGAGGAGCCAGTCGGTTGTAAGCGGCGGTGACCTCGGGTGCTTCACCGTGTTTGCTCAGGTGCTCGACCGAAACCACCAACTCGACCAAACTGTCCACACAAAACACGGGGGTGAAGCCTTTGAGCTGGTGCAGCAAGCGGTTGGCCCCGTGCATATCGTCTTTGTCCAGCAGCGCCTTGATGCGTGGCAAATCCTCGCCCAGCGTCTGGTGCAGGGTTTTGAGCAGTGACAGAACGCCGCTGGCATCGCCAATGAATTCCATGGCCCGTTCAACAGACAGGTAAATTGGCGCAGATGGTTGGCTCATACAGTCAAGTGGCGTATCAAGGCGTTCAAAAGTTACAAATTGTAATTCGTCCAATTTTAATCAAGCAAACCGGCTAAACCCAACTCTGGCTCAAAACGCTTGTTTTTAAACAACAAACGGGTGGGACCTGGAAATACCGCCTGCGCCACCGAGTGCCTTGGGTCTCCGGGGTAGCAAATGGTTCGCACGCCATCTAGGTCAAAAGGTTCGGGCTGCACCACAGGCGGCTGGCGGCTGCCAGCTTCCGCCAGCGCACTTTGGGCGTCTGCGTGCCGCGCCAGCTGAACCAGGCCCATGATTTGGGGCGGTGCCAACTCAATCTCATGGTCCCAATACCGGATCAAGGCCTCGCGCGGGGTGGTCCACAGGGTTTCGGTGGCCTCAAAGTTGTCGTGTGCGGCAGTTTGGCCCTCGGGCACCCGGGTGATGAAAAACCGGGTGTCAAAGCGTTTGTGGGTCACAGACGCCTGCCGTGGCGTGATCCACCGGGTCCAAGGCACCAGCGTATCGGTGTGCAGCTTCAGCGACAGGTTTTGAAAAGCCTGCGCCCAGCTTTGCCCGCTGGCCAAGGCATTTTGCAAGCCCTGCAGGTCGGGGGTGTCGGTCCCGGTTTGGCCCAACAAGATGCGGCATTCTTCAAACGCCTCGCGAATCGCGGCCACAAAGAGGCCCGCTGCGCGTGGCTCGGGCAGCTCTGGCTCGGCCAAGCGCTGGTGCAAGGTGGCGGCATCTTGGCTGAGCTGGGACAGCAGTGCTGGGTGTTGGTCTTCAGGGTCCAGTTTGCCGCCCGGAAACACATAAGCCCCGCCCAACACGTTGGACGCTTGGTGCCGCCTGAGCAGCAGCACTTGCAGACCCTGTGCACTGTCGCGCAGCAAGACCACCGAAGCAGAGTCCAGGGGCGGTGTGGTGATGATTTCGGTGTTCAGTTCCATGTCGGGTGTCAATCGTGCAACACAGCCAAAGCGCTGGCTGTTTTAAAGTAGGGCAAGCTTTCAATTGACAGCCAGATTAGCAGATGGTGCCCCAACGCCCTGTCACCCACACACGCATTCAATCAAGGAAAAACCATGAGCATCGATTTCAAAGGCCGCGTCGCGATCGTCACAGGCGCAGGCGGCGGTTTGGGCAAGCAGCACGCTTTGGCGCTGGCTGCACGCGGGGCCAAAGTGCTGGTCAACGATTTGGGTGGCGATGTGCACGGCGCGGGCGGCTCGGTGTCGGCCGCACAGGCCGTGGTCGATGAAATCCGCGCTGCGGGCGGCGAAGCCATGGCCAACGGTGCATCGGTCACCGATTTTGAAGCCGTCAAAGCCATGGTTCAGCAGGCGGTGGACGCCTGGGGCCGGGTGGACATTTTGGTCAACAACGCCGGCATCCTGCGCGACAAGAGCTTTGCCAAGATGGAATTGGCCGACTTTAAGCTGGTGATGGATGTGCACGTCATGGGCGCGGTGCATTGCACCAAAGCTGTTTGGCCCATCATGCAGGCGCAAAACTATGGCCGCGTGGTCATGACCACATCGTCCAGCGGCTTGTATGGCAACTTTGGGCAAGCCAACTACGGTGCGGCCAAGATGGCACTGGCGGGCTTGATGCAAACCCTCTCGATCGAGGGCGAAAAAAGCAACATCCGTGTCAATTGCCTGGCCCCCACAGCGGCCACCCGCATGACCGAAGGCCTCATGCCCGAGGCCGTCCTCAAGGCTCTGGAGCCCAGCGCTGTGGTGCCCGCTATGCTGGTCATGGCCAGCGAAGACGCACCCAACCGCACCATCATCTGCGCGGGCGCAGGCAGCTTTGAAGTAGCGCACATCACCCTGACGCAAGGCGTGCACCTGGGCACAGGCCCCGACACCCCCGAACGCCTGGCCGCCGCGCTGGCGCAGGTCATGGACCGACAAGGTGAAAAGGTGCCGCGCTCTGGCTCAGAGCAAGGCGCACTGGAAGTGGGCAAAGCCATGCAGGCGCATGGCGGCTGAAGCCCTGAGCTTTTGAGGCAGGCCTTGCGTTCGGCCGCTACGCTCAGGGTGCT
>JAGNVG010000163.1 GCA_017986605.1 Limnohabitans sp.
ACGACCTTGGGTGCTTCACGGCACATGAATTCGATGGCGTCCTGGTCGCCGAGCCAGTCTGAGCCCTTGACGGTGTCATAGAAGTGGTATTCCCACTTGTCTTCGCTCATGTTGCCCAGCGAAGCAGACACGCCGCCCTGTGCTGCCACGGTGTGCGAGCGGGTGGGGAACACTTTGGACAGCACCGCCACATTCAGGCCCGCACGGGCCAGTTGCAGCGAGGCACGCATGCCGGAGCCGCCAGCACCGACGATCACGACGTCGAACTTGCGGTTGGAGATTTGGTCTTTGGTATAGCTCATGGTTATTTGTCTTTGTGTGAGTTCAACGCAATCACAGGCGCCACAGGGCCTGAACAGCCCAGCCGGCACAGCCGACCAGCCAGACGAGGGTAAAGACGTGCAAAACCAGGCGCACGGCCAGAGGCTTCACGTAGTCCATCCAGATGTCACGCATGCCCACCCAGACGTGGTACAGCAGGGAGAGGATGACCGAGAAAGTCAGGACTTTCATCCACTGGGATGCAAAGATACCGGCCCATTCTTCGTAACCGATGGGGCCGGAGGTGAAGATCACCTGGGCCAGCAAGATCACAGTAAAGAGGGCCATCAGGGTGCCGGTCACGCGCTGGGCAAGCCAGTCACGAAAGCCGTAGCCAGCACCGGTCACGATGCGTTTGGAGCCGTAGTTGACGGACGACATAGGTCAGTTTCCTTTTGTTGTTTTGTGGGGCTGATCAGTACAGGCCAAACATCTTGGCACCCAACACGGCGGTGAGGCCGATACTCAGTACCAATGTGACGATGGCCGAGGACTTGCCGAATTCTTTGGTCACGGCGTGGCAGACGTCCATGTACAGGTGGCGCAAACCGGCAATGAAGTGGTGCAGGTAAGCCCAGATCAGAGCCAAGGCCACCAGCTTCATGAACCAACCAGGCACAACGCCGAGGCCGACATTGAAAGCAGCCGAGAGTTTTGCGAAAGAAATTTCGGAGGTGATGGAGTTGTCAAACATCCAAATGATGAGTGGCAACAGCGCGAACATCAGGAAACCGCTGATGCGGTGAAGAATGGACACAATGCCAGCCACTGGAAGGCGGTAAGACGGAAGGTCTTTCAGGGCGTTGATGTTGCGGAATTCGGGCCGCTTTCGAGCTAGTTCAGTCATGTGGGTACTTTCTGGGTGTAACGCGTTCGTAATTTGGATGACAAACCGATGGATTCTATTGCAACGCAGCAAACTGACATGAGCATTGCACACGACCTGCGCAAGGAGATTTTTCAATCATCTCAAATGGGTCAATTCAAGGCGTTGTGGTAGTGGTGGCTTTCGGTGCGGTAGAAGCCGCGACGCAGCTCCATGGGGGTGTCGTTGTAGGTGTAAGCAATTCGTTCTACGCTGAGTAGAGGCGTGCCCGCGGAGATTTTGAGCAACTGGCTTTGAGTCTCATCGGGTAGTACAGCTCTGATTTTTTCGTCAGCCCTGACCATGCGCACGCCAAATTCTGTTTCGAAGAGCGCATACATGGGGCCATGGTAGTCAGCCAGACGCTCGGCGGTCAGGCCTTTAAAGGGGCCACCAGGAAGCCATAAGTCTTCCAAAATGGTGGGCGTGCCCGCAAAAGACAGTACGCGACGCACCTGCAAAACGGGATCGCCTGACCTCAGTGCTAAAGCGCGGGCAATATCAGCCGTGGCGCGAAGGCGCTTGCAATCAACGATTTCACGTTGCGCCGGTCCTTCGGTGTCCAGGCTGCCATTGTCAGGGGTCAGTTTTAAAAATCTGTACTGGACATGATGTTCGGCATGTGTGGCGACAAATGTGCCTTTGCCTTGGCGGCGCACCAACAAGTTGTCTCCGGCCAACTCGTCAATGGCTTTGCGCACCGTGCCTTGGCTGACCCGGTAGCGGGCGGCCAATTCCATTTCGCTCGGAATCGACTCGCCCGGTTTCCACTCGCCTGACTGCAAATTTTGCAAAATCAAGCCCTTGATTTGCTGGTACAGCGGGCTGAATGCTGGAGTTGGCACGGAGGTATCTGCGGCAGAAAAACTGCTGTCGGCCAATGGGGAGGTGTTGTTCATGGGGGTTGAGTTCGACGTGTGGGTCAGTTGCACGTCAGGTGCGCCATCATATCTTATATAAGACATAAGACAAATTGACGAATCAGGGTTTTCGCGGGTACACTTCGAAGCTGTTTGCTTGCGGTCGTCTCCACATCGGTCGAGATTGATGCGCGGGTCCGGTGCGCCGGACAGACCCGCTGACAAGTTGTCTGCAGGGCCTGCGATCCTTGTTTTCAACACTTCTGGAGTTATCCACCATGAGCAAAAAACCCGTCCGCGTTGCCGTTACCGGCGCAGCAGGTCAAATCGGTTACGCATTGTTGTTCCGCATCGCCTCCGGCGAAATGCTGGGCAAAGACCAGCCCGTCATCCTGCAATTGCTGGAAGTGCCCGTTGAAGGCCCCCAAAAGGCGCTCAAGGGCGTGATGATGGAACTCGAAGACTGCGCATTCCCATTGCTGGTCGGTATGGAAGCCCACGGCGACCCGATGACCGCCTTCAAAGACGCCGACTACGCCCTGTTGGTCGGTTCGCGTCCACGCGGCCCCGGCATGGAGCGCGCTGAGTTGCTCGCCATCAACGGTGCCATCTTCACTGCACAGGGCAAGGCCCTGAACGCTGTCGCTTCGCGTGACGTCAAAGTGCTGGTCGTGGGCAACCCCGCCAACACCAACGCCTACATCGCCATGAAGGCCGCGCCTGATCTCAAGCCCGGCAACTTCACCGCCATGTTGCGTTTGGACCACAACCGCGCTGCGTCGCAAATCGCTGCCAAGACCGGCAAAGCCGTGGCCGACATCGAAAAACTGTGCGTCTGGGGCAACCACTCGCCCACCATGTACGCCGACTACCGTTTCGCCACCATCAACGGCGAATCCGTCAAGGACATGATCAACGACCAGGAATGGAACGCCAACGTGTTCTTGCCCACCGTCGGCAAGCGTGGCGCAGCCATCATCGAAGCCCGTGGCCTGTCCTCGGCTGCTTCGGCTGCCAACGCCGCCATCGACCACATGCGCGACTGGGCCTTGGGCACCAACGGCAAGTGGGTCACCATGGGTATCCCATCACAAGGCTGGTATGGCATCCCTAAAGATGTCATGTTTGGTTTCCCCGTCACTTGCGAAAACGGCGAATACAAAGTCGTTGAAGGCCTGGCCATCGACGAATTCAGCCAAACTTGTATCGACAAGACCCTGAAAGAGTTGACCGACGAGCAAGCTGGCGTCGCTCACCTGATCTGATTCAGGCAGAGAAATCCAAGTGAGTCATCCTCGCAACGTCCTGTTGGGTGCGCAAGCCGGTAGCCTCTCGCTGCCGGTCTGTGACCATTACAGCGGTGTCGAAGCGAGGATGCGCAAAAGCCTGCAACTGCAGGCCGACATGACCCAAGAGTTCGGCACTTGCGTCTTTGATGTCACCCTCGATTGCGAAGACGGCGCACCCGTCGGAGGCGAAGCCGACCACGCGGCATTGGTCACAGAGATGGCACTCGCCACGACCGCAGCCCGCGCTGACTCGCGCATTGCCGTTCGTGTCCACCCCGTGGACCACCCCAGTTTTGACGCCGACATGGCCCACATCGCAGGCCGTGCCGGACAGGTTCTCACCCACATCATGGTGCCCAAGGTCGAGACCGTGGCCGATGTGGA